>NZ_JBJGYK010000004.1:0-214524 GCF_054049955.1 Geodermatophilus sp. SYSU D00758
GATGCGCGGGGTGTACGCGGGGCGGCTGCGCAACGCCGCGCAGGTGGAGGCGCTGACGGTGAACCTGGTGTCGGTCAACCGCCGGTACAAGGCCCACGCCGGCATCCGCGTCACCGACGTCTGACCCGGTGACCGCAGCCCCCGGGCTCGGCCCGGCCCTGGTCGCCTGGCGCACCGGCGCGGGGCTCAGCCGGCTGGCCGCGGCGCGCCGGCTCGGCGTCGCGCACACCACCCTGCGCAGCTGGGAGGTCGACGGCGTCTGCCCCCAGCCGGTGCACCTGCCCGCGGTGGGCCGCGTGCTCGACCTCGACCCGGCCCGGCTGCGCGCGCTGGCCGGTCCCGACCGCGTCCGCACGGTGCGCACCTCGGGCGGGGCGGGCGCCTCGCCCCTGTGCCGGGCCCGGCTGGCGGCCGGGCTGACCACGACCCAGCTGGCCCGCAAGGTCGGCGTCGCCCCCTCCACGGTCTCCCGGTGGGAGAACGGGGTCCGCACGCCGGCCCCCGACGTGTGGCCGCGGCTGGCCGCCGCCCTGCACCTGGACCCGGCGCGGGCGGCCGACGTCCTGGCCGGGAGCCCGCCGCGCCGCTCCGACGGCACCAGGCTGCCCGGCCTCGGCGCCCTCCGCCGCCGCCGGGGGCTTTCCCAGCGCGCCTTCCGCACGGCGGTCGGCATCGGCGCGACGACGGTGCACCAGTGGGAGAACGGCCGGGTCCGCGTGCCGCGGGACCGCCTGGCCGCGGTGGCCGGCGCCCTCGGCCTCGCCGTCCCGCAGCTGCTCGCCGGGGCGGCCCGGCCGCCCCGGGAGGAGCCCGCCCCGGCGCCGACGCCGGCCGGGCTGCGCCGCGCCGCCGGCCTCACCCAGCGGGAGCTGGCCCTGCACCTGGGCGTCAGCACCCGCACGGTGGCGCACTGGGAGGCGGGGACCCGCCCGGTCCCGCGGGTCGCCGTCCGGCCGCTCTGCCGGCTGCTGCGGCGGCCGCTGCCGGTCGTCCTCGCCGCCACCGGGGTGCGGCTGCCCGCGCTGCCGCGCCCGTCGGCGTGGCGGCCCGACGAGCTGGCGCAGCTGCTGACCGCCCTCCGGCAGGCCGCGGGCTGGTCCGCGGCCGCCCTGGGCCGGCGGCTGGCCGTGCCGGGCCGGGTGGTGCGCCGCTGGGAGACCGGGGCGGGTCGCCCGTCGCCGGCGGCCTGCCAGCGGCTGGAGCTGGTGCACGGCCTGCCGCGCGGAGCGCTCACCCGGCTGCTGCCGCGGGCCGCGCACCGGCCGGTGAGGGGTCTCACGGGGCCGGGCGGAATGTTCCCGGCCGCAGGGGCGTCCTCCGGAGGGTGACCACGCCGACCGCCGCCCGCCCGACGGCCCGCGCCTACACCGTCTGGGCGGTGGCCCTGGTGGCCTACGCGGTCGCGGTGTTCCACCGGGCCTCCCTCGGCGTCACCGGGGTCGAGGCCCAGGAGCGCTTCGCCGCCGGCGCCTCGGCGATCTCGCTGTTCGTCGTCCTGCAGCTGGTCGTCTACGCGGGGCTGCAGGTGCCGGTCGGGGTCGCGCTGGACCGGTTCGGCTCCCGGCGGCTCATCCTGGCCGGGGCGCTCACGATGGCCGCCGGGCAGGCGCTGCTGGCCCTCGCCGGGGACGTGCCGACCGCGGTGGCCGCCCGTGTGCTCGTCGGCGCGGGCGACGCCATGACCTTCGTCAGCGTGCTGCGCGTGATCGGGTTCTGGTTCCCCGGCCCGCGGGTCCCGCTCATCACCCAGCTGACCGGGCAGTTCGGCCAGCTCGGCCAGATCGTGGCCGCCTACCCCCTCGTCGCCCTGCTGCACGCCACCTCGTGGGAGGCCACCTTCCTCGGCGCGGCGGCGGTGAGCGTGCTGGTCGCCGTCCTCGTCCTGGTCGCGCTGCGCGACGCGCCGCCCGGCACGGCGCCGGCCACGCCGGCGGGGCTGGCCGAGGTCCGGCGCGGGCTGGCGCTCACCTGGCGGGAGCCGGGCACCCGCATCGGCCTCTACACCCACCTGGTCACCCAGTTCTCGGGGACCGTGTTCGCCCTGCTGTGGGGCTACCCGTTCCTCGTCGTCGGCCAGGGCCTGCAGCCCGCGGTCGCCGCCGGGCTGCTCACCGTGCTGGTCGTGGTGGGCATCGGCGTGGGCCCCCTGCTGGGCCGGCTCTGCGGGCGCTGGCCGCTGCGCCGCTCGGTGCTGGTGTTCTCGATCCTCGCCCTCACCGCGGCCGCCTGGACCCTCGTGCTCCTGTGGCCCGGCCGCGCCCCGCTGCCCGTGCTCGTGCTGCTGGTCGTCGTGCTCGGCACCAACGGCCCCGGGTCGATGATCGGCTTCGACTTCGCCCGCACCTGGAACCCGGCCGAGCGGCAGGGCAGCGCCAGCGGGGTGGTCAACGTCGGCGGCTTCCTGGCCTCGCTGCTCACCATCCTCGCCATCGGTGCGGTGCTCGACCTGCTGACCCCGGGCGCCTCCACCGACTACTCCCTGGACGCCTTCCGCGCCGCGTTCGCCGTGCAGTACGTCTTCTGGGCCGTCGGCCTGGTCGGGGTGCTCCGGCACCGCCGCGAGCTGCGGGCCCGGCTGGCCCGCGACGGCGTGGTGCTGGCGCCGCTGCTGGTCGCGGTCGGGGCGCGGCTGCGCGGGCGCTCGGCCTACCCCGCCGGGCGGCCGGGGGAGCAGCCCTGACCGATCACGTGAGGTGATCGATCGCCTACTCGCCGTCGGTTCCGCGGTCGTGTCCCCGGTGCGCCGTCGCCCGGCGTCCCGGTTCGCCTGCCACGGCGCCGCACGCCCTGCGACCCTCCGGGCACCTGCCGCACCCACAGGCGCTCCCCCGCCCGGACGGCCGATCCCGACCGGGCGCGGGACCGAGAGGAGGTCCCGTGAACCGACGGCCCCTGAACCCGGCCACCGAGGACGCGACGACCGGGGGCACCCGGTCGCCCGCCCCGCCCCCCCGCACGGGGGCGATCCGCCATCCCAACCTCACCGGCGACCTGGACCAGGTGCTGGAGTCCCGACCGGCCTTCCGCTCGGCGCTGCGCGGCTACGACCGCCTGCAGGTCGACAACTACGTGTCCTGGGCCGAGGGGGAGCTGCTGGCCGCCCGCCGCGAGGCCGAGGACCTGGTGCACCGGCTGGGGACCTGCTCGGCGGAGCTGGACGCCGCCCGGGGGCTGCTGACCGTCTCGCCGGAGGGCCGTGAGCTCGTCCGCGTGTCCGAGCGGGTGGGCGAGATCCTCCGGCTGGCCGCCGACGAGGCGGCCCGGCTGACCGAGGCCGCCCAGGCCGACGCCGAGCGCCTGCTCGAGGAGGCCCGCGACGAGGCCGGCCGGGTCACCGGGGCCGCCCGCGACGAGGCCGGCCGGGTGACCGGGGCCGCCCGCGGCGAGGCCGGCCGGGTCACCGCAGCGGCCCGCGCGGACGCCGACCGGCTGCTCGAGGAGGTCCGGGGCGAGGCCGACGCGGTGCTCCGGCGGGCGGCCGCCGCGGAGCAGGCCGCCGCCGACGAGGCCGCCCGCGTGTCCGCCGAGGCGCACGCGCTGCGGGAGCAGGCCGTCGAGCAGCTGCGCTCGGCCCGCGCCGAGGCCGACCGGGTCCTCGCCGAGGCGGCGGCCGAGCGCGACCGCCTGGCCGCCGCCTCGGCCGCCGAGCGGCAGCGGCTCGCGGCCGAGGCCGCCGAGGAGCGCGAGCGGCAGGCGGTCACCGCCGCCGAGCAGGTCGCGGCGGAGGCCGAGCGGGTCCGCGCCGCGGTCGACGCCGACTGCACCGCCCGGCTGGCCGCGGCCCGCGCCGAGGTGGAGGACCTCCAGCGCCGCCGCGACCAGGCGCGCGCGGCCCTGCACCGGCTGACCGCGCAGGTCGACGACGCCCTGCGGGTGCTCGCCGCGGTGGCCGCGGAGGACGCCACCGACCTGCCCCCGGAGCGGCTCGCGTCCTGATCCCCCGGTGGCGCGCGCCCGGGGTTCCCCCCACGATCGGGACGCGGGCAGCGCCGGACCGGGGAGGGTGTCGTGGACGTCGTCGTCGGGCTGGACTCCGGCACCACGGCGACCAAGGCCGTCACGGCCGGCGACGACGGGCGGGTCCGGGACCTCGCCAGCGTGGGCTACCCGCTGCTGGTCCCCGGACCCGGCCGCGCCGAGCTGGACGCCGACCGGTTGCGGACCGCCGCGGTCGAGGCGCTCGCCGAGGTGGCCGCGGCCGCCCGCGACCGCGGCGACCGGGTCGTCGGCGTCAGCCTGTCGGCGGCCATGCACGGCACCGTGCCCATGGACGACGCCGGCGCCCCGCTGGGCCCGGTGGTGACGTGGGCCGACAACCGGGCGGCCGCGTGGGCCCGGGCCCTCGTCGCCGACGGCCGGGCGGGGGCCCTGCACGAGCGCACCGGCACCCCGGTCCACCCCATGTCCCCGCTGGTGAAGCTCTCCTGGGAGCGGGCCGAGGACGCCGAGCGGGTGGCCGGGGTGCCCCGCTGGGGCGGGGTCAAGGAGCTGGTCGTCGCCGAGCTGTGCGGCGGGGCCCACCTGGTCGACCGCTCCTGCGCCTCGGCCACCGGGCTCTACGACATCCGGGCCGGGCACTGGGACGAGGAGGCGATGGGCATCGCCGGCGTCCGGCCCGGCCAGCTGGCCGAGGTGCGCCCGACGACGGAGGTGCTGCCCGGGCTGCGCCGGGAGGTCGCCGAGGCCACCGGCCTGCCGGCCGGCCTGCCGGTGGTGCTGGGCGCCTCCGACGGGGTGCTGGCCAACCTGGGGGTCGGCGCGGTGCGCCCCGAGGTCGCCGCGGTCTCGCTCGGCACCAGCGGCGCGATGCGGGTCGTCGTCCCGGAGCCCACGGTGGACCCCGCCCGGCGCCTGTTCTGCTACGCGCTGACCGACGACGCGTGGGTGGTCGGCGGCGCGATCAACAACGGTGGGTCGGTGGTCCGCTGGGCCGCGCAGGCGCTGGCCACCGACCCGGGCGCCGACCCGCCCGAGGGGGAGGAGGCCGACGCGCTCGACGCCCGGCTGCTCGAGGAGGCCGGCTCGGTTCCGGTCGGCAGCTCGGGGCTGCTGTGCCTGCCCTACCTGCTGGGCGAGCGGGCCCCGTGGTGGCGGGCCGGGCTGCGCGGGGCCTTCATCGGGTTGCGCCGCGAGCACCGGCGCGCCCACCTGGTCCGGGCGGCGGTGGAGGGGGTGTGCCAGCAGCTCGCGCTCGTGCGGGACGCGTGCGTCGGCACCGGCGTCCCGGTGTGCGAGGTGCGGGCCACCGGCGGGGCGGTCGCCTCCGACCTCTGGGTGCGCACCCTCGCCGCCGCCCTCGACCTCCCGGTGCGGGTCGCCGACTCCCCGGAGGGGACCGGCCTCGGCGCCTGCCTGCTCGGCCTGCACGCCCTCGGGGGGCTGCCCGACCTCGACCGCGCCACCACGCTCGTCGAGGTGCACGACCCGATCGTCCCCGACCCGGACGCGGTGGCGGTCTACCGCTCGCTGCGCCCGCTGGTCGACCGCTCCACCGAGGCCCTCACCGAGGTCCTCACCACGCTGGACGCCCTGGACGACGCCGCTGCCGACGTCGTGTGACCGCCTGGAGGTAACGCCATGCCCGAGGTCGAACCGACGCTGGGCGCCGGGCCGCTGCTCCTGATCGCCGTCGCGGCCGTCGGCCTCCTGCTCTTCCTGATCATGAAGCTGAAGCTGCACGCCTTCGTCGCGCTGATCCTGGTCAGCCTCCTGGTGGCGCTCGCGGCCCAGGTCCCGCTGGCCGACATCGTCGACACGATGACCTCGGGCTTCGGCACGACCCTGGCCAGCGTGGCGCTGCTCGTCGGCCTCGGCGCGATGCTGGGCCGGCTCTTCGAGCACAGCGGTGGGGCGCAGGTGCTCGCCGACAGCCTGATCAACCGCTTCGGTGAGCAGCGGGCGCCACTGGCGCTCGGCGTCGCCGCGCTGCTGTTCGGCTTCCCGATCTTCTTCGACGCCGGCCTGGTCGTCTTCCTGCCGATCGTCTTCACGGTGGCCCGGCGGCTGGGCGGGTCGCTGCTGACCTACGGGCTGCCGGTCGCCGGCGCGTTCGCGGTCATGCACGCCTTCGTGCCGCCGCACCCCGGGCCGGTGGCCGCCGCCGAACTGGTCGGCGCCGACATCGGGCTGGTGCTGGTCTTCGGCCTGCTCATCGGCGTCCCGACCTGGTTCCTCGGCAGCTACCTCTTCGGCCTGTGGGCGGGCAAGCGGTTCGAGCTGCCGGTGCCGGAGATCCTCGCCGACCAGCGGACGGCCGACAACGCCCCCGACCCGTCGGTCGAGGGCACCTCCCCGGGGATCGCCGGCGCCGGTTCAGCGCGCACCGCGACCCGCCCGGCGCCGCCCCGGTTCGCCACCGTCCTCTCGCTGCTGCTCCTGCCGATGGTGCTGATCTTCGTCAACACCGGGCTGAGCACCCTCGCGACCAACGGGACGATCGACGAGGAGTCGCTGGTCGTCCGGTGGGGGCAGCTGATCGGGGCCACCCCCATCGCCCTGCTGATCACCGTGCTGGTGGCCATGTGGGTGCTGGGCCGGCGGCGCGGCGACAGCGGCGCGGAGGTCGAGTCGGTGGTCAACAGCGCCCTCGGCCCGGTCTGCGCGATCATCCTCATCACCGGCGCCGGCGGCATGTTCGGCGGCGTGCTGCGGGCCAGCGGCATCGGCGAGGCCCTCGCCGACGTCCTCGGCGACATCGGGCTGCCGGTCATCGTGGCCGCGTTCGTCATCTCCGCGCTCATCCGGGTCGCCCAGGGGTCGGCGACCGTCGCGCTCACCACCGCCGCCGGCCTCATCGCGCCGGTCGTGGCGGCCACCGACGGGCTCAGCTCGGCCGACCTGGCGCTCATCGTCATCGCCATCGCCGGCGGCGCCACCGTCCTCTCGCACGTCAACGACTCCGGGTTCTGGTTGGTCAGCCGGTTCTTCGGGATGGACGAGAAGACGACGCTCAAGACCTGGACCGTGATGGAGACCCTGCTCGGCACCATCGGGTTCGTGCTGGCCCTCGTGCTGAGCCTGTTCCTCTGAGAGGAGGTGCGCCCATGCGCACGGGAGCTCGGGCCGCCGTCGCCGGGCTGGCCGGCCTGGCGGGGCTGGCGGCGCGGGACCTGCTGCAGCGGGAGCACACCCTGCTGCGCAACTTCCCGGTCGTCGGCCACGCCCGCTACCTCATCGAGTCGATCGGGCCGGAGCTGCGGCAGTACCTGGTCGCCGGCAACAACGAGGAGCGGCCCTTCACCCGCGACCAGCGGCGGTGGGTCTACGCCTCGGCCAAGCAGGCCAACAACTACTTCGGCTTCGGCACCGACAACGACCTGGAGTTCACCGCCGGCTACCCGGTGATCAACCACCGGACCTTCGGGCGGGCCGTGCCGCCCTCGGACCCGCACGCCGGGCACGCGGTGGGGCTGCCCGCCGCCAAGGTGCTCGGCGGCCCGCGCGGCCGGGCGCGGGCCTTCCGGCCGGCGTCGGTGGTCAACATCTCGGCCATGAGCTACGGCTCGCTGTCCGGGGCCGCCGTCGAGGCGCTCAACCGCGGGGCGGCGCTGGCCGGGTGCCTGCAGAACACCGGGGAGGGCGGGATCTCCGGCTACCACCGGCACGGCGGCGAGCTGGTGTTCCAGATCGGCACCGCCTACTTCGGGTGCCGGGACGAGCGGGGCCGCTTCGACCTGGAGCGGCTCAAGGACCTCGTCGCGGCGGCGCCGGTGCGGGCGATCGAGGTCAAGCTCAGCCAGGGCGCCAAGCCCGGGCTCGGCGGGCTCCTGCCCGCGGCCAAGGTCTCCGCCGAGATCGCCGCGGCGCGCGGGGTGCCCGAGGGCGTGGACTGCATCAGCCCGTCCCGGCACGCCGAGTTCTCCGACACCGACAGCATGCTGGACTGGGTCGAGATGCTGGCCGCCGAGACCGGGCTGCCGGTGGGGATCAAGTCCGCCGTCGGCGACATGGCGTTCTGGCACGAGTTGACCGACCTGATGTCCCGGACCGGCCGCGGGGTCGACTTCGTCACCGTCGACGGCGGGGAGGGGGGCACCGGAGCCGCGCCGCTGATCTTCACCGACTCGGTGTCGCTGCCCTTCCAGCTCGGCTTCGCCCGCGTCTACTCGGTGTTCGCCCGCGCCGGGTTGCACGAGGACGTCACCTTCATCGGCGCCGGGAAGCTCGGCCTCCCCGACAACGCGATCGTGGCGTTCGCCCTCGGCTGCGACATGGTCAACGTCGGCCGCGAGGCGATGCTCGCCATCGGCTGCATCCAGGCGCAGAAGTGCCACACCGACACCTGCCCGACCGGGGTGGCCACCCAGAACGCCTGGCTGGCGCACGGGCTGGACCCGGCCCGCAAGGCGGTGCGGATGGCCAACTACGTGCAGACGCTGCGCCGCGACCTGTACCGGGTGGCCGAGGCCTGCGGGGTGGAGCACCCGGGGCTGATCGACGTCTCCTCGGTGGAGATCCTCGACGGGCGCACCGGCTCCCGGCCGCTGGGGGAGGTGTACGGCTACGAGCCCGGCTGGGGCCTGCCCTCGGCCGCCGACCGCGAGGCGATCGTGGCCGTCCTCTCCGGCCGCGGCCCGGAGGGCGGCTCGGCGCCGCCCTCGCCGGACGCGGCCGGCTGACGCAGGCCGGGTACCCCCCGGTCACCCGCGTGCGTCCGGGTGTAGCGACGCGCGGGACGCTTCGGTCCGTTCGTCCCGCGAGCCCGGGAGGCCTCGCGGGGCACGTCGGGCGGCGGCTAGCTTCGCGGCTCACCCGAGAGCAGGGCCCGGTACGTCCCCGGAGGACCTCCATGGCGGGTTACCTCTACCGGTGCACCGGCTGCGGCCCGTGGGAGGTCCGGCGGCCCATCGGCACCGCGGAACCGGTGAGCGACTGCCCGGCCTGCGGGGCTCCCGGCCGCCGGGTGTACACCACCCCCCTGCTGAGCCGGACGGCGGCGCCCGTGGCCGCGGCCCGGCTGCGCGAGGAGGCCAGCCGGGACGCCCCGGAGATCACCACGGCGGTGCCGCCCCGGGCGAGCCGGCCGACGCCGCGGGACCCGCGCTGGAGCGCGCTGCCCCGGCCCTGAGCGCCGGTGGCCCGCCGGGACCCCGTGCGTGCCACCACCACCGGGGCGGACCCGGGGGCACGTCTCCCGGGCCACCCCCGACAGACGGCCCGCAGACCGCGGGTCACGCACACCGTCAACGCAGATCGGAGCGTGGGGGACATGCCAGACGTGTTGTTCACCGTCGACCAGGCCAAGTCGATGCGCGACCAGGCGGTGCCCGGGCACAACCGCTGGCACCCGGACGTCCCCGTCGCCACGATGGTGCGGCCCGGGCAGAACATCCGGGTCGAGTGCCGTGAGTGGACCGACGGCCAGATCGGCAACAACGACTCGGCCAACGACGTCCGCGACGTCGACCTGACCCACGCCCACATGCTCAGCGGCCCGATCGGGGTCGAGGGCGCCGAGCCCGGCGACCTGCTGGTCGTCGACATCCTCGACCTGGGCCCGGTGCAGGCGCCGCAGGAGTTCGGCGACGCCCCGGGGCAGGGGTGGGGGTACACCGGCGTGTTCGCCAAGGCCAACGGCGGTGGGTTCCTGACCGACTACTTCCCCGACGCGTACAAGGCGATCTGGGACTTCCAGGGCCAGGTGGCCACCTCCCGGCACATCCCGGGCGTCCGCTACACCGGCATCACCCACCCGGGGTTGTTCGGGACGGCGCCGTCGGCCGAGCTCCTCGGACGGTGGAACGCGCGCGAGCGGGCCCTGATCGACACCGACCCCGACCGCGTTCCCCCGCTGGCGCTGCCGCCCCTCGTGGACAACACCCTGGCGGGCCAGGCCAGCGGGGACGTCGCCGACGGCATCGCCCGCGACGGCGCGCGCACGGTGCCGGCCCGCGAGAACGGCGGCAACCACGACATCAAGAACTTCACCCGCGGGTCGCGGGTGTTCTACCCGGTGCACGTGAAGGACGCCAAGCTCTCCGGCGGCGATCTGCACTTCAGCCAGGGCGACGGCGAGATCACCTTCTGCGGCGCCATCGAGATGGGCGGGTTCATCGACTTCCACATCGACCTCATCAAGGGCGGCATGGAGACCTACGGGGTGACGACCAACCCGATCTTCATGCCGGGCAACGTCGAGCCCCGCTACTCGGAGTTCCTCACCTTCATCGGGGTCTCGGTGGACCACCGTGACGACCGCAACCTCTACCTCGACGCCACGCAGGCCTACCGCAACGCCTGCCTCAACGCCGTCGAGTACCTGAAGAAGTTCGGCTACTCGGGGGAGCAGGCGTACCTGCTCCTCGGATCGGCGCCGATCGAGGGCCGGGTCAGCGGGGTCGTCGACATCCCGAACGCCTGCTGCTCGCTGTACCTCCCGACGGCGATCTTCGACTTCGACGTCAAGCCGTCGGCGTCGGGCCCCGTCAAGGCCGACCGGGGGCAGTGCGCCGTGACCTCGTGACGTCACCCGGCCGCGGCCCGCGACACGGGTGACACCGGGCGGTCCGGGCGTCTACGCGGCGTCCGGACCGCTCAGGGTCCGGACCGTGGGGCGTGCGGTCACCACGACCGGTCCCTCGCAGTACCAGCACGTCGGGTCCTCCCCGACGTCCTCCTCGGCGTCCTGCCCGCCGACCTCGCACTCGCGACAGGTCCAGCTGACCTCGATCCGGCTGTCCACGGACCCCTCTTCTCCGTGCGCGCGTGCGCCCCCAGGTGCTCGAGGCCGCCCGGAGGACCTACCCAGCGTGCCGCCGCGTCATGCCGGGCTCCCGGCCACCCGCGGACGACGGCGGCCCCGGCACGGGGCGACACTGGGGTGGTGGACGACGACGCGCGGCCCCGGGTGGAGCAGCACGAGGCGGCCGACCGTTTCGGCAAGGCCGTGCTGCGCACCGTGCACGACCTCACCGTGGCGCTCGCCGCCGACGGCGCCGACCCGGAGCCGGTCGTGCACCGGACCCGCGGGCCGCACCGCAGCATCGACGGCCTCGCCGCACTTCTCGACGCCGCGCTCCTCGACGACGCGCTCGCCGAGGACGACGCGCTCGCCGAGGACGACGCCGCCGCGGGCGACCGGCCGGCCGGTCCGGCGCAGCCGCCGCCCGGCTGAGGTTCGCCGTCCGCGGTGACCCGTGGTCGCCGCGTGAGGACGCGCGGGGCCGGGCGCCGCCGGGGAGCGGACCGCCGGGTCCGGCCCGGGGCGGCATTGACGCCCGCTCGGCCGCGGCAGCATCGTCGTCGCGCAACGCGGTCGATGAGCGGCGCCGTGCCCCCGGCGCGGCGTCCCGACCGGCTGGGAGGTCGACGATGACCACCGGTCCCGGGCGGCCCTGCCCGCCCCCGGCGCCGAGCCGCGGCGCGCCACCTCGCTCCTGGTCCGGGCCGCGCGCGCAGCCGGTGGGGGCCCGCCCCGGCCCGTCGGTGCGGGCCGGGCCGTGCGCTCCGCCGGCCCCACGGGGGATGCACCCGCCCGTGCCGGACGCGAGGAGATGAGCGCAGATGGGAAGCGTCGGACTGCTCTACGTCGGGGCCGTGCTCGTGGTCAACGGCCTCATGCTGCTGGGGCGGGTGGACCCGCGCGCCGCGGCCCCGCTGAACCTGTTCGTGGGGGCCCTGCAGGTCGTCACACCCACGTACCTGATCTTCACCGCCGGGAACGACGCGGCGATCACGCTGAACGCGTCGGGTCTCTACCTGTTCGGGTTCACGTACCTGTACGTGGGGATCAACCTGCTGGCCGGCCTCGACGGCACGGGCCTGGGCTGGTTCTCCGCCTTCGTCGCGGCGTGCGCGGTGGTCTACGCCGGCCTCAACTTCTGGTACGTCGACCCGACCGACGCGGCCTTCGGCGTCATCTGGCTCTACTGGTCCGTGCTGTGGTCCCTGTTCTTCCTGGTGCTCGGGCTCAAGCGCGAGGAGCTCACCCGGTACACCGGAGCCATCGCGCTCACCGCGGGCGTCCTGACCGCCGCCGTCCCGGCGTTCATGCTGCTCACCGGGGTGTGGGACGACTACATCGGCACCACGGCGATCGTGCTCGCCGTCGTGCTGGCCGCGAGCCTGCTGATCTTCTACCGCCCGCTGCGCGGGTCCGCAGCGCCGGCCGCGCCGGTCGCCGGTGAGTCCGGGGCCGCGGGGGTCCCGGTGGCGCGTGCCTCCTCGGCGGAGGGCTCCGGCGGGCAGGCTCCCGGCCGGCCGGCCGGGTCCGGGGCGGCGTCCCGCCCGGGCGGGTGAGCCCGGCGGCCGTGCTCGTGACGTCGGGGCCGCCCCGGGCGGTCCGACGTCACGGCCGGCCGCAGGACGACGGCGGTCAGCCCCTGCCGAGCAGCTCCTCGAAGGAGGGCACGTCCGCGAACGGGTCGGCGACCGCGGCGCGGGCCGGCCGGCCGGCGACCGCGTCGGCCAGCTCCCCGGCGGCCCGCTCGACGCGCCGCTGCAGCGTGGCGTCGGTGCCGTCCCCGCCGGCCCAGTCCTCCGCGGCGGCGAAGACGCCGGTGGGCACGGGCACCGCGCGCAGGTAGGCGAACAGCGGCCGCAGCGCGTGGTCGAGCACCAGCGAGTGCCGGGCGGTGCCGGCGGTGGCGCCGAGCAGCACCGGTGTCCCGGTGAGGGAGTCCTTGTCCAGGACGTCGAAGAACGTCTTGAACAGCCCGCTGTAGGACGCCGAGAACACCGGCGTGACCGCGACGAGCCCGTCGGCGCCGACGACCGTGTCGATCGCCGCGCGCAGCGACCCGTCGGCGAACCCGGTGACCAGGTGGTCCGCCAGGTCGCGGGCGTGCGTGCGCAGCTCGACCACCTCCACCATCGCGTCGTCGCCCCGCTCGTGCAGGGCGGTGACGGTGGCGGCGGTGAGCCGGTCGGCCAGCAGCCGGGTGGACGACGGGGTCGACAGCCCCGCGCTGACCACGGCGAGGGTCCGCGTGCTCATCGGGCGCCCACCTCCTCGGGCGCCGTGGCGGCGCGGCGGGCGGCGACCAGCGAGGCGTGCGTCGGGGCCTCCGGCACGTGCGCCGGCCTGCGGGCGGCGAACTCCCGGCGCAGGACCGGCACGACCTCCTCGCCGAGCAGGTCCAGCTGCTCGAGGACGGTCTTCAGCGGCAGGCCGGCGTGGTCGACGAGGAAGAGCTGGCGCTGGTAGTCGCCGACGTACTCGCGGAAGCCCAGCGTCCGCTCGATCACCTGCTGGGGGCTGCCCACCGTCAGCGGGGTCTGCTCGGTGAACTGCTCCAGCGACGGGCCGTGCCCGTACACCGGGGCCACGTCGAAGTAGGGGCGGAACTCCCGGACGGCGTCCTGGCTGTTGCGCCGCATGAACACCTGCCCGCCCAGGCCGACGATCGCCTGGTCGGCCGCACCGTGCCCGTGGTGCTCGAAGCGCTGCCGGTAGAACTCGACCATGCGCTGCGTGTGCTCCTTCGGCCAGAAGATGTGGTTGGAGAAGAAGCCGTCGCCGTAGTAGGCGGCCTGCTCGGCGATCTGCGGGGAGCGGATCGAGCCGTGCCACACGAACGGGGGGACGCCGTCGAGCGGTCGCGGCGTCGACGTGAAGCCCTGCAGCGGGGTGCGGTGGCGGCCGGACCAGTCGACGACGTCCTCGGTCCACAGCCGCCGCAGCAGCGCGTAGTTCTCCACCGCCAGCGGCAGGCCCTCGCGGATGTCCTGCCCGAACCAGGGGTAGACCGGGCCGGTGTTGCCGCGGCCCATCATCAGGTCCAGCCGGCCGCCGGCGAGGTGCTGGAGCATCGCGTAGTCCTCGGCGATCTTCACCGGGTCGTTGGTGGTGATCAGCGTGGTGGACGTCGACAGCAGCAGGCGCTGCGTCCGGGCGGCGATGAAGCCCAGCAGCGTCGTCGGCGACGACGGCACGAACGGCGGGTTGTGGTGCTCGCCCGTGGCGAAGACGTCGAGGCCGACCTCCTCGGCCTTCTGGGCGATGGCGACCATCGCCTGGATCCGCTCGCCCTCCGTGGGCGCGCGACCGGTGGTGGGGTCGGGCGTGACGTCGCCGACCGTGAAGATGCCGAACTGCATCTCGACTCCCTCGTTGAGAGTTCAACTGACTACTCGTCGCAACGCCCGCTGCGACCGCCGTGTTCCCTGGGTCGGATCGACGCTCCGTGACCGGCCGGGTACGGGCAGCCGGACCACGCCCGTGCCGTCCCCGCCGCGCGCCGGGTCGTGCTGCCGCTGCAGCCAGCGTCTGAGACGGTGCAGTCGCTGTACCGAACGGCGCGGAGGGGGATCCGGACATGACGGCAGTGGCACACGAGGGCGCGGTCGGCGAGCACGGCTGGGCGGACCTGCCGGAGCCGGCGGCGACCGGGATCGAGGCCCTCTTCGAGCCCCGCCCGCGGTTCCGCCGCAGGTTGCACGGCTACGACCCGGCCGACGTCGACGAGTACGTCGCCTGGGCCGAGTCGGAGCTGGCCGGCCGGGCGCCGGAACCCGGTCGGTGCAGCGGCTGCAACGACCCGGTCGGCGCATCTCCCGCGCCCGTGCCCCCGCCGGCGGACGCGGTCACGGTGGTGACCCGGATGGACGAGCTGCTCCGGCTCGCCGAGGCCCGCGCCTCCGCCCTCGTGACCGGGGCGGAGGAGGAGGCCGGGCGCATCCGGGAGGCGGCGCGCACCGAGGCCGAGGCCGGGCTGCGCGACGTCGCGGACCTCCGCGCGGCCGCGGTGGCGGCCGGCCGGCAGGTGCAGCTGGAGTCCTCGACCCTGCGCCGCGAGGCCGAGGCGGCGCTGGCGGCCGCGCGGCAGGAGGCCGACGCCGCGCTGGCGACGGCGCGGCAGGAGGCGGAGGCGGCGCTGGCGAGCGCGCGCCGGGACGCCGAGGCGCTGCTGGCCGCGGCCCGTGCCGAGGCGGAGGAGGAGCGGGCGGCCCGGCTCGCGGCGGTGGACCGGGAACTGGTCGACCTGTGCCGGCAGCGCGACGAGGCCCGGGCCGCGCTGCGCCGGGTGACCGGCCAGATCGCGGCCGCGCTGGACTCCCTGGCCGCCCCGGGCCCGGCCGCACCCGGGACCGCGCCGGCCCCCGGCGGCGTGCGGGTGACCGGCAACGTGGTGATCGGCGAGCCCCGGGAGCCCGTGGCGCCGTGACCCCCGCGAGCCCGCGCCGCTTGCCCCCGGGCGACCCAGCTCACGTGCCGGATGTGGCGCCCGGGATTGTCACGGCGCGGTAACGGCACCTACCGTGGCCTGCGTCCGGCAGGTCCGCTCGTCCCCGCTCGGGGTGTCCGGCCGGACGCCGCCGAGTCGTGCCCGCAACCGCGGGGACGAGCCGGGGACCCACCGCAGTCCTGGGGTGAGTCCTGCCTCCCGGTCCCGCACCGGGCGGCAGGTAGGGCTTCTTCCCGCCCGAACCCGTCAGCTAACCCGGTAGGCGGCCACGGAAGAAGGAGACCGTTCCGCATGCCCTGCTCACGGGCCCCCGCAGCACGCCCGGACCGCCCACCGCGCGCCTCCCGCGCCTCCTCCCCGGTGCGCTAGTCCCGCCTGCCCCCTTCGTCGCGCCGCCCCGCCGGGCGGTGCGCCGCCCCCGTTCGCCCGCGCCCTCGTGCCGGTGTGCCCGCTGAGCCGGGTGCGCCCGCCCGCGCCCCCCCCCGATCCCGGAGTTCCCACCCGCATGTCCCGCACCTCGAAGTACCTCCGGCTGCCCACCCGCGGCCGCCGCCCCGCCGTCCTCCTCGCCACCGCCACCGCCGGCGCCGTCGTGGTCGGCGTGCTCGCCGGCGGCGGGCAGCCCGCCACCGAGGCCGAGGCGGCCGAGCCCCTGCCGGTCAGCGCCTCGCAGAGCGTCGCAGAGGAGCTCGGCCTCGAACGCGGGGACGCCGGCACCGGCGCGGCGCTGCCCGCCCCGGACCTCGCCCCGCTGGAGGACCTCGCCGCCTCGCGGAGCGAGCGCGAGGCCGCCCGGGCGAGTGCCGCCCAGGCCCAGGCCGCGGCCGACCAGGCCGAGCGGGACCGGCAGGCCGCCGAGGCGGCGCGGATCGCCGAGGAGCAGGCCGCGGCCGCCGAGGCCGCACGGATCGCCGAGGAGCAGGCCGCCGCCCAGCGCGCCGCCGAGGAGCAGGCGGCCGCGGCAGCGGCTGCGTCTGCGGCCCCGGCGCCCGCTCCGGCGCCCGCGCCGGCTCCCGCGGCGCCCCAGGGCTCGTTCAAGGAGTACGCGCTGGCCAAGGTCGGCAGCGCCCAGCAGTTCTCCTGCCTGGAGAACCTGTGGGGCAAGGAGAGCGGCTGGGACCCGAACGCGCAGAACCCCACAAGCACCGCCTACGGCATCGCCCAGTTCCTGAACTCGACCTGGGCCTCCACCGGCATCGCCAAGACCAGCGACGGCTACCGGCAGATCGACGCCGGGCTGATCTACATCGAGAACCGCTACGGCACCCCGTGCGCGGCGTGGGCGCACTCGCAGGCCAACAACTGGTACTGACCCGCAGGGACCCGGCGGCCCGCGTCCCGGTCGGGGGAGTGGTGGACTGGCGGGGATGAGCACCGTCCCCGCCCGGTTCGTCCGCGACCACACCCGGGTGCAGTGCCCCTCGGCAGTCCCCGAGGTCCGGCTGCACGTGGCCGACGACGTCGTCGCGCTGTGGGAGGCGATGGAGGCCGAGGGCGGCGCCGGCGAGGCGCCGCCCTTCTGGGCCGCGGCCTGGCCCGGCGGGCAGGCGCTGGCCCGCCACGTCCTGGACCGGCCCGGGACCGTCGCCGGGCAGGTGGTGCTCGACCTGGGCGCCGGCAGCGGGCTGGTCGCCGTGGCCGCCGCCCTCGCCGGCGCGGCCCGGGTGGTGGCCAGCGACGTCGACCCGTACAGCCGCACCGCGGTCACCGTGAACGCCGGGCTCAACGGCGTGGGCGGCATCGAGGTCGTCGGCGACGTCCTGGGCGGCGACCCGCCGGAGGTGGACGTCCTCCTGGCCGGGGACGTCTGCTACGACCGCGAGATGACCGAACGGGTGCTGCCGTTCCTGGACCGGACCCGGGCCCGGGGTGCCGAGGTCTACGTCGGCGACCCGGGCCGGCCCTACCTGCCGCACGCCCGGCTGGTCGCCGTCTCGGCCCTCGACGTGCCGGAGACCGAGGGTCCCGGCGTGCGGCGCACCACCGTCTGGCGGCTGCCGTGACCGACCGCGGACGGCGCGCCCGGCGGCCGTCCGGCGACGACCGGGAGCGGGCGATCCTGGCCACCGCCGAGCGGCTGCTCGAGCAGCGGCCGGTGGCGGAGATCTCCGTCGACGACCTGGCGCGCGGGGCCGGGATCTCCCGGCCGACCTTCTACTTCTACTTCGCGTCCAAGGACGCCGTCGTCCTGGCGCTGCTCGACCGGGTGGCCGCCGAGGCCGACGAGCGCCGGGAGGCGGCCGTGGCCGGCGCGCCCGCCGACCCGCGGGAGGGCTGGCGGCGGGCCCTGGTCGCCGTCCGCGACACCTTCCGCGCCCACCGGGCGCTGACCGCGGCCGCCACGCAGCTCCTGGCCGGGAGCGCGGAGGTGCGGGCGCTGTGGGCCCAGGTGATGGAGGGCTTCGTCGCGGTCACCGCCGAGGCGATCGAGGCCGAGCGGGCGCGGGGCGCGGCGCCGCCCGGGCCACCGGCGCGGGACCTCGCGGTGGCGCTCAACGCGATGAACGAGCGCCTCGTCCAGGCCACGCTGGCCGGCCAGCAACCGGCGGTCGCCGAGGACGACCTCGTCGACGTCCTGCTCGTGGTGTGGCTGCGGGCGATCTACGGGACCGAGGACCCGACGGGGCGTCGATCGGCTCGACACCCTGTCGAGTAGCGTGGTCGGCGTCACCACCGAGCGAGGGGAGCGGCCGTGGCCGCCGAGCACGTCGACGTCCTGATCGTGGGAGCCGGGCTCTCCGGCATCGGCGCCGCCTGCCACCTGCAGCGCGAGAACCCGGGCACCGGTTACGCGATCCTCGAGGCCCGGGAGGCGATCGGCGGGACGTGGGACCTGTTCCGCTACCCCGGGGTCCGCTCGGACTCGGACATGTACACCCTCGGCTACGACTTCAAGCCGTGGACCGGTGAGCGGTCCATCGCCGAGGGCGGGGACATCCTCGCCTACATCCGGGAGACCGCCCGCGAGCACGACGTCGAGCGGCACGTCCGCTTCGGTCACCGGGTGGTCGCCGCGGAGTGGTCCTCCGAGCAGGCCCGGTGGACGGTCACCGCGACCGGGCCGGACGGCGCCCCGGTCGAGCTGACCTGCTCGTGGCTGTCGGTCTGCTCCGGCTACTACCGCTACGACGAGGGGTTCCGGCCGGCGTTCCCCGGCGAGGAGGACTACCGGGGCCGGCTGGTGCACCCGCAGCACTGGCCCGCCGACCTCGACGTCACCGGGAAGCGGGTCGTGGTGATCGGCAGCGGCGCCACCGCGGTCACCCTCGTGCCCAGCCTGGCGGAGACCGCCGAGCACGTGACGATGCTGCAGCGGACGCCGAGCTACGTCATGGCGCTGCCCGGCCGCGACCCGCTGGCCACCGCGCTGCGCCGCCGGCTGCCGGAGGGCGCGGCCGCCACCGCGGTGCGCTGGAAGAACGTCCTGGTCTCCACCGCGTCCTACCAGTTCGCCCGGCGCCGGCCCGAGGCGATGCGCCGCTTCCTGGCCGGCCAGGCCCGCAAGCAGCTGCCGGCCGGGTACGACGTCGACACCCACTTCGGCCCGCCCTACGACCCGTGGGACCAGCGGCTGTGCCTCTCGCCCGACGGGGACCTCTTCGCCGCCGTCCGCGCCGGCCGGGCCGCGGTGGTCACCGACCGGATCGCCCGGTTCACCGAGCACGGCATCGCGCTGGAGTCCGGGCCGGAGCTGCCCGCCGACGTGGTGGTGACCGCGACCGGGCTGCAGCTGCTGCCGATCGGCGGGATGACCCTCGCGGTGGACGGCGAGCCGGTGGACCTCGCGCAGCGGGTCTCCTACAAGGGCTTCATGGTCTCCGGCGTCCCCAACCTGTCCATGACGCTGGGCTACACCAACGCCTCGTGGACGCTGAAGGCCGACCTCATCGCGCGCTCGGTCTGCCGGCTGCTGCGGCACATGGCCGCCCGCGGCCACGAGGTGTGCACCCCGGTGGCGCCGGCCGAGGGCGGCAGCGACCCGTTCCTCCCGCTCACGTCCGGCTACGTGCAGCGCAGCGTGGCCGCGCTGCCGAAGCAGGGCCGGCGGGCGCCGTGGCGGCTCTACCAGAACTACCTGCGCGACCTGCTGCTCATGCGGCTGGCCCGGGTGGAGGACGAGGGACTGCGCTTCTCCCGGCGGGCCGCGGTGCCGGCTCCCGCCGGGGTCGCCGCGTGAGGCCCTACACCTTCGCCGGCGGCACCGCGGTCGTCACCGGCGCGGCCGGCGGCATCGGTGCCGCCCTGGCGCACGGCCTGGCGCGGCGGGGCAGCTCCCTGGTGCTGCTCGACCGGGACGCCGCCGGGCTGGAGGCGGTCGCCGGGGCGATCCGGGCCGCGCACCCGTCGGTGCCGGTCGCCACGTACGTCGTCGACCTCGCCGACCCGGAGGCGACCCGGGCGGCCGGTGACCTCCTCCGCGAGCGGTACCCGGGGACCACGCTGCTGGTGAACAACGCCGGCGTCGCGCTGGCCGGGCGCTTCGACCAGGTCACCGCGGAGGAGTTCGACTGGCTGCTGCAGATAAACCTGCACGCCGTCGTCACCCTGACCCGCGCGCTGCTGCCGGTGCTCAAGGCCCACCCCGGGTCGCACCTGGTGACCGTCTCCAGCCTCTTCGGGCTGATCGCCCCGGCCGGGCAGTCGGCGTACGCGACGAGCAAGTTCGCCGTCCGCGGGTTCACCGAGGCGCTGCGCCACGAGCTGGCCGCCGACGGCGTCGGGGTGACCAGCGTGCACCCGGGCGGGATCCGCACCCGCATCGCCGCCGACGCCCGGGTCGGCTCCGGGGTGCCGGCCGAGGAGGCCGAGGCCGGCAAGCGGGACTTCGAGCGGCTGCTCACCGTGGACCCCGCGACGGCCGCCGAGGTGATCCTGCGGGCCGTGGAGCGGCGCCGGCCCCGGCAGCTGGTCGGCTGGAGCGCCGTCGTCCCCGACGTGCTGGCCCGGCTGCTGCCGGGGGCGCACGGCCGGCTGCTGGCCGCGCTGGGCCGCAGGCGCTGAGCGGGCCGTGGCGGTGCGCGTGGGCACCTCCGGGTGGAGCTACGACCACTGGGACGGCGTCCTCTACCCGCCGGGCACGCCGCCGCGGGACCGGCTGGCGCACTACGTGCGCCGCTTCGACACCGTCGAGCTGAACGCCAGCTTCTACCGCTGGCCGCGGACGGCGACCTTCGCCTCGTGGCGCCGGCGGCTGCCCCCCGGGTTCGCCCTCACCGTGAAGGCGCCGCGCGGGCTGACCCACGCCAGGCGGCTGTACGCGCCCGAGGCCTGGGTGGACCGCATCGCCGCCTGCTGGCACGAGCTCGGCGACAAGCGGGCGGTGCTGCTGGTGCAGCTGCACCCGGCGCACGAGCGGGACGACGCACGGCTGGACTTCTTCCTGGACCGGCTGCCGGACTGGATCCGGGTGGCCGTGGAGTTCCGCCACCCGAGCTGGCACGACGAGGCCGTGTTCGCGCTGCTCGAGCGGCACGGCGCGGCCTACGTGGTGATGAGCGGGGCCGGGCTGCCGTGCGTGCTGCGGGCCACGGCGCCGTTCGTGTACGTGCGGCTGCACGGCCCCGACCGCGAGCACCTCTACGCCGGCACCTACCCGCCGGAGGACCTGCGCTGGTGGGCCGACCGGGTGGGGGAGTGGGCCGCCGCCGGGCGGGACGTCTACGCCTACTTCAACAACGACGGGCACGGGCACGCGGTGCGCGACGCCGGCGCGCTGCGCCGGTTGGTCGGCGGCTGAGCCGGGCGGGAGACTGGCGGCCATGAGCGAACAGGGGGGCGCCGCCCGCGAGACCCCGGGCGGCGGCCGGGTCAGCCGGTCGGTCGAGGAGTTCGTCGGTCAGCTGCGGGCGTTCACCGACCGGGCGCGGGGCGTGGCGACCGGCGCCGTCCCCTTCTCGCTGCCCCGGCTGCCCTCCCCGCCCGGGGCGCTGTCGGCGGCCCAGCTGCGCGCCATCGACTCGGCGGTGCGCGGCCAGCGGCAGCAGATCGCCGCGATGACCGCGCAGCTGCAGGCCTTCGACGAGCAGCTGGCGGTGTTCGAGCGCATCCTCGAGCCCCTGGTCGAGTGGAGCTCCACCTGGGCCCGGCTGGAGGAGTCGGTCGCCGACATCGTCCGCGGGCACGGCGAGGACGGCCCGGAGCGGCCGGCGCCCGAACCGCCCCGCGACCGCCCCACCGGCTGACCGGCCGGGGTCAGGCCTCGGCGGTCCACCCGGACAGGTACGGCCGCGGGCGGGCGGCCATCCGGACGGGTGAGCCCCCGGCGACGCCGGTCAGCGCTGGTCGCGGCGCAGGGGGTGGTCCGGCGGCACCTCGACCAGCACGAGGCGCACCCCGTCCGGGTCGGCCAGCCACGCCTCGACCAGGCCCCACGGCTCGGTGCGCGGTTCGCGCAGCACGGGGACGCCGGCCCCGGCGAGGCGGGCGGTCTCGGCGGCGACGTCCCGGACCTGCAGCCACAGCGCGACGCCGGAGGGCGCGCCGCCGTCCCCGGCGGAGACCTCCAGGAACCCGCCGCCCAGGAAGAACACCACGCCGGGGTGGTCGGGCGGGCCGAACTCGCGGTACACCGCCAGGCCCAGCACGTCGCGGTAGAAGGCCTGCGCCCGCGCCGCGTCGCGCGGTCGCAGGAGCACCCGGCTGCTCAGCACGTCCACCCGGGCATCATGGACGGAGTGCCCCTCTCCTCGCCCGCGCGCGACCGGCTGCGCGCGGACTGCGCCTCCTGCGCCGGGCTGTGCTGCGTCGCCCCCGCCTTCGCCCGCTCGGCCGACTTCGCGATCGACAAGCCGGCCGGCCGGCCCTGCCCCCACCTCGCCGCCGACGCCCGGTGCGGCATCCACGACCGGCTGCGCGAGCGCGGCATGCCGGGCTGCGACGTCTTCGACTGCTTCGGGGCCGGCCAGCAGACCGTGCAGGTCACCTTCGGCGGGCGGGACTGGCGCGGCGAGCCGGACCTCGCGCGCGCCCAGTTCGCCGCCTTCGGGACCCAGCGCGCGCTGCACGAGCTGCTCTGGTACCTCGAGGACGCGCTCGCCCGGCCGGCCGCGGCGGACCTGCACGGCGAGGTCCGCGCGCTCCGGGACCGGGTCGCCGGCCTGACCGGGGGCACACCGGCGGAGCTCGCCGACGTCGACGTCCCGGCGCTGCGGGCCGTGGCCGGCCCGCTGCTCGGCCGGGTGGCCGAGCGGGTGCGCGGCGGCCGGGGCCGGGACCGGCGCGGCGCCGACCTCGCCGGCCGGGACCTGCGGCGGACGCCGCTGCGGGCCGCCGGCCTGCGCGGCGCGCTCCTCCTCGGCGCCGACCTGCGGGGCGCGGACCTGCGCGAGGCCGACCTGCTCGGTGCCGACCTGCGCGGGGCCGACCTGCGCGGCGCAGACCTCACCGGCGCGCTGTTCCTCACCCGCCCGCAGGTCACCGCGGCCCGCGGGGACGCCACCACCCGCCTGCCCGACGGCCTCGAGCACCCCGGGCACTGGCGGTGACCACCGCGCTGGACCGGCTGCGCGCCGGCGCCGACCGCGCCGCGGTGCTGGCCGTCTTCGACGCGCTGGAACCCGCCCGGCCGGACGCGGTCCGCGGGCTCTGGCGCGGCGCCGAGGTCCCGACCGGCCACCCGTTCGACGGGCTGCTGCGCGCCCACGGCTGGTGGGGCAAGGAGGTCCTCGACGCCGACGCGGTGCACCCGCTGCTGGTCGGCCGGCGTCCCCGCCCGGTGCAGCCGGCGCTGGTGCCGTTCGGGCTGCTGACCCGGGCGCCGGGCCCGGCCCGCAGCCGGCCGGCCCGGGTCGCCGGCGTCCTGGCCCGGCCGCTGCTGCGGACGTCGCGCCCGGCCGCCCGCGTCCGGGTGGTGGTGCACCGCGGCGTCGCCACCGCCGCCCTGGTCTACGACCGGCTGCCGGTGGTCGACGTCCTGCGCGCCGACGGGCCCGACCGGCTGCTCGGGTTGATGGACGCCCGCGGGGTGCCCGAGCCGCTCCCCTTCCTGCTGGAGCGGGCCGTTCCCGCGCCGTAGGCGCTCACAGCGCCTTGAGGATGTCCTCGACCCGCTCCCGGGCGTCCCCGAACAGCATGCGGGTGTTCTCCCGGAAGAACAGCGGGTTCTGCACCCCGGCGTAGCCGGTGCTCATGGAGCGCTTGAAGACCACGACGTGCTCGGCCTCCCACACGTGCAGCACCGGCATGCCGGCGATCGGGCTGCCGGGGTCGTCGAGCGCCGCCGGGTTGACGGTGTCGTTGGCGCCGATGACGAGGACGACGGAGGTGGTGGCGAGGTCGTCGTTGATCTCGTCCATCTCCAGGACGATGTCGTAGGGCACCTTGGCCTCGGCCAGCAGCACGTTCATGTGCCCGGGCAGCCGGCCGGCCACCGGGTGGATGCCGAAGCGGACCTCCACGCCGGCGTCGGTGAGCCGCCGGGTGAGCTCGGCGACGGCGGCCTGGGCGTGCGCGACCGCCATGCCGTAGCCGGGGGTGATGACGACGGACTTGGCCTCGCGCAGCAGCTCGGCGACCTCCTCGGCGGTGACCTCCGTGTGCTCGCCCTCGACCCCGCCGGTCGCCACCGAGCCCTCGTTGCCGAACCCGCCGGCGATGACCGACAGGAACGACCGGTTCATCGCCCGGCACATGATGTAGCTGAGGTAGGCACCGGAGGAGCCGACCAGCGCGCCGGTGATGATCAGGAGGTTGTTGTTCAGCAGGAACCCCGCCGCCGCGGCCGCCCAGCCCGAGTAGCTGTTGAGCATCGAGACGACGACCGGCATGTCGCCGCCGCCGATCGAGGCGACCAGGTGCCAGCCCAGCGCCAGCGCGATCCCCGTGAGCACGGCGAGGACGCCGGCGCCCGGGCTCACCACGAACGCCACCGTGAGCGCGGTGAAGGCCACCAGCGCACCCAGGTTGAGCCAGTTGCGGCCCGGGAGCACGAGCGGGTTGCTCCTGATCCGAGCCGAGAGCTTGAGGAAGGCCACGATCGAGCCGGTGAAGGTGACCGCGCCGACGAACACGCCGATGGCGACCTCGGCGGAGTGGATGCCGAGCAGGTCGGCGGGCACCTCGGTCTGGGCCGCGCCCTCGGCCTCGACCGACAGGTAGCCGTTCCAGCCGACGAGGACGGCGGCCAGGCCGACGAAGCTGTGCAGCAGCGCGATCAGCTCGGGGATGCCGGTCATCTCCACCCGGCGGGCCCGCCACAGGCCGAGGACCGCGCCGGCGGCCATGGCCACCGCGATGAGGCCGACGGCGCCGGCGGGAACGCTGCGGGCGGCCAGCCCGATCGTGGCGGCCAGCGCCAGCGCCATGCCGGCGATGCCGTAGCCGACGCCGGCCCGGGCCGACTCGTGCCGGGACAGACCGGCCAGGCTCAGGACGAACAGCAGCCCGGCGACGATGTAGGCCGCGGCGGCGGCGGAGGTGGCGGTCACCGCGGGGTCCGGGCGGGGGAGGCGGTGTGGAACATGCCGAGCATGCGGCGGGTCACGGCGAAGCCGCCGAAGACGTTGATGCTGGCCACCAGCACCGCCACGAAGGCGAGCACGGTGACCAGCACGCCGGTGTGCCCCAGCTGCAGGAGGGCACCGACGACGATGATCCCGGAGATGGCGTTGGTGACGCTCATCAGCGGGGTGTGCAGCGCGTGGTGCACGTTCCCGATGACGTAGAACCCGACGACGATGGCCAGCGCGAACACCGTCAGGTTGCCGATCAGCTGGTCCGGTGAGAAGGCGGTCACCAGGAAGAGGGCGACCGCCGCGGCGGCGACCAGGCCCGCCGTCCGCGCCGGTGACGCCGGGCGCTGCCCCGGCAGCGCCGGTGGCGGGGCCGCCGGTGGTGGGGCTGCCGGTGCCGCCGACACCTGGACCGGCGGGGGCGGCCAGAGCACCTCGCCGTCCCGGACGACGGTCATCGCCCGCTGGACGACGTCCTCGAGGTCCAGGACCAGCTGCCCGTCCTTGCCGGGGGTCAGCAGCGCCACCAGGTTGACCAGGTTGGTGCCGAACAGCTGGGAGGCCTGGGCGGGCAGCCGGCCGGGCAGGTCGGTGTAGCCGATGATCGACACCCCGTTGGAGGTGGTCACGACCCGGTCGGGCACCGAGCCGGCCACGTTCCCGCCCTGGGCGGCGGCCATGTCCACGACGACGCTGCCCGGCCGCATGCTGGCGACCATCTCCTCGGTGATCAGCCGGGGCGCGGGGCGGCCGGGGATGAGCGCGGTGGTGATGACGATGTCCACCTCGCGCGCCTGCTCGGCGTAGAGCTCGGCGGCGCGGGCGTTGTAGTCCTCGCTCATCTCGCGGGCGTAGCCGTCGGCGCTGACCTGCGCCGCGGCGTCCCGGACGGCGACGTACTCCCCGCCCAGGGAGCGCACCTGCTCGGCGACCTCGGGGCGGACGTCGGTGGCCCGCACGATCGCCCCCAGGCTGCTGGCCGCGCCGATGGCGGCGAGCCCGGCCACGCCGGCGCCGACCACCAGGACCTTCGCCGGCGGGACCTTCCCGGCCGCGGTCACCTGGCCGGTGAAGAACCGCCCGAAGACGTGCGCGGCCTCGATCACCGCCCGGTAGCCGGCGATGTTGGCCATCGAGGAGAGCACGTCGAGCGACTGGGCGCGGGAGATGCGGGGGACGGCGTCGATGGCCAGGGCGGTGACCGGCCGGGCGGCGAGGGTGGCCACCAGCTCGGGGTCCAGGGCGGGCGCCAGCGAGCTGATGAGGACGGCGCCGTCCCGCAGCCGGGCGACCTCCTCGGCGGTCGGCCTCGCCACGTGCAGGACGACGTCGGCCCCCCACGCCTCGGCGGTCGAGCCGGTGCGGGCGCCGGCCTCGGCGTAGGCCTCGTCGGGGTGGCTGCTGGCCAGCCCGGCGCCGGTCTCGACGACGACGTCGTAGCCGAGGGCCAGCAGCCGGCGCACGGTGGCCGGCGTCGCCGCCACCCGTGTCTCGCCGGGCCGGGACTCCCGGGGCACTCCGATGAGCACGCGACCTCCTGGTGTCGGTCGGCGACCGCCGTCGGTGACGGGGCGCGACGGCGGGCGCACGTGCCGCCGGTAGGGGGGATGATGCCGCTTCCCGTGGCCTGCGCCACCCCCCGGGGGCAAACCTGCGCCTGTTCGTGAGCCGTTCCACAGGGCCCGGGTCTCACCCCTGCGGGGGGCGGACGGACCTGTTCCGCTGCATCCCGAGGAGCCGGCGGCCGACCATCCCGGCGTGCGCGATGGACGGGGGGACCCGGGGTGACCGCGGCGGCCGACGCCGTCGGCGTCGTCCCCGACGGCGGCGTCGCCGACGCCACGGCCCTGCTGGTGGTCGACCTCGACGGGGCCGCGGCGGCGGTCACCTGGGCCAACGAGGGTGCGGCCCGGCTGCTCGGCGCCGCCCCCGAGGCGCTGCGGGGGACGGACGTCGCCGCGTTGCTGCCGGCGCTGGTCGAGGAGCGGCGCACGCAGCTGCTGACCGGCGGGCGCACGTCGCAGGTGACCACCGCGGTGCGCACGGCGGCCGGCGCGGTCGTCGAGTGCGTCGTCGTCGCGATGCCCGAGCCGGGCGGGACCCGGGCGACGTTGCGGGTCATCTCGACGGCCGACGAGCTGGCGCGGGCGCTGCGGGCCACCGCCGACGCGCACGCCCGGCGGTTCACCGCCCTCACCGAGCGCTCGCCGGTGCCCGTGCTGCTCTCCGAGCAGGGCGTGCGCCTCGCCCACGTCAACGACGCCTTCTGCGCGCTGGCCGGGCTCCCGGCGGGCCGGCTGCTCGGCACCGGCTGGCTGGAGATCCTCCACCCGGACGACGTCGATGCCGTCGTCGAGCAGGTCGCCGGTGTGCTGGAGGGCGGTGAGGGCCGGGTCCAGGTCCGCCTGCTCCGCCGGGACGGCGAGCCGCGCACCGCGGTGCTGAGGCTGTCGCACCTGCACACCCCGGGGGTCGGTGCCGGGTTCGTCGGCACCCTGGAGGACATCACCGAGCGGCTGGCGGTCGAGGCGCGGCTCGCCCACCAGGCGCACCACGACCCGCTGACCGGCCTGCCCAACCGCACCCTGCTCGCCCGGTGGGTCGCCGAGCGCTTCACCCCCGGCTCGTCGGCGCTGGCCTGCCTCTTCCTCGACCTGGACGACTTCAAGGTGGTCAACGACTCGCTCGGCCACGGTGCCGGGGACGAGCTGCTGGTCGAGATCGCGGAGCGGCTGCGCCGGACCGTGCGGCCCGGCGACCTGGTCGTGCGCTTCGGCGGCGACGAGTTCGTGGTGGTGTGCGCCGACGTGCCCGAGGACGAGGCGGTCGCACTGGCCGAGCGGATCGTCGCGGCGCTCGCCGTCCCCGTCCGGCTCGGCGGCGTGGACGTGCGGCCCACCGTCAGCGTCGGGGTCACCGTGCAGACCGCCCAGCACGCCTCCGCCGACGACCTCGTCCGCGACTGCGACATCGCCATGTACCGGGCCAAGGCCGGCGGCAAGGGGAGGGTTGCGGTCGTCGACGAGCGCAGCCGTGACGCGGCCCGCGCCAGGCTGCGGCTCGTCGCGGACCTGCGCGCCGCGGTCGAGCAGCGCACCCTCGACGTCTGCTACCAGCCCATCTCCCGGACGGCGGACGGCGTGGCCACCGCCGTCGAGTCCCTGGCGCGGTGGCAGCACCCCGAGTTCGGCGCGATCAGCCCCGAGGTGTTCGTACCGCTGGCCGAGGAGCACGGGCTCATCGAGGACCTGGGCCTGCTGGTCCTCGACGAGACCTGCCGGCAGCTGGCCGAGTGGGACCGGCAGCTCGGGCCGGCCGCCCCGGAACGGGCCAACGTCAACGTCTCGGCGCTGCAGCTGGACCCGGCACTGCCCGGGCGGGTCGCGCTGGCACTGGACCGGCACGGCCTCGAGCCGCACCGGCTCTCCGTGGAGCTCACCGAGTCGGCGCTCATGACCGACCCGGCGGCCGCGCGCGGCGTCCTCGAGCAGCTGTGCCACCTCGGCGTGCGGCTGACCATCGACGACTTCGGCACCGGTTACTCGTCGCTGGCCTACCTGCGGTACCTGCCCGTGGACACCCTCAAGGTGGACCGCTCGTTCGTCGCCGAGCTGGCCAGCGGGGGCGACGCCATCGCCGCGGCGGTCATCGCGCTGGCCCGCACGCTCGGGCTCTCCACCGTCGCGGAGGGCGTGGAGACCGAGGAGCAGGCCGCCGAGCTGGCGCGCCTGGGTGTGACGTACCTGCAGGGCTTCGCCCTGGGCCGGCCCATGACCGGTGCCGAGGGGACCGCCTGGTTCGCCGCCCGGGGGAGGTCCCGCCCGTGAGCGCCCCCGCCGCGCCGCTCGACGTCAGCGAGGTGCTCGCCGGGCTGGACACCCTGGCCGGGCAGCGACCGGTCGCGGCGCAGCTGGTCGCGATGGCCACCGCCGACGACACCGGCGCCCGGGAGCTCGCGGCTCTCCTCGCCCGTGACCTCCCCCTGGCCGGCCGGGTCACGAAGCTGGCCAACTCCACCTGGTTCGGCATGCGCGGCCGGGTGGGCTCCCTGCAGTTCGCCGTCACCGTGGTCGGCTTCACCGCCGTCCGGACGATGGCCACCGTGGCGCTCACCGACCTCGACGACGCGTCGCGGCTGCCCGGGGACTTCTGGCTGTCCGGCTGCCACCTCGGGCAGGCCGCCGCCATCCTGGCGCCCCGGTTCGGGGAGCCGCCGCCGGACGCGCTCTGCCTGGGCATGCTCGCCCAGCTCGGGGCGGCACTGCTGTGGCACCACGACCCCGAGGGCTACGCGCAGCTGCGCGAGGAGCACCCCGACGGCGCAGGGCGGCGGACGGCCGAGCGCAGCCGCTACGGGGTCCACGCCCTGCAGCTCTCGGCGACGGCGCTCGGGCACTGGGGCTTCCCGCCGCGGATGGTGGCTGCGCTCGAGCGCATCGACGACCTCACCGCCCCCGAGGGTGCGCTGCTGCGCGTCGGGGCCGAGGTCGCCGCGCGGCTGTCCGGCCGGCCGCACGACCCGGCGCCGGTCGGCGGGTTGTGCGGCGGCCTGCTGGACGAGGAGGCGCTGGACCCCGTGCTGGAGCGGGTCCGTGCCGAGGCGCTCGGGCTGCAGCGGGCGGTCCTGGGCTGATCTCCTCGACCGACGACGGCCGGCGCCCCGCTGCGGGGACGCCGGCCGCCGTGCGCCGGTGCGCCGGGTGTCAGCCCGCGGGCGTGTAGGGCGCGCCCAGCGGGTCGACCGTCTCGTGGTCGGTGACGCGACCGGCCAGCCGGCCCAGCGCCCACTCGCCGTCGCCCAGCACGTGGTCGATGGCGGTCAGCCGGCTGGTGTAGTGGCCCACCGAGTACTCCGCGGTCACGCCGATGCCGCCGTGCAGCTGGATGGCCTCCTTGCCGATGTGGCGGCCGGCGCGGCTGGTCTGCAGCCGGGCGCGGTCGGCCGCGGCGACGACGTCCCCGCCGGCGTCGGCGACCATGGCCGCCCACAGCGCGGTGCTGCGGGCCAGCTCCAGCGACACGTACATGTCCGCGGCGCGGAAGGTGAGCGCCTGGAACCGGTTGAGCGTGACCCCGAACTGCTTGCGGGTCTTCAGGTAGCCGGCGGTGGTGCGCAGCGCGGTGTCCATGGCCCCGACGGCCTCGGCGCTGTAGGCGATGCGCGCCAGCGCCAGCACCCGCTCGACCTCGGCCGTGCGGTCGCCGGTGCCCTCGCCCAGCAGCTCGGCGGGGGTGCCGTCGAACCGGACCGAGGCCGCGCGGCTGCCGTCGTGGGTGCGGTACCCGGTGCGGGTCAGCCCCTCGGCGTCCCCTCGGACGACGAACAGCGCCGTCCCGCCCGCCACGGCGGCGCTCACCACGAGGACGTCGGCCCGTGCCCCGGCGAGGACGGGCTCCTTGACCCCGCTCAGCCGCCAGCCGCCGGACTCCTCGGTGGCGGTGACCGCCGCGGCCGCGGCGCTCCAGCGCGACCCGGGCTCGGCCAGGGCCGCGGCCAGCACGCTGCCGCCCTCGGCCAGCGGACCGAGCACCTCGGCGCGCTGCGCCGCGGTGCCGACGGCCGCGACCAGGCCCCCGGCGAGCACGACCGCCTCGACGAACGGCTCGGGCGCCAGCACCCGGCCGATCTCCTCGGCGACGATCGCCACCTCGACGGGGCCGGCACCCATGCCGCCGTCCTCCTCGGGGAAGGGCAGCCCCAGGACGCCCATCTCGGCCAGCCGCGCCCAGGTCTTCTCGTCGAAGCCGGGCTCCTGGGCGACCGCCGCGCGCCGCTGCTCGACGCTGCCGTAGGCCCGCTCGAGCAGGCCGCGGACGGCCTCGCGCAGGTCGTTCTGCTCGTTGTCGAAGGTGAAGTCCACGGTTACCTCACAGCCCCAGGATCGTGCCGGCGATGATGGTGCGCTGCACCTCGTTGGAGCCCCCGTAGATGGAGACCTTCCGGTAGTTCAGGTACTCGGGCGTGGCCACCCGCGCCCAGTCGGGGACCTCCGAGCCGCCGTCGGCGAAGGAGGCCAGCGACAACGGGCCGGCGATGTCCACGATGAGCTCGGTGGCGGCCTGCTGCAGCTCCGAGCCGCGCAGCTTGAGAACCGAGGACGCCGGGTGCGGCTTGCCGTCGGCGGAGGTGGCGACCACGCGCAGCGCGGTCAGCTCCAGGGCCAGCAGCTCGTTCTCGACCTCGGCGATGCGGGCGGCCGTGCGCGGGTCGTCGGCCAGCGGCCGGCCGTCGACGGTGATCTCCCGCGCGAACTCCTTGGCCTGGGCCAGCAGCCGCTTGGTGGCGCCGACGCGGGCGATGCCGACCCGCTCGTTGCCGAGCAGGAACTTGGCGATCGTCCAGCCCTGGTTCTCCTCGCCGACCAGGTTCTCGGCGGGGACGCGGACGTCCTCGAAGAAGACCTCGTTGACCTCGTGGCTGCCGTCGATGAGCTCGATGGGCCGCAGGGTGACCCCCGGGGTGTCCATCGGGAAGACCAGCATCGAGATGCCGCGCTGCTTCTTCTCGGCGGTCGGGTCGGTGCGGACCAGGCAGAAGATCCAGTCGGCGTGCTGGCCGAGCGTCGTCCAGGTCTTCTGGCCGTTGACCACCCAGTCGTCGCCGTCGCGCACCGCGGTGGTTCGCAGGCTGGCCAGGTCGGACCCGGCGTCGGGCTCGGAGAAGCCCTGGCACCACCAGATGTCGAGGTTGGCGGTGGCGGGGAGGAACCGCTCCTTCTGCGCCTGGGTGCCGAACGCCGCGAGGACCGGGCCGATCATGCTGGCGTTGAAGGCCAGCGGCTCGGGCACGCAGGCCAGCTGCATCTCCTCGCGCCAGATGTGCCGCTGCAGCGGCGCCCAGTCCTTGCCGCCCCACTCCACCGGCCAGTGCGGCACGGCCAGCCCGGCGGCGTTGAGCACGCGCTGGGTCTCGACGTACTGCTCCTTGGTCACGTGCCGGCGGGCCGCGACGGTGTCGCGGATCTCCTGCGGCACCTGGGTGGTGAAGAAGGTGCGCATCTCCTCCCGGAAGGCCTCCATCTCCGGGGACAGCTGCAACCGCATGGGACCTCTCTCCTGTCGGCGGCCCGCCCTGGTGTGGCCGCCGTCTCGCACGTGGGCCCCCGACGATGCCACACGTGCTACCCGCGGGTAGCTCCGGTGGGCGCGGCGCAGCGTGCCGCCCGGTCGATCGGGCCGCCCGGTGTGCGGGGCGCCCTGCGGGGGGAGGCTGGGAGGCGTGTTCGACGTGGACTGGATGGGCCTGCTGACGCGGACGGTGCTGCGCGAGCGGCTGCCCCTGCTGATCGCCGAGACCTGCGCGTGGAGCGTGGGGATGTCCGACCGCCCGCACGTGGAGCGGCGCCGGGGCCGGCTGGTGCTCACCGGCGGCACGATCGGCGACCGCGCGGGCCGCGGCCAGCCGCTCTCGGGCGAGGAGGACGGCCGGCTCGACCTCGGCGACGCGCGCCCCGGGTCGTTCCGCGACGCGCTCAACGCCGTGGACGCCGACGGGGTCGTCTACGCCGACCGCTACGACCGCGAGGTGCTGGAGCCGTTCGTCCTGGCGTCCTGCGTGGTGGCCGCCGAGCGCGCCCGCGACACCCGGCCCGGGCCGTGGGCCGAGCTGCTCGACGACCTCGGGGAGGACGGCGGCGACCTGGTGGGCGTGGTCAGGGCCGGCGAGTGGGAGGCGCCGCTGCGGACGGAGGCCGAGCACCTCGTGCTGGCCGCGCTCGCCGACGTGCCCCTGCTCGAGGTGGAGGCCGAGGGCCTGCCGCTCTCGCTGGTGCGGGCCGCCGAGTCGCTGACCCGCTCGGCGGCGTCCCCCGCGCCGGCGGCGGCCGGGGGTGCCGACCCGGGGTCGGTGTTCCTGGCCCGCGCCGCGGCCGGCAGGCTCCCCGAGCCGGTGCAGCCGGGGGACGCCCGGCGACTGCTGGACGCGCTGCTCGCCGAGGGCCTCGAGCCGGAGGAGGTGCCGGCGGTGCTGCCCGAGCTACCCCTGGCCGAGGGGACGGCGCAGGCCCTGCTCAGGCTGCTGGCGGCGGGCCCGGGTCGCTGACCCCGCCGGCCGCGGAGGGGCTGTGCGGGGCGTCCCGTCCCCGGCCCGCTCGACCCCCGCGCCTGCCGCCGTCCGGTGCGTCTCCGGCCCCAGGGGCCGGCATGTGAGCCGTCGCCGGTGACCGAGCCGGCAACGCCCGCCCCGACGGCGGCTCCAGGGACGGTCAGTCGCCCCCGTCGCCACCGTCACCCAGGGCATCGAGTCCCATGTGCGAGTCGGCCGGAGGCTCTGCTGGCCCCGCTCGGTGGACGGCGATCGTCTCTTCGAGCGCTGTCGGCTCGGGCAGGACCTGGTAGCCGGGACTTCCGCCGTCGAGCCAGCGTGCGCGGGCGTCATCCGCTGCTGTCATGGCCTGTCACCTCTCGCCGTGGCGGGGAGTCGTGGGTCGGTCGGCAGGTGCTCGGCCGTCTCGTCGGCCGGCGCTCAGGTCTCACACTCAACGGCAGCAGCGCCCGTGCGGGCAAGGGACCGCGCAGGGGTTGCTCGACTCGTCGGCGGTGGAAGGGTGGCCGTCCCTGCACGGGCCGCTGCGGGACGGAGGGCGGCCTCGGACGCAGCACGTCGGGCACCGGGGCAGCCACGGCGTCAGTGCGTCCCTGCAGCCGTCGAAGAAGTCCGGGCCGTCGCCACGGGTCTCGGGGTTCTCGGCCATGTCGGCCCGCGTCCGCGTGTCCATGTGCAACCGGGTGCAGTAGCGCTCGGCGTCCTCCTCCCGGCCCGCCAGGTCATCGAACTGCAGCCCGTGCTCGCACGACAGCACGAAGCGGGCCGCTGTGGGACACCGGCGTCCGAGTCAGGAGGGCGGTGGGTCGGCGGGGCGTCGGCCTCGGGCGGGGGTTCGGGGCAGGTGGCGAGCAGGCGGGTGCCGGTGCGGGCGAGCTCGGCGGTGGAGGGCGGGGGCTCGGTCTGGCCGGGTGGTGCGGGGGGTGCTCGGCACGGCGCACCCCGCGGACGGCCGGCCGCCAGGCGCAGCGGCCCGCCGCGCCGGGCGAGGGCCGGACCTCAGCCGTCGATCGGCAGGCCGGTGTAGTTCTCCGCGAGCTCCCGCGCCGCGGCCTCCGACGAGCACACCCGCCGCAGCTGGGAGAGCTGCAGCTCGGCGTCGAAGTCGTCCCCGGAGGTGTGCAGCATCGAGGTCATCCACCAGGAGAAGTGGGTGCACCGCCACACGCGGGCCAGCGCGCGGTCGGAGTAGGAGTCGACCAGGTCGGTCTCCTTCTCCTGCAGCAGCCGCACCAGCGCCGTGGCCAGGAGCGTGACGTCGGCGACGGCCAGGTTGAGGCCCTTCGCGCCGGTGGGGGGCACGATGTGCGCGGCGTCCCCGGCCAGGAACAGCCGGCCGCGGCGCATCGGCGCGCTGACGAACGAGCGCATCGGCAGGATCGACTTCTCGGTGACCGGGCCGCGGTTGACCGACCAGCCCTCGTGGGCGAAGCGGGTGTCCAGCGCGTCCCAGATCCGGTCGTCGGACCAGTCCTCGATCTTCTCCGACGGGTCGACCTGCAGGTAGAGCCGCGACACCTTGGGCGAGCGCATGGAGTAGAGCCCGAACCCCTCGGGGTGCCAGGCGTAGATCAGCTCGTCGGTCGCGGGAGCGGCGTCGGCCAGGATGCCCAGCCACGCGTAGGGGTAGGTGCGCTCCCACACCCGCCCCCCGGCCTGCTGGACGACCGGCCGGGTCACGCCGTGGAACCCGTCGGTGCCGGCCACCACGTCGCACTCGAGCGTCCGCGCTGTGCCGTCGGCGTCGGTGAACCGGATCCTCGGCGACTCGGTGTCGACGTCCTCGACCTGCACGTCGGAGACCTCGAACAGCAGGGGCGGGCCGCCGTCCAGCTGCGCCTTGATGAGGTCCTTGGTGACCTCGGTCTGCCCGTAGACCCAGACGGTGCGGTCGCACAGCGCCGGGAAGTCCAGCTTGTGCCGCCTGCCCGGGTACTGCAGGTAGATGCCCTGGTGCTCCAGGCCCTCGCGGTGCAGCCGGTCGCCGACCCCGGCGTCGGTCAGCGTGTCGACGGTGTGCTGCTCGAGGATGCCCGCCCGGATGCGCGCCTCGACGTACTCCCGCGACCGGTTCTCCAGCACCACCGAGTCGATGCCCTGCAGGTGCAGCAGCCGCGACAGCAGCAGGCCGGCCGGGCCGGCCCCGATGATCCCCACCTGTGTACGCACGGCTCGAGTGTGACCGCCGATACGACGCCGCGGCCACCGGGTCCTCCCGCTCAGCGGAAGTCCGGCCCCCGGGACAGCTCCCGCCCGATGCCGCGGGCGGCCACCTCGAGCACCGGGGCCAGCCGCGCGAGGTCGCGCCGGTGGCTGGGGACGACGATGCCCAGGGCGGCCGCCACCACGGGCGTGCCCCCGCGCTCGGCCCGCACCGGGACGGCGATCGACAGCGTCCCGAGCGACATCTCCTCCGCCGTCCGCGCGAACCCCTTGCGGCGGACGTCGGCGATCTCCCGCCGCAGCCGCCCCGGGTCGACGATCGTGTGCGGCGTCTCCCGGGTGAGGTGGCGCAGCACCGCCTCCACCACGTCGTCCGGCGCGGCTGCGAGCAGCACCTTGCCGACCCCGGTGGCGTGCAGCGGCAGCCGGCTGCCCACCTGGCTGACCACCGGCACCGACTCCCGGCCGGAGATGCGCTCGACGTAGAGGGCGCAGCGACCGTCGCGCACCGCCAGGTGCACGGTGTCGCGGGTGGCGGTGTGCACGTCGAGCAGGAAGGGGGCCGCCACCTGCCGCAGCTCCAGCTGCACGGGGGCCAGCAGGCCGAGGTCCCACAGCTTGCGGCCGATCTCGTAGCGGCCGTCCGCCCGGCGGACCAGCGCCCCCCACCCGGTCAGCTCGCCGAGCAGCCGGTGCGCCGTCGACAGGGGGGTGCCCGAGCGCTCGGCGACCTCGGAGAGGGTCAGCCGGGGCGCCCCGGCGTCGAAGGCGTCGAGGACGGCGAGCGCGCGGGAGGTCACCGACCGCCCCGCCGCCGCACCGCCCCCGGCCACCACGTCCTCGTTCCCACTGGCCGGAAGTCCCGGCTTGGGCAGCGTAGCGGCCGGTCGTACCTTCCCGGCATGACCGGGACCACAGCCGGCAGCCGGATCGTCCTCCCGCGGTACCTGCGCGAGGACGCGTCGCTGCGCACCCCCGTCGGGTTCCCCGACTACCGCAGCACCGCACTGCGCGCCCCGCTGCGGGCGCCGGTCGACCTGCCGCACCGGCTGACCGAGGTCACCGGCCCGGTGCTCGGCGAGGACCGCGTGCTGCCGCACGACGCCGACCTGACCTGGCGCAACGGCGGCGAGGCGGTGGGGCAGCGGATCCTGGTCCACGGCCGGGTGCTCGACAGCGACGGCCGCCCGGTGCCGGACGCGCTGGTCGAGGTGTGGCAGGCCAACGCGGCCGGCCGCTACCGGCACGTCGTCGACAACTGGCCGGCGCCGCTCGACCCGCACTTCGACGGGCTCGGGCGCGTGGTGACCGACAGCCTGGGCCGCTACGAGTTCCTGACCATCAAGCCCGGTGCCTACCCGTGGGGCAACCACCACAACGCGTGGCGGCCGGCGCACATCCACTTCAGCCTCTTCGGCCGGGCGTTCACCCAGCGCCTGGTCACGCAGATGTACTTCCCGGACGACCCGCTGTTCGGCCAGGACCCGATCTACAACGCGATCCCGGTGGCGGCGCGGCACCGCGCGGTCAGCCGGTTCTCCCTCGAGCGGACCCAGGACAACTGGGCGCTGGCCTTCCGGTGGGACATCGTGCTGCGCGGCCGGGAGCAGACCCCGTTCGAGACCGACGACGACGGAGATGTCGCGTGATGACAGCCGAGGGAGCATCGCAGGGAGCGCCGGCGACCGAGGAGCGGGACCACGCTGGAGGTGCGGCGTGACCGTGGACCCGCTGGACGTCCCCCCGGACCCGCTGGACGTCCCCCCGGACCCGCCCACTCCGTTCCAGCCCCGATCGGGGCAGCGCGGGTCCGGATTCCTGACCGAGCCCTTCCGGCTGGGCACCACGCCGAGCGCGACCGTGGGCCCGTACCTGGCCATCGGCCTGACGTGGCCCGACGGCGTCTGGGCCGCCGCCGAGGGCACCGAGGGCGGCATCTGGATCCGCGGCCGGGTGCTCGACGGCGCCGGGGACGTCGTGCCCGACGCGATGGTGGAGACCTGGCAGGCCGACCCGGACGGCGGCTTCCCCTCGCCCGAGGACCCCCGCGGCGCGGCGCACCGCCCCGGCTTCCGCGGCTACGCGCGGTCCCAGACGACCACCGGTGAGTACGGGATCTTCACCCTCAAGCCGGGCCGGGTGCCCGACGGCGAGGGCGGCCTGCAGGCGCCGCACGTCGACGTCAGCGTCTTCGCCCGGGGGCTGCTCGACCGCGTCGTCACCCGCGTCTACTTCGCCGACGAGGCCGAGGCCAACGCCGGGGACCCGGTGCTGGCCGTGGTGCCGGAGGACCGCCGCGGCACGCTGCTCGCCGTGCCCACCGACGACGGGTACCGGCTGGACATCCACCTGCAGGGCGAGGAGGAGACGGTCTTCTTCGACCTGTAGGAAGAGGACCGTGACAGGTCTGTTCGCCGGCACCTTCGCCCGCGGCGGGGCGGCGGCCGCCGTCTCCGACGACGCCTGGTTCCGGGCGCTGCTCGCCGTCGAGGCCGCGCTCGCCCGCGCCGCCGCCCGCACCGGGCTGGTGCCGGCGGCCGCCGCCGACGCGGTCACCGCCGCCTGCGCGGACCCCTCCCGGCTCGACCTGGCCACCGTCGTGGCGCGGGCGGCCGACGCCGGCAACCCGGTGCCGCCGCTGGTGCGCGCGCTGCAGGACGCGGTGGGCGGGCAGCACGCTCGGGCCGTGCACGTCGCCGCGACCAGCCAGGACGTCCTGGACACCGCGCTGGTGCTCCTCGCCCGCGACGCGGTCGGGGCGATCGACGCCGACCTGGCCGCCGCGGCCGGTCTCGCCGCCGGCCTGGCGCGCACCCACCGGGACGACGTGCTCATGGGCCGCACGCTCCTGCAGCAGGGGCTGCCCACGACGTTCGGGCTCAAGGCCGCCGGCTGGATGGCCGGGCTGGACGGCGCCCGGGAGCGGCTGGCCGAGGCGGTGGCCTCGCTGCCCGTGCAGTACGGCGGTGCGGTGGGCACCCTCGCCGGGGCGTCGACCGCCGTCCGCGACGCCCTCGCCGGCGAGCTCGGCCTGGAGACCACCGCGCTGCCCTGGCACACCGTGCGGCTCCCGGTCGCCGACCTCGCCGGGGCGCTGGGCGCGGCCGCCGGCGTCGTCGCCACGGTGGCGGTCGACGTCGTGCTCATGGCCCAGTCCGAGGTCGGCGAGGTCGCGGAGGTGGCCGAGGGGCGGGGCGGCTCGTCGGCGATGCCGCACAAGAACAACCCCGTCGCCGCGGTCTCCGCCCGGGCGTGCGCGCGCCGCGCCCCCGGCCTGGTCGCCACCCTCCTGTCGGCGATGGAGCAGGAGCACGAGCGGGCGGCCGGCGCCTGGCACAGCGAGTGGCCGGCGTTGACCGAGCTGCTCACCACGGTCGGGTCGGCGGCCTCCTGGCTGGCCGAGAGCCTGCGCGGGCTGCGCCCCGACGCGGCGCGCATGGCCGCCACCGCCGCCGCGGCCGCCGAGGGACCGCTGAGCGCCGCCCTGGCCGACGCGCTGGCCCCGGCCCTGGGGAGGGGCCCGGCCCACGACGCCGCGGCCGCGGCCGTCCGGGAGGCCCGGGAGACCGGCCGCCCGCTGGCCGACCTCGTCGCCGGCCGCACCGAGGTCGACCCCGCCGCCGTGCTGGCCGCCGCCGCGCACGACGTGGGGGAGGCCGGCGCCCAGGTGGACGCCGCCCTGGCCCAGCACGAGCAGCTCACGGAAGGGAAGGCATGACAGCCGTCGAGGTCTCCTACACCGAGGAGGGGCCGGCCGACGCGCCGGTCGTCGTCCTCTCCAACTCCCTCGGGGCGACGCGGGGCATGTGGGACCCCCAGGTCCCCGCGCTGGCCGAGCGCTTCCGCGTGGTCACCTACGACACCCGCGGGCACGGCGACTCCCCGGCGCCGCCCGGGCCCTACTCGCTCGACGACCTGGTGGACGACGTCGTCGCGCTGCTCGACCGCCTCGGCGTGGCCCGCGCGCACGTGGCCGGGCTGTCGCTGGGCGGGATGACGGCGATGCGCATGGCCGCCCGCGAGCCCGGCCGGGTCGACCGGCTGGTCCTGCTGGCGACCTCGGCGAGGACCGAGCCGCAGGGCTTCCTCGACCGGGCCGCCGCGGCCCGCGCCGAGGGCACCGCCTCCTTCGCGCCGACCGTGGTGGGCCGTTGGCTGACCCCGCCCTACGCGGCCGGGCACCCGGACCTCGTCGCCCGGCTGGAGGCCATGATCGCCGGCTGCGACGACGAGGGCTACGCCGCCTGCGCCGAGGTCGTCTCCGCCGTCGACCTGCGCGCGGACCTCGCCCGGATCACCGCCCCCACGCTCGTCGTCTCCGGCACCGAGGACCCCGCCCTGCCGCCCGAGCACCAGGAGGCCATCGCCGCGGGCATCGCCGGCGCCGAACTGCTGCGCGTCAGCCCGGGGGCGCACCTGCCCAACCTGGAGCAGCCGCTGCAGGTCACCGGTGCGCTGCTCGCCCACCTCGAGGGGGGCGGGCGGTGAGCGACCGGCCGGCCGCGGACGACGACGCCCGACGCGAGGCCGGCATGCGCACCCGGCGGGAGGTGCTCGGCGACGCCTGGGTGGACCGCGCGGTCGCCGGCACCACGCCGTTCACCGCGGACTTCCAGGACTTCATCACCCGGGTGGCGTGGGGCGACCTCTGGCAGCGCCCCGGGCTCTCCCGCCGCGACCGCAGCCTCATGACGCTGTCGATCACCGTCGCGCTGCGGCACTGGGACGAGTTCGCCCTGCACGTGCGGGCGGCGAGGAACAACGGCCTCACCGACGAGGAGATCGCCGAGGTGCTCCAGCACGCCGCCGTCTACGCGGGCGTGCCGGCGGCCAACCACGCGTTCAAGGTCGCCGGCCCGATCCTGGCCGAGCCCCGGGACGCGACGGCGGAGGACACGACGGCGGAGGGCACGACCGCTTAGGACACGACGGCTCAGGACACGACGGCGGGGGGCGCACCCGGCGGGGCGAGGGGCCCGCCCGGCCGGGTCCTCGTCCCCTGCCGGGCGGGCGCCGCGACGGGGGAGTCTCGGTTCCGGAAGGCCGCCGTCGCACCGGAGGACCCCGTGGACCCGCAGCAGCCCCTGCCGATGCGCCCCGCGTGGACCGCCGTCGCCCGGTGCGTGCTCGCCTCCGCCGTCCTCCTGGCCCGCAGGCGGGTGCACCTGCCCGAGGGCGAGGTGGGCCGGCGGATCCGGTTCGCCGACGGCACGACGTCCTGGGTCTACCGGGACACCGTGCTGGACCGCCCGCCGCCGGCCGACCCGTGCGGCCTGGTCGTGGAGTTCCGGCTGCGCGCGGTCCGCGGCGCACGGGCGCACCGGCTCTTCCGGGCCGAGAGCCTGCTGAACACGCCGCTGTTCGTGGGCTTCCCCGGCTACGTGTCCAAGCTGTGGCTGGCCGCCGACGAGCTCGGTGTCTACCGCGGCCTGTACGAGTGGGACGGCGCGGAACGGGCGGAGGGGTACGCGCGGGCGCTGTGGCGGGTCCTGGCCCTCGTCAGCGTCCCGGGGTCGATCGGCTACCGGGTGCTGCCCGGCCTGCGCCGCGCGGACCTGCTCGCCGGCCCCGGGCGGGGAGGGGGCCGGGAGTGGTGGCGCCCGGTGGCCGCGGCATGACCGCGCCGGACGTCCTCGTGGTGGGAGCCGGGCCGACCGGCCTGGCGCTCGCCCTGGAGGCGCACGACCACGGCGCCCGCGTCCGCGTGGTGGAGCGGCGGACCGAGCCCTTCCGCCCCTCCCGAGCCCTCATGCTGCACGTGCGGACCCTCGAGCTGCTCCGCCCGCTGGGCGTCACCGGGGAGCTGCTCGCCCGCGCCGACACCGCGCCGGAGGCGCGGCTGCACCTGGGGTCCCGGGTGGTCCCGGTCCGGCTGGCCGGTCTCGACCTGCCGGACACCGCCTTCCCGCACCTGACGCTCGTCCGGCAGATGGACGTCGAGACCGTGCTGGCCGGCGCGCTGGCCGAGCGGGGCGTCGCCGTCGAGCGGGGCACCGAGCTGGTCGACGTCACCGACCTCGGCCCGGTCGCCCGCGCGCGGCTGTCGACCCCGGCCGGCCCCGAGGAGGTGGACTGCCCGGCGGTGGCCGGCTGCGACGGCGTGGACAGCACGGTGCGCGCCCGGGCCCGGATCGGCTGGCGCGGGGGTACCTACGACCGCGAGGTCGTGCTCGCCGACGTGGACGGCACGGGGGAGCTCGCCCCCGGCGTCGCGCACGTCGTCGCCGGGCGGCGGGGGCTGCTCTTCCTGTTCGCGCTCGGGGAGGGCGCCCCCTGGCGCCTGCTCGCGACCCGCCCGGTCACCGCCCCGGCGCTGCCGCCCGGCCGCCCGGGGCCGCCGGTGCCGCGCGAGGTGCTGCAGGCCCTCGTCGACGAGGCCGGGCTGCCGTTCCGGGTCACCGACGTGCCGTGGTCGAGCGCCGTGCGGCTGCAGCACCGGGTGGCCACGACCTTCCGCCGCGGCCGGCTGTTCCTGGCCGGGGACGCCGCGCACGCCTCCTCGCCCGCGGGCGGGCAGGGGATGAACACCGGCCTGCACGACGCCGCGGGCCTCGGCTGGCGGCTGGCCCTCGCGGCGCGCAGCCGCGACCCCGACCTGCTGCTGGGCTCCTACGACGCCGAACGCCGACCCGCGGCCCACCGCGTCCTCGCGCTGACCCACCTGCTCTTCTGGGCCGAGTCGGGCACCGGACCCGTCCCGTCGGCGCTGCGCGGCACCCTGGCCCCGCTGGCCGCCCCCGCGGTGCCGCTGCTGCTCGGGCGCCGCCGGCTGGTCGCCGAGGCGTTCCGCGTGCTGGCCCAGCTGCGCGCCGGGTCCCGCGGGAGCCCGCTGTCGGCCGAGGGCACGGCGCGGCGGACGCGGGGGCCCCGCGCCGGGGACCGCCTCCCGGACGCGCCGGTGGTCTGCGGCGGCCGGGAGCGGCGGCTGCACGAGCTGCTGGCCGGCCCCGGGGTGCACGTCCTGCTCGACCGCGACGCCCCGGTGCCCGGCCGCGCGGTCGGCGGCCCGTGGGTGACGCTCCACCGCCTGGACGACCGCCCGGGCGCCGGGCTGGTCGCCGTCCGCCCCGACGGCCTCGTCGGCTACGGCTCCGCGCGGGTCGACGCCGACGAGCTGGGGGACTGGCTGTCGCTGGTCGGCGCCGGACCGGCGCCGCGGGTGGGGGTGGCGCGGTCGCCGTCCGGGGCCGCGGTGGCGGACGCCTGACCCCGGTCGCCCGCCGCCCCCGCCTCGGTGACGAGCCGGGGCCGGGCCGCGGCCAGGCCGGCGAGCACCTGCAGCAGCGCGAGGACCAGCAGCAGGGCCAGCCCGGGACGCCAGGCCCCGGTGGCGTCGTGCAGCAGCCCGACCGCCAGCGGGCCCGAGGCGGCCAGCAGGTAGCCGGCGCTCTGCGCCGCGGCCGACAGCCGCCCGGTCTGGGCGACGTCCCGGGTGCGCACGAGCACCAGCGTCATCGCCAGCGGGAAGGCCAGGCCGGTGCCCAGGCCGTAGAGCAGCGCCCACACCCAGGGTGCGGCGGCGGGCGCCAGCAGCAGGCCCGCGACGGCGACCACCGTCGGGGTGCAGCACCCCACCACCCACGCGCCCTGGCCCGGGCGCCGGGCGGCCAGCGGCGGCACCACGAGCGCGCACGGGGCCCCCAGGGCGGCGGCGACCGCGACCAGGCCGCCGGCGGCGACCGCGGAGACCCCCGCGTCGTCGGTGAGCACGTCCGGCAGCCAGGTGAGCATCGCGTAGAAGGAGAGGGACTGGAGGCCGAAGAACGCGGTGACCGCCAGCGCGACCCGGTCGCGCAGGACGGCGCGCACGGGCAGCCGGTCCCCGGGGGGCGCGGCACCCGCACCGCCGCGGCGCCGCAGGGCCAGCACGCCCACGCCGGCGGTCGCCAGCAGCACCGGGACGAGCCACAGCGCCAGCCCGGCCAGCGGCCCCCCGGCCGCGGCGACCAGCGGCTGGGCCAGGCCGGCGCCGAGGCTGGCCGACACGGCCATCGAGGCGGTCGTGGCCCCCAGGACCGGCGCGGCCCGGCCGCCGTACTCCGCGCGGACGGCGGCCGGGAGGAGCACGTTGACCACCGCGATGCCCGAGGTGAGCACCACGGTCCCGGCGAACAGGCCGGGGGTGCCGGCCAGCCGCAGCAGCAGCCCGGCGACGAGGGCGAGCGCCCCGGCGAGCACCGCCCGGTGCACGCCCAGCCGGGCGGCGAGGGCCGGCGCGGTGGGGGACACCAGGCCGAAGCAGACCAGCGGGAGCGCGGTGAGCACCGCCAGCGCCGCCCCCGGCACGGCCAGCTCGGTGCGCAGCTCGCCCAGGACCGGGCCGACCGCGGAGAAGGGGCCGCGCAGGCAGAGGGCGAGCAGCACGAGGGCGGCGGCGGGCGCGACCGCGGCCGCGGCTCTCCCCGCCGCCCGGCCGCGCCCGGGGCCGGGGGCGCTCACGAGCCGGGGCGCCGGGTGCGCCGCAGGTCCTCCTCGATCGCCGCGGCGGTCTCGCGCAGCGCCGGGACGAGGTCGTGCTCGAGCTGGGCCATCGAGGTCCGGCTGGCGTGCGCGGAGACGTTGACCGCGGCGATGACCCGCCCGTCGCCGTCGCGGACCGGCGCGGCCGCCGAGCGCAGGCCCTCCTCGAGCTCCTGGTCGACGAGCGCGTAGCCCTGCCGGCGCACGCGCTCCACCTCGGCGCGCAGCTCCACCGGGTCGGTGATCGTCGAGGCGGTGTGCCGCGGGAACTCGGCGGACTGCAGGTAGCGGGCCAGGTCGGCGTGCGGCAGGCCGGCCAGCAGCACCCGGCCCATGGAGGTGGGGTGGGCCGGCAGCCGGGTGCCGACGGCGATGAGCACGGTCATGATCCGCTTGGTGGGGACCCGGGCCACGTAGACGACGTCCGCGCCGTCGAGCACGGACACCGAGGAGGACTCGTTGACCCGGGCGACGAACGCCTCCAGGTGCGGCCCGGCCACCTCGGGCAGGGTCTGCGAGGACAGGTAGGCGTAGCCGAGCTCGAGCACCCGGGGGCTCAGCGAGAACTCCCTGCCGTCGACCCGCACGTAACCCAGCTCGACCAGCGTGAGCAGGAACCGGCGGGCCGCGGCGCGGGTCATCCCGGTCGCCCGGGCCACCTCCGACAGGCCCAGCCGGGGGTGGTCGGCGTCGAAGGCGCGGATGACCGCGAGCCCGCGCTCGAGGGACTGCACGAACGTGCCGTCGCGGGTCGGCAGGACGGCACGGTCCTCCGACACGTCGGCGATCTCCACGTGGGCTCCTCCCGGCGACCGGCCGTGCGAGCGAGGCCGGTGTGGTGTGCGTCATTGTGCGCAGAGTGAACGCCTGTGCGGCAAGCAGGGGGTCCTGAGGTCACGACGTGATGACGTGCGCTTGACGGTGGCCAGGGTCACCTGTTTCCGTTCTCCTGCAGAACGTCGGTTCGCCTCGCGAACGCTCGACATCGCAGCCCGTCCACGACTCCCGGGAGACCCCGTGCGCCGTTCCGGAGCCACCCACCTGCTGCCCCGCCGCACCGCCGCGCTCGCGGCGGTCCCCCTGGTCCTGGCGGTCGCCGCCTGCGGCGGCTCGGACGACGAGGCCGGCGGGGGAGGTGGCACCGAGGCCGGCGGCACCCAGGAGGTGACCGTCGGCGTGATCCCCATCGTCGACGTCGCCCCGGTCTACCTGGGGGTGGACCAGGGCTTCTTCGAGGAGTGCGGGCTCACCGTGAACCTGGAGAGCGGCCAGGGCGGGGCGGCCATCGTCCCCGGCGTGGTCAGCGGGGAGTTCGAGTTCGGGTTCAGCAACGTCACGTCCCTCCTGCTCGCGGCCGACCAGGGGCTCCCGCTGCAGGTCGTGGCCAACGGGGTGGCCTCGACCGGCGAGCAGGGCAACGACTTCGGCGCGGTCGTGACGCGACCTGACAGCGGGATCCAGGGGCCGGCCGACCTCGCCGGCCGGACGGTGGCCGTCAACACCCTCAACAACATCGGGACGACGACGGTCAACGAGTCGGTGCGCCAGGCCGGCGGTGACCCGTCGACGATCGAGTACGTGGAGCTGGCCTTCCCGGACATGGGGGCCGCCCTGCAGCAGGGCAACGTCGACGCGATCTGGGTGGTCGAGCCCTTCCTGGCCTCGGCGACCGCGGCGGGCAACGTGCCGGTCGCCTACAACTTCGTCGACACCGCCGACGACCTCACCGTCGCCACCTACTTCACCAGCGACCAGTACGCGCAGGAGAACCCCGAGGCGGTCGAGTGCTTCAGCTCGGCGATGGAGGAGGCGCTCCAGTACGCGCAGGAGAACCCGGACGCCGTCCGTGCGATCCTCGACACCTACACGCAGATCCCGCCGGAGGTGGCCGAGGCCATGGTCCTGCCGCAGTGGCCGGCCGAGGTGAACCGGGACTCGGTGCAGACGCTGGCCGATCTCGCCGTCGAGGACGGGCTCATCGACGAACAGCCCGATCTGGAGCAGTTGCTGCCGTGAGCCTCCCGACCACCACCACGAGCGCCGAGCCGGGCGCCGTCGCCGCGGGGGCGCAACCCTCGACGGGGCGGTCGCGCCGGCCGCGCGGCACGTCCCCAGTCCTGCTCGGCCTGCTCGGGCTGGTGTCCCTGGTCGCCCTGTTCGAGGTGCTGCCGCGGATCGGCGTGCTGCCGCGCCGGTTCTTCCCGACGTCCTCGGAGATCGGCGCGGCGCTGGTCGACCAGCTGGGGCAGCCGGACTTCTGGGCCGCGCTGCTCGACACCGTCCAGGGCTGGGCGCTGGGGCTGCTGATCGCCTCGGTCGCCGGCGTCGTCCTCGGCATCGTCATCGGCAGCTCCCACCTGCTGCGCGAGCTGACCGCCTCCACCATCGAGTTCCTGCGGCCGATCCCCTCGGTGGCGCTGATCCCGCTCGCGGTGCTGCTGTTCGGCACCTCGATCGAGAGCAAGCTCCTGCTGGTGGTGTACGCCGCGTTCTGGCAGATGCTCATCCAGGTGCTCTACGGGGTGCAGGACGTCGACCCGGTCGCGCAGGACACCGCGCGGGCCTACCGGTTCGGCTTCCTCGCCCGGGTCCGCTACGTCACCTGGCCGACCGCGCTGCCCTACGTGATGACCGGGCTGCGGCTGTCCGCGGCGGTCGCGCTGATCCTGGCGGTCACCGCCGAGCTGGTCATCGGCAACCCGGGCATCGGCAACCGGCTGGCCGTGGCGCAGAGCAGCGGGGCGATCGCCACCTCCTACGCGCTGGTCGTCGTCGCGGGCCTGCTGGGCGTGGTGGTCAACCTCGCGGCCCGGTTCGTGGAGCGGCGGGCGCTGTCGTGGCACCCGTCCCAGCGGGGAGAGGTGGCCCTGTGACCGGCGTCCTCAAGCGGGTCGGCTTCCTCCTGGGGCTGCCCGCGGTGCTGTTCGCCCTCTGGTGGACCACCTCGGCCGGCAGCACCGACTTCTACTTCCCGCCGCTGTCGCGGATCCTGGAGAGCCTGGTCGACGAGTGGTTCGGCCCGCGGCTCATGGACGACGTCGTCCCCAGCCTGCTGCGGCTCGCGGCCGGGTACCTGGTCGCCGCCGTCGTCGGCATCACCCTCGGCGTGCTGATCGGCACCTACAAGCGGCTGCGCGACTTCCTGGAGCCGGTGCTGGAGTTCTTCCGCGCCATCCCGCCGCCGGTGGTGGTGCCGATCCTCATGCTGGTGTTCGGCATCGAGAACACGATGAAGATCGTGGTGATCGCGTTCGGCTGCATGTGGCCGATCCTGCTCAACACCGCCGAGGGCGTGCGGGCGGTCGACAGCACCCAGAGCGAGACGGCGCGGGTCTACCGGATCACCGGGTCCGCCCGGCTGCGGTACCTGGTGCTGCCCTCGGCGAGCCCCCAGATCGCCGCCGGACTCCGGCAGGGCCTGTCGGTCGCCATCATCCTGATGGTGATCAGCGAGCTGTTCGCCGCCAGCGACGGCCTCGGCTTCGCCATCGTGCAGGCCCAGCGCAGCTTCGCCATCCCGGAGATGTGGGCGGGGATGATCATGCTCGGACTCCTGGGGTTCCTGCTGTCCCTGCTCTTCCGCCTGGTGGAGAGCCGCTGGCTGGCCTGGTACCACGGCCTGCGCAAGGCCCAGAAGGCCGGATGACGGCGATGCACCCGCAGCCCCTGACCCCCCGATCGGAAGGCGCACCACGATGCTCGAGGTGAACGGCGTCAAGAAGGTGTACGAGGGCAAGTCCCGCACCGTCGAGGCCGTCCGCAACCTGACGTTCACCCTCGGCCAGGGCGAGTTCACCTGCCTGGTCGGTCCGTCGGGTTCGGGGAAGACGACCCTGCTGAAGATCATGTCCGGGCTGCTCGACCCGACCGAGGGCGAGGTCCTCATGGAGGGCAAGCGGGTCGACGGCCCGCCGCAGGGCATGGCGATCGTCTTCCAGGAGTACGGGCGCAGCCTCTTCCCCTGGATGTCCATCCGGGACAACGTCGAGCTGCCGCTCAAGCAGAAGAAGGTGCCGGCGGCCCGTCGCAAGGAGCTCGTCGACGAGTCGCTGAGCGCGGTCGGCCTCGCGGACGTGCACTCGGCCTACCCGTGGCAGCTCTCCGGCGGTATGCAGCAGCGCGTGGCGATCGCCCGGGCCATCGCCTACGAGCCGCACGTGCTGCTCATGGACGAGCCGTTCGCCGCGGTCGACGCGCAGACCCGCGCCGACCTCGAGGACCTCGTGCGGGACCTGTGGCACCGCTACAAGATGACCGTGCTCTTCGTGACGCACGACATCGACGAGTCGGTGTACCTGGGCCAGCGGGTGATCATCCTGTCCAGCTCGCCGACGGTGGTCCGCGAGGACCTCGCCATCGACCTGCCCGACGAGCGGGACCAGCTGAACACCCGCGGGTCGGCGCGGTTCAACGAGCTGCGCGCGCGGGTCTACTCGCAGATCCACCGCCCCCGCGAGGAGCCGGTGGAGGCCCCGGCGCGGGATGCCGGCGCGACCTCGCTGGCCAAGCAGGCCTGACCCGCCGCCGGGCACGGACCGGTCGCACCCGTCGAACTGCTGACCGGCCCGGCGGGCCCTCGCCTGGCGGCCGCCGTCCGCACCGCGGGAGGTGAGGACGGCGACCGCACGGCGGGGCCGGCGACCACGCCGGCCCCGCCGGAGCGGGGGTCCTTTCAGTCGAGCAGCATCTGCTCGACGTCGAACTCCTCGCTGATGATCCCGTACTCCAGCATCAGGTCGCTCATCTCCTGCAGCTGCTCGGCGTCGGCATCGGCGTCCCACGCGGGCAGCGCCACCTGCTCGACCACCTCGGCGGGCACCTGCGAGTAGGTCGGCACCAGCTCGACCAGCCGCTCCCGGTTGCCCTCGAGCTCGGTCATGGCCTCGGCGATCGACTCCCGGAAGGCCTCGACCACCTCCGGGTTCTCCTGCGCGTACTGCTCGGTGGTCAGCCAGCCGGCCACCGGCATGTCCTCGACCGGGCCGCTGAAGAGCGGGAACAGCACGCGGTGCCCGGCGGCCAGCGAGGCGGCCTGGAACGGCTCGACCTGCCAGATCGCGTCCACGTCGCCCGAGTCGAGCGCGGCGGCCATGTCCGGGAGGGGCAGCTCGAGGTACTCGACCGTGGAGATGTCGACGCCGGCGTCCTCGAGGACGGCGTTGATCGCCACGGTGCCGATGTTCTGGAGGTTGTTGACCGCGATGCGGGCTCCGGCGAGGTCGGCGGCCGACTGGTAGGGGGAGTCGGACGCCACCATGATCGCGTGGTCCTCGGCGCCCACGTCGTTGCCCGCGAGGATGCGGATGGGCAGGCCCTGCTGGGCGGCCAGCAGCGCGGAGGTGTAGTTGCCGTAGGTGATGTCGTACTCGCCGGCGATCAACGAGGGGATGGCCTGCGCCCCACCCGCCGTCTGCTCCAGGGTGACGTCGAGCCCCGCCTCCTCGAACAGGCCGGTCTCCTGCGCCTGGACGGCGGTGGCGGTGTGCACGAGCGGGAAGTAGCCGACGGTCAGGGCCGTGGTGCCGCCCTCCCCGCCGCCACCGCCGGCGGTGGCGCCTCCGGTGTCGTCGGAACCGCAGGCGGCCAGTGCCAGCGCGGCCGTGCAGCCCAGTGCCAGCGCGGCACGCCGGTGGCGGTGGCCCTCGGGGGCAGTCATCGATCCGGGTCTCCCTCCTGGATCCGCGTGCGCCGTCGCGCGCGGTGGTGAGGGGATGCTGCGACGCGGCTCACACCGGGCCGCACCGCCCTCTCGCTGGATGAGACGACGATTCAGTGACGGGGCGCCCCGGCGCACAGCGAGCGGCTGACCCCGCGGGCCGCGGCGAGCAGCGCCGGCACCTGGGTCGCCGCGCGCTCGTCGTTGGGCACGATCACCGACAGGGCAGCCACCACCTGCTGCAGGCCGTCGCGCACCGGCACCGCGATGCCGGTGGCGTCCTCGTGCACGTGCCCGGGGAGGAGGGCGAAGCCCTGCCGGCGCACCTCGGCCAGCGCGGCCCGCAGCCGCTCCGGGGTGGTGAGGGTGTGCCGGGTGTAGCGGTCCAGCGACCCGGCCAGGACGCGCTCGCGCAGCTCCGCGGGGCCGTGGGCGAGCAGCACCAGGCCGGAGGAGGAGATGTGCAGGGGTAGCCGGCCGGCGATCCGCGAGTAGTTGACGACGGCGTCCCGGGCGGTCAGCCGCTCCAGGAAGATGACCTCGTCGCCGTCGAGGACGCCGAGCTGCACGTGGTGGCCGACGACGGCGTGCAGGTCCTCCAGGTACGGCATGGCGGCGTCGCGCAGCGAGCGCGTGGTGGAGGCGCGGGAAGCCAGCTCCCACATGCGGACGCCGACGCGGACCTGCCGGTCGGGGCCGCGCTCGAGCAGCCCGTGGGACACCAGCTCGGCGATCAGCCGGGAGGCGGTGGCGACGTGCAGGCCCGACCGGCGGGCGATCTCGGAGACCGCCAGCTCGCGCTCGTCGGGGGTGAAGGCGTCGAAGATTCGGACGGCGCGGGACAGCACCGACTCGCCCGTGCGCACCCGCCCCACGCGGCCGAGTGTGGCAGCCGCCACGGGCGCCACCGGCGCCGGCTCTCAACTGGTGAGAGACCCGCGCAGCCGCAGGGTCTGGCCGGGCCGCAGCTGCCCGCAGCGGTCGACGTCCGCGTCGGCGACGTAGCCGACCACCGGGTAACCGCCGGTGACCGGCGCGTCGGCGAGGAAGAGCACCGGCTGCCCGGACGGCGGAACCTGCACCGCGCCGCGCACCAGGCCCTCGCTGGCCAGCTCCCCGGTGCCGGCGCGCTCGAGGACCGGCCCGGCCAGGCGCAGGCCGATCCGGTTGCCCTCCCCGGTCACCTCCCAGGCCGTGCCGGTGAGCACCTCGCGCGCGGCGGGTGCGAGCCGGTCGGCGCGCGGGCCGGGCAGCAGCGCCACGGTGACCTCGCCCCCGGGCGGGTCGGCCACCGGCGCGAGGTCGACGCCCGGGGGCGGCGCGGCGGGGGGCCCGACCGGCAGCTCGTCGCCGGGGGCCAGGGCGGGCGGGCCGAGGCCGCTGAGCAGGTCGGTGGACCGGCTGCCCAGCACCGGCGGGACGTCGATGCCGCCGCGCACCGCCACGTAGGTCCGCAGCCCGGTCGCCGGCGCGCCGAGCCGCAGCTCCGCGCCGGCGGGCAGGTGCACCGGCGCACCGTGCGCCGGGGAGCCGGGGCAGCGGGCCCCGGTCGTGACCAGCAGCAGGCCGGTGCCGGCCCGCAGCGCCAGCCCGCCCAGGGTGACCTCCAGGACGGCGGCGTCCGGCGGGTTGCCGACCAGCCGGTTGGCCAGCGCGGCCGCCGCCCGGTCGCAGGCGCCGGAGCGGCCGATGCCCAGGGCGCCCTGACCCGGCCGGCCGGTGTCCTGCACCGTGGTCAGCGGCCCGGGGGCGAGGACGGTCAGCCGGCCGCCCACGCGGCCTCCGCGAAGCGCACCCGCACGCCGGGGCGCAGCAGCGCCGCGGGGTCGCGGGTCAGGTCGAAGACGGCGACGTCGGTGCGGCCGAGCAGCTGCCAGCCGCCCGGCGACGCGCGCGGGTAGACGCCGGTGAAGGGCCCGGCCAGCCCGACCGCGCCGGCCGGGACCCGCGTGCGGGGGGTGCTGCGGCGCGGCACGTCCCAGCCGCCGCCGTCGGCCGTGCAGTACCCGAAGCCGGGGGCGAAGCCGCAGAAGGCGACGGTCCAGGCCGTGCCGGTGTGCCGGCGGACCACCTCGGCCGGCCGAACCCCCAGGTGGGCGGCGACGTCGCCGAGGTCCGGGCCCTCGTAGACGACCGGGATCTCGACCTCCTCGCCGGCGGGGCGGGCGTCGCGGCGCGGCCGGACCCGGCGCAGCGCCGCCGCCACCGCGGGCAGGTCGGTGGCGGCCGGGTCGGTGACCACGAGCAGGGTGCGGGCCGCGGGGACGACGTCGACCACGCCGGGGAGCGGGTCCTCGGTGAGCGCGGCGTAGAGCCCGAGCACCTCGTCGAGGCCGGCCACCTCCACCAGGAGCGCGGTCGACCCGCTGGGCAGGACCCGCATCACGCGAACGGGCGGAGCTCGACGCCGGCCCCGGTGAGCGCGGCGCGCACCCGGCGGGCGATCGCCACGGCGCCCGGGGTGTCGCCGTGCACGCAGATCGAGTCGGGGGACAGCCGCAGCCTCCCGCCGTCGACGTCGCGCACCGGTTCCCCGCGCGCCATGGCCAGGCAGCGGGCGGTGATCTCCTCGGCGTCGTGCAGGACCGCGCCGGGCCGGCGCCTGGGGACCAGCGTGCCCTCGGCGGTGTAAGCGCGGTCGGCGAAGGCCTCGCGGACGACGGGCAGCCCGGCCTCCCCGGCGAGCCGGAGGAGCGCCGACCCGGGCAGGCCGAGCACCGGCAGCGCCGGGTCGTACTCGGCGACGGCCCGCACGACGGCGGCCGCCTGCTCCTCGTGGGTGACGACCGCGGAGTAGAGCGCGCCGTGCGGCTTGACGTAGCGGACCCGCGTGCCGGCCACCCGGGCGAAGGCCTCGAGCGTGCCCAGCTGGGCCAGCACGTCGTCGGTGAGCTCGTCGGGCTCCACGTCGAGGAAGCGCCGGCCGAACCCGGCGAGGTCCCGGTAGGAGACCTGGGCGCCGACCGCCACGCCGGCGGCCGCGGCCCGCGCGCAGACCCGGCGCATCGTCGTCGGGTCGCCGGCGTGGAAGCCGCAGGCCACGTTGGCGCTGGTGACCAGGTCCAGCAGCGCCTCGTCGTCGGTGAGCCGCCACCGGCCGAAGCCCTCGCCGAGGTCGGAGTTCAGGTCCACCCGCCCATCCTCGCCGCCGACGCGGGCGGGGGGAGGGGCGGGCACCGCCCCAGCTGCCCCGCCTCGGCTGCCCCGCCCCGGCTGTCCCGCCTCAGCTGCCCAGGCCGGCGTCCCTGCGGATGTACTGCTCGGGCGCCGCGAGCGGGCCCTCCGCCAGCCAGCGCGCCGTGCCCTCGGGGTCGCGGGCGGTGAACTCGTCGAGCAGGAGGTCGCGCAGCCGCACCCGGCGCAGCTCGGCGGCCGGCCCGGCGGTCGACGGGGTGCCGCTCTCCCGCCACTCGGTGGTCAGCTGCTCGGTGGTCATCCCGTGCAGCGCGCGGCGCAGCGCCGCCTCGTCGCCGGGCTGCAGCGTCCCGCCCTCCGGCGGGAGGTCCGAGGCCAGCCAGGACCCGGCCAGCACCGCGGCGAGGACCAGCAGGGCGGCCACGGCCAGCCCGCCGACCGCCCCCAGGGTCGCCGCGCCCGCGGCCGCCGCGGGCAGGCAGCCCGCTCCCAGCGCGACGGCCGCCGGTGAGGGCAGCGGGGGGAGGTCGGTGGTGCCGCGGGAGCGCAGCCCGGCCACGGCGAGGCCGACCGGCACCGCACACACGACCCCCCACAGCAGGGAGGGCAGGGGGTTGACCAGGGCCCCCGCGCAGGCGAGGGCGACGGCGCACAGCAACGCCGACCGGCGGGCCAGCCAGAGGGCGGTTCCCCGCCCGCTGCGGCGGGCCGGCGGGGGGGCCGAACCGGTCACGGGTCCTCCTCCGGGCGGGCGGGCCCCCGGTGGGCCTGCACGTCCAGGGGGTGCTCGCCACGGCGGCCCCGCTCACCTCGCGAACGGCTTCGTCACGAAGTCTCCACCGGCGCGACGGGGATGTTGCGAACCCGTGACGGCGCGGCACCGCGCGTGACCGGCGCGTCGTCCCGGGTACCCCGCCCCGGGCCGCGCCCAGGGCGACCGGCCGCCCCTGACCGCGACCCGAGGAGGATGCCCGTGCGCACGGGCCGCGACCAGCACCACGGCCACGGACCGCAGGACGGCGGACGGCCCGCACCCGCGCCGCCCGGCAGGACGGGGCTGGGCCGCGCGCTGCTGTTCACCGCGCTGGGCGCCCTGGTGCCCGGCACCGCCTTCCTGGCCGCCGGCCGGCGGCGCCCCGGCCTCGCGGTGCTCGCCGCGACCCTGCTCCTGCTCGGGGTGGGCGGCGTGCTGCTCGCCGGCCGGGACACCGCCGACGCCCTGCGCCTGGCCGTCGACCCCGCGGCCCTGGGTCGGGTGGTCGCCGGCGTCGTGGTGCTCCTGCTCGCCTGGGCCGTCGTGGTGGCCACCGGGTGGCGGGCGCTCCGCCCCGAGGGGCTGCCGGGCCGGCAGCGGGCCGTCGGTGCGGGGCTCGTCGTCCTGCTGTGCGCGGGCGCCGCCGTCCCGGCCGCCCTGGTGCTGCGCTCGGTGAGCGCCCAGCGCGAGCTCATCGGCACCGTCTTCAGCGACGACCGCGAGTCGGCCACGGTCGTCGAGCCCGCCGACCCGGTCGACCCGTTCGGGGACGACGAGCGGGTCAACGTGCTGCTGCTCGGCGGGGACGGCGGGGAGGGTCGGGTCGGCGTGCGCACCGACACGGTGATCGTCGCCAGCATCGCCACGGAGACCGGGGAGACGACGCTGTTCAGCCTGCCCCGCAACCTGCAGGACCTGCCCTTCCCGGCCGGCAGCCCGCTCGCCGACGTCTGGCCCGACGGGTTCGACGTCGGCAGCGAGAGCGAGAGCCTGCTCAACGCCGTCTACCGCAACGGGCCGCGGATCGCCGGGGAGGTGCTCGGCCCCACCGACGACCCCGGCGCCGACATCCTCAAGATCGGTGTCGGCGAGGCGCTCGGCCTGCACATCGACTACTACGTGCTGGTCAACCTCGAGGGCTTCGTCCGGCTCGTGGACGCCCTCGGCGGCATCACGGTGAACGTGAACTACTACGTCCCGATCAACGGCATCGTCGGCGAGGAGCTCCCCGACGACTACATCGAGCCCGGCCCCGACCAGCACCTGGACGGCTGGACCGCGCTGCACTTCGCCCGCGGCCGGTACGGGATGAGCGACTACGACCGCATGGCCCGCCAGCGCTGCGCCATCGAGGCGATGGTGGACGCCGCCGACCCGGTCACCCTGCTGGTGGAGTGGCAGGAGCTGGCCGCGACCGCCGGCGACGTCGTCCGCACCGACATCCCGCGGTCGGTGCTCGACGACTTCGTCGAGCTCGCCCTGCTGGTCCAGGAGGTCGACCTCGACAGCGTCGTGTTCGCCCCCGACCTCATCGACCCCGCCTACCCGGACTACGACCGGATCCGGGCGATGGTCGACGAGGCGCTGGCGCCCCCGCCCCCGGCGGCGCCGCACCCGGGGCAGGCCGGCGGGGAGCCGGCCCCTCCGGCGGACCGGGACACCGGCCCGGCCGGCGACGTGGCCGACGCCTGCGCCTACGACCCCGAGCGGGCCGAGGAGGCGCTGGCCGCCGGGGAGCCGCCCACCCGCGGGTCGAGCTGAGCCCTACCCGCGGTCGAGCCCGAGGGCGCGGATGGCGTTCTCCTTCATGACCAGCGGCCGGACCTCCTCGCGGATGTCGAGGGCCTCGAAGTCGCGGATCCAGCGCTCGGGGGACAGCAGCGGGTAGTCCGAGCCGAAGAGCACCTTGCGCTTGAGCAGGGTGTTGGTCGCGCGGACCAGCTGCGGCGGGAAGTACTTGGGCGACCAGCCGGAGAGGTCGATGTAGACGTTGGCCTTGTGCTGGGCGACCGCGATCGCCGCGTCCTGCCAGGGCACCGAGGGGTGGGCCATGATGATCGTCAGGCCGGGGAAGTCGGCGGCGACGTCGTCGAGCAGCATCGGGTCGGAGTAGCGCAGCTTGATCCCGCGCCCGCCCGGGAGGCCCGAGCCGATGCCGGTCTGACCGGTGTGGAACAGCGCCGGGACCCCCAGGGCCTCCAACTCCTCGTAGAGCGGGTAGTGCCGCCGGTCGTCGGGCTCGAAGGCCTGGATCGAGGGGTGGAACTTGAAGCCGCGGACCCCGTGCTCCTCCACGAGCCGGCGGGCGGCGCGCACCCCGGCCCGGCCCCGGGCCGGGTCGATGGAGCCGAAGGGGATGAGCACGTCGGGGTGCTCGGCGGCGGCCGCGGCGATCTCCTCGTTGGACAGCGTCGGGTGGCCGGTGGCCAGCTCGCTGTCGACGGTGAACACGACGGCGGCCATGCGCTGCGCCCGGTAGTGCTCGGCGAGCTCGGGCACGGTGGGGTGGTGCGGCTCGCCCTTGAAGTACTTCGCGGCCGCCTCCAGCAGCTCGTCGTCCATCGACAGGTGTCCGTGCAGGTCCTGCTCGACGTGCACGTGCACGTCGACGGCGACCAGGTTGGCGAGGTCCACGCCGATCCTCCGGGAGCGCTGGGGGCTGACGTCGAACGCTAGGTCTCTATCGTGGACTCCGTCAACGATGGAGGTCCTCATGGACGGCACCGCGCTCTCGGCCGACGTCGGCTACCTGCTCACCCGGGCCAGCGGGGCCCTCGTGCGGGCGACCAACGCCGCGCTGGCCGCGTTCGGCCTGCGGGTGCGGTCCTACTCCGCCCTCACCCTGGCCTGCGAGGCCGGGGACGGCATCTCCCAGCGCGACCTCGCCGAGACCCTCGGGCTGGACCCCAGCCAGGTGGTGCTCCTGGTCGACGAGCTCACCGACGCCGGCCTGGTCGAGCGGCGGCCGTCGGAGGCCGACCGGCGCACCAAGCTCGTCGTCCCGACCCCCGGGGGGGTGGCGGCCCGCCGCCGGGCCGCGCGGGCCGTGGCCGAGGCCCACGACGGCCGGCTCGCCGCGCTCAGCGCCGAGGAGCGCGACCTGCTGCGCGGGCTGCTCGGCCGGGTGGTCGACGGCGCCCTCCCGGCGGTGCGGGCGGAACCGCCCGCGGCCGACCCCGGCGAGGGGGCTTGCCTGCGGCGGATGTGACGTGCACCATGCCGGTTGTCAACCGTTGAGATCCTCATCGTTCTTGGGAGTAGGCACATGCGCCGCACCTGGGTCCCCCTGCTCGCCGCCACGGCCGTCGCGCTCTCCGCCTGCGGTGGTGGGGAGGAGGCCGCCACGGGCGGGTCCGGCGGTGGCTCGGGCGGCACCGGCGGGGACGAGGTCCGCGAGGTGACCGTCGGGCTCCTCCCGGTCGCGGTCACCGGCGCCCTGTTCGCCGGCATCGAGCAGGGCTTCTTCGAGGAGCGCGGCATCGAGCTGACCGTGGAGACCGGGCAGGGCGGCGCCGCGCTCATCCCGGCGGTGATGTCCGGGCAGATGCAGTTCGCGACCAGCAACCCCGTCTCGCTGCTGCAGGCGCGCGAGGAGGGGCTGGACCTGCGGGTGGTCGCGCACTGGACCTCGACGATCGCCGAGGGCGAGGACGTCAACGCCGTGGTGGCCGGCCCGGACTCCGGGATCACGACGGCGGCCGACCTGGCCGGGAAGCGGGTCGCGGTCAACACCCTCAACGGCATGGGCCAGCTGACCATCGACGAGGCGGTGCGCCAGGACGGCGGCGACCCCAGCGGCATCACCTACGTCGAGCTGCCGTTCCCCGACATGCCCGCCGCCCTCGAGGCCGGCAACGTCGACGCGGTCTGGGTCCCCGAGCCGTTCCTCACCCAGCTGCTCGACGGCGGCAACGTGGTGGCCAGCTACTCCAGCCAGGAGTCGGTGCCCGGCCACCCGACCCAGCTGTTCTTCACCTCGGGTCAGCTGGTCGAGTCCGACCCCGAGCTGGTCGAGGACATGACCGCGGCCCTGGAGGAGACGCTCGAGTACGCCGACGCCAACCCCGACGAGGTCCGGGCCCAGGCCGAGGAGTTCCTCGGCACGCCCGCCGGCGCCCTGGCGGAGGTGCGCATCGAGGAGTTCGGCACCGACCTGCGCCGCGACCAGATCGAGCGGATGGGCGAGCTGATGGTCGAGGCCGGGCTGCTCGACGAGCAGGCCGACGTCGAGGGGCTCCTGCCCGCCGAGTAGCTCCCGGCGTGTAGACCCCAGGGGTGCCCGCCGACCGCTCGCCGCAGGCCCGCCCGGATCCCCGGGCGGGCCTGCTGCTGCCCGCCGTCCTGCTCGCCGGCCTCAACCTGCGGGGGGCCATCGCGGCGGTGTCCCCGGTCCTCCCCGAGGTCCGCGGCGACCTCGGCCTCTCCGCGGCCGCGGCGGGCCTGGTCACCACGCTCCCGGTGCTCTGCTTCGCCGTGCTGGCCCCGCCGGCCGCCTGGCTGGGCCGCCGGGTGCGGGTGGAGACCGCCGTGCTCGCCGGGCTGCTGGCCGTCGCGGCCGGCACCGTGCTCCGGGTGCTCGGGGGGCCGGCGGTGCTGCTGGCCGGCACCGCCGTCATCGGCGCCGGGATGACGGTCGGCAACGTGCTGCTGCCGGCGGTGACCAAGCGCGGCTTCGGCGGTCGGGCCGGAACGGTCACCGGGCTCTACACCGGGGCGCTGGCCGCCGGTGCCGCGGTCATGGCCGGGCTCACCGGGCCGCTGGCCGCGCTGACCGGCTGGCGGGTGGCGCTGGCCTCCTGGGCGGTGCTGGCGCTGGCCGCCGCGGCGGTGTGGGCGGGAGCGACGCGGGCGCCCGCCGCCGGGGCGGAGCCCGCGCCGCCGACGCCCGAGGTGGCCGCGCCCGGGGTCCGGGTGTGGCGGTCCCCGCTGGCGTGGGCGGTCGCGGTCGTCCTGGCCCTGCAGTCGGCCCTCTACTACGCGGTCACCACGTGGCTGCCGACCCTGCTGGTGGACGAGACCGCCGGCGGGCTGCGGGCGGCGACGGTGGCGGCGACGCTGTTCCAGGTGCTGGGCATCCCGGCGACGCTGGTCGTGCCCGCCGTGCTGGCGCGGCAGCGGCGCCGGGGGCGGTCGGGGCAGCGGGCGCTGGGGCTGGCGGTGGTCGCGGCCTGGACGCTCCTGCCGGTCGGCCTGCTGGTCGCGCCGGCCGCCTGGCCGGCGTGGGTGGTGGCCGGCGGGCTGGCCCAGGGGGCGGGGATCTCGCTGGCCTTCACCCTCGTCGTCCTCCGGGCCGGGGACGAGGCCGTGGTGCGCCGGCTGTCCGGCATGTCCCAGCTGGTCGGGTACTCGGTCGGCGCGGCGGGGCCGCTCGTCGTGGGCGCGCTGCACGCGGCCACCGGCGGGTGGACCGCGCCGCTGCTGGTCCTGGTCGGCTGCGGTGCGGGCTACGCGGCCGCGGTCGTCGTCGCCGGTCGCCCGGTTCCCCTCGGGCTTCCACATCGTGGAAGTCGGGTCGCGGGCACCCCGTGACGACGGTCACCGTGGTGCCGTACACCGAGGCAGTGGGAGGGACAAGAGGATGACGTCGATCGTCCGGGACCAGTGGTACGTGGCCGCCTACGGCCGCGAGATCGGGCGGGACCTGTTCAGCCGCACGATCTGCGGGGAGTCGATCCTCTTCTGGCGCACCGAGGCCGGCCAGGTCACCGCGATGAGCGACCGCTGCGTGCACCGCCGGTTCCCGCTGTCGCAGGCCCCCAGCCACCTCGACGGCGACACGGTCGTCTGCGGCTACCACGGCTTCACCTACGGCGCCGACGGCGTGTGCGTGGCCGTCCCCGGGCAGACCCGGGTTCCGCGCACGGCGCGGCTGAAGTCCTACCCGGTGGTCGAGCAGGACTCCTTCATCTGGGTCTTCATCGGCGACCCGGACAAGGCCGAGGCCACCCGCATCCCGCGCGCGCCCTGGCTGGACCAGGAGGGCTGGACGACGGTCAGCGGCATGGAGCCGCTCAAGGCGCGCGCCAGCCTGCTGGTCGACAACCTCATGGACCTCTCGCACGAGACCTACCTGCACGGCGGCTACATCGGCACGCCCGAGGTGGCGAACACGCCGATCACCACCGAGGTCGACGACGAGGCCGGCATCGTCTACGTCTCCCGGCACATGGACGACGCCGAGTGCCCGCCGTTCTACGCGAAGAGCACCGGCATCGAGGGCCGGATCACCCGCTGGCAGGACATCGAGTTCACCCCGCCCTGCCTGTACAAGCTGCACAGCCGGGTCGCCCCGGTCGGCGTGCTGCCGAACGAGGACGGCACCGACCCCGACGCCTTCCACGTCGAGGTCGTCTACGCGATCACCCCGGAGACCGAGCACTCCACGCACGACTTCTGGGCCGTCGCGCGCGACTTCGCCCTCGACGACGAGTCGGTGTCGGACTTCCTGCGGGAGAGCAACCGGACCGTCGTGCTCCAGGACGTCACCGCCCTCGACGTGCTCGAGGAGGTGCTCACCGGCGAGCCCGACGGCTACCAGGAGCTGTCGATCAACATCGACACCGGCGGGCTGGCCGCGCGCCGCATGATCGCCCGGCTGGCCGAGCAGGCCACCGGGGCGCCGGCCGGGGCAGCCGTGCCGGCGGGCCGGTGACCGGCGGCATGAGCCTCCCCCCGCCGCGTCACGTGCTGGGCGGGGAGCGGGTGCTCCGGGTGAACTGGCTTCCGGGCTCGGACCGGCTGCGCGGCCGGTGCCACTGCGGCGCCGAGGCCGAGGGGGAGGACCCCACGGCCATGTGGGAGTGGCTGCTGGCCCACCCCGACCACCCGGCCGGGGGGCCCGACGTCCCCGTCGTCCCCGACGTGCTGCCGCCCCCGCCCGCGCACCGGGTGAGCGACCCGGCCATCATCCGGGGCCGGACCCCGGTCCTGGTCTGACCCGGAGGAGGACGGAGCCCCCGTGCACAGCACCCACGACGAGGTCGACCTGCGCCTGCAGGTGGCCTCCCGGACCGACGGCGCCGAGGGCGTCGTCGTGCTCGAGCTGCGCGACCCCGGCGGTGCCGAGCTGCCCGCCTGGGGCCCCGGCGCGCACGTCGACCTCCGGCTGGGCAACGGCATGACCCGCCAGTACTCGCTGTGCGGCGACCCCGCCGACCGGTCGACGTGGCGGATCGCCGTGCTGCGGGAGCCCGACGGCCGGGGCGGTTCGGCGTACGTGCACGAGGAGGTCCGGGAGGGCGCGACCCTCGACGTCCGGGGCCCGCGGAACCACTTCCCGCTGGTGCCCGCGCCGCGCTACCTGTTCATCGCCGGCGGCATCGGCATCACGCCGATCCTCCCGATGGTCGCCGCCGCCGACGCCGCCGGTGCCGCCTGGGAGCTGCACTACGGCGGGCGCAGCCGCCGGTCGATGGCCTTCCTCGAGTCGCTGGAGGAGGCCACCGGGACCACCGTCACGCTGCACCCCCAGGACGAGGTCGGGCTCATCGACCTGCCCTCGGTCCTGGGCACGCCGCAGGAGGGCACGCTGGTGTACTGCTGCGGCCCCGAGCCGTTGCTGCAGGCGGTCGAGCAGCACTGCGCCGCCTGGCCCGAGGGCAGCCTGCACGTCGAGCGGTTCAGCCCCAAGGACGTCGGCGAGCCGGTGTACCACGACTCCTTCGAGGTGGAGCTGGCCACCAGCGGGCTGACCCTCACCGTGCCCCCGGACAAGAGCATCCTGGAGGTCGTCGAGGACGCCGGGGTGCCGGTGCTCTCCTCGTGCACGGAGGGGACGTGCGGGACGTGCGAGACCGGGGTGCTGGAGGGCGAGGTCGACCACCGCGACTCGCTGCTGACCCCGGCCGAGCAGGCGGCCAACGACACGATGTTCATCTGCGTCTCGAGGGCCGCGTGCCCGAAGCTGGTCCTGGAGCTCTGAACAGCGGGGACGAGGGCGAGCGGGAGCCGCGGCGGACGTCGGGCGGCAAGCTCCTCGCCGTCCTCGACGCCTTCGGCCGCGAGCGTCCCGCCCTGACCCTCTCGGAGATCGCCCGCGCCACCGGCCTGCCGCTGTCGACCGCGCACCGGCTGGTCGGCGAGCTGCACCGCTGGGGCGGCCTGGAGCGGGACGGCGACGGGCGCTTCCGCGTCGGGCTGCGGCTGTGGGAGCTCGGCGCGCTGGCGCCCCGCGGGCTGGGCCTGCGGGAGGCGGCGCTGCCGTTCATGGAGGACCTCTACGAGGTCACGCACCAGAACGTGCAGCTCGCCGTCCGCGACGACGCCGAGGTGGTGTTCGTCGAGCGGTTCGCCGCCCGGGACGCCGTCACCGTCCTCACCCGGGTCGGCGGCCGGTTCGCCCTGCCCCCGACCGGCGTCGGCCTGGTGCTGCTGGCGCACGCGCCCACCGAGGTGCAGGAGCGGGTGCTCGCCGCGCCGCTGACCCGGTACACCGCCCACACGATCACCGACCCGCGGCAGCTGCGGCGGGTGCTGGCGGAGGTCCGGCGCACCGGGCAGGCCGTCAGCGACCGGCAGGTCACCGACGACGCGGTGTCCGTGGCGGCCCCCATCCACCTGCGCGACACCGTCGTCGCGGCCCTGTCGGTCGTGGTCCGCGGCGACGGGCCGGCCGCCGTCCGCGCCGTCACCCCGGGTGTGCGGACCGCCGCCCGGGGCATCTCCCGCGTGCTGACCCAGTCCGCCGGCGCCGCGTGGCCGGTGGACCCCCAGGACGCCGGCCCCGACCGGCCCGCCCCCTGACCCCGCACCCGAGGAGAGCGCCCGTGAGGACCACCGCCGCCGTCGTCGAGGAGCTGCACGGCCCGTTCGTCGTCCGCGAGGTCGAGATCGACGACCCGGGGCCCGGGGACGTGCTGGTGCAGGTGGCGGCCACCGGTTTCTGCCACACCGACGGCATCGCCCGCGACGGCGACCTGCCCTTCCCGCTGCCCGGCGTCCTGGGCCACGAGGGCGCAGGCACGGTCGTGGCGGTGGGCGAGGGGGTGACCGGGGTCCGGGAGGGGCAGGCGGTCGTGCTGGGCTGGCCGTGGTGCGGCGAGTGCCGCACCTGCCTGGCCGGGGAGCCGCGCTACTGCCTGCGGCTGGGTGAGCTGGTCGGCGGCGGCTCCCGGCCCGGTGGCGCGTCGTCCCTGCGGACGGCGGACGGCGCCCCGCTGGCCAGCCACTTCTTCGGGCAGTCGTCCTTCGCCGGCTACGCGATGACCACCGCGTCCTCGCTGGTGCCGGTGCCCGAGGGCCTCCCGGTCGAGCTGATGGGCCCGCTCGCCTGCGGACTGGCCACGGGCGCCGGCGCGGTGTTCAACACCCTCCGCCCGGAGCCGGGGACCTCGATCGTGGTCTACGGGGCCGGCACGGTCGGCCTGGCCGCGGTGATGGCCGCCCGCAACTCCGCCGCCACGACGATCGTCGCCGTCGACCGGCACCCCGGCCGGCTCCGGGTGGCCGAGGACCTCGGCGCCACCCACGTCGTCGACGCGACCGGCACCGACCCGGTGCAGGCGGTGCAGGACATCTGCGGCGGGCCGGCCGACGCCGCCCTCGACTGCACCGGCGTCGTCCCCGTCGTCCGCCAGGCGATCGACTCCGTCGGCATGCTCGGCACCGCCCTGCTCATCGGCGGCGCCCCGGCCGGGGCGGAGTTCTCCGCCGACCACCTGACGACGCTGTGGGGCAAGACCATCCGCGGCACGCTGGGCGGCAGCGGCCGCGGGCAGGCGCTGATCGCCGCCCTCATGGACCTCTACGCCCAGGGGCGGTTCCCCTTCGACCGGCTGGTGGAGTTCTTCCCGCTCGACCGCATCGAGGACGCCGTGGAGGCCTCGTACAGCGGCGCCGTGGTCAAGCCGGTCCTCCGCATGCCCGGCTGACCTGCCCCGTCACGCTTTCGTCATGTGTGCGCACCGCGGACGGGGTACCGCCCCCGAGGGCGCACCACGGGGTGCGCCCGGCCGGGCCCCGCCCGGCGGAGGCCGCCCGACGGAGGACCAATGCCCCGGACCGACCGGATCGCCGAGCCCTGGGGGACCCGCACGCCGTACGGACCGGGCGAGCCCTGGCCCGTCCGCGTCGACACCTACCTCGCCGACGGGCTGACCGAGGCCGACGTGGACCGCTGGGTGCAGTCGGCGACGATCCTGCACTCCAACGGCGACGGCCTCGACATCGCCGTGAAGGACGGGCGGATCGTCGGCGTCCGCGGCCGGGCGGTCGACCGGGTCAACCACGGCCGGCTGGGCCCCAAGGACCTGTTCGGCTGGCAGGCCAACAACTCACCGGACCGGCTGACCCGGCCGCTCGTCCGGCGCCGCGGCAAGCTGGTCGAGACCGACTGGGACACCGCCATGGAGGCGGTCGCCGGCCGGTGCCGGGAGCTGCTCGACGAGCAGGGCCCCAGTGCGATCAGCTTCTACACCACCGGGCAGCTGTTCCTGGAGGAGTACTACACCCTCGGCCTCATCGCCCACGGCGGCATCGGCACCAACCACGTCGACGGCAACACCCGGCTGTGCACCGCGACCGCGGCCGCGGCGCTCAAGGAGACCTTCGCCTGCGACGGGCAGCCCGGGTCCTACACCGACATCGACTCCGCCGACGTCATCGCGCTCTACGGGCACAACATGGCCGAGACGCAGACCGTGCTGTGGACCCGCATCCTCGACCGGCTGGCCGGGCCGAACCCACCGCAGGTCATCTGCGTGGACCCGCGGGAGACCCCGGTGGCCCGGGCGGCCACCGTGCACCTGGCCCCGCGTCCCGGCACCAACGTGATGCTGATGAACGCGCTGCTGCACGAGCTCATCACCAACGGCTGGATCGACCGGGACTACGTCGACGCGCACGCCGTCGGGTTCGGCGAGCTCGAGGAGCAGATGGCGGAGTACACCCCCGAGGTCGCCGCCGCGGTGTGCGACGTCCCGGCGGAGCAGATCCGCGAGGCCGCCCGCATCATCGGCGGCGCCGAGCGGCTCATGTCGACCGTCCTGCAGGGCTTCTACCAGTCGCACCAGGCGACAGCGGCCGCCGTCTGCGTCAACGACATCCACGTGATCCGGGGGATGCTCGGCAGGCCCGGCTGCGGGATCCTGCAGATGAACGGCCAGCCCACCGCGCAGAACACCCGCGAGTGCGGGGCCGACGGCGACCTGCCGGCGTTCCGCAACTGGTCCAACGACGCGCACATCGAGGACCTCGCCCGGGTGTGGAACGTCGACCCGATGCGGATCCCGCACTACTCGCCGCCGACGCACATCATGCAGCAGCTGCGCTACATGGAGGAGGGCTCGATCCGCTTCCTGTACGTGACGGCGACCAACCCCGCCGTCTCGCTGCCGGAGCTCGCCCGCATCCGGTCCATCCTGGAGCAGGACCGGCTGTTCCTCGTCGTCCAGGACATCTTCCTGTCCGAGACCGCGCAGCTGGCCGACGTCGTCCTGCCCGCCGCCACGTGGGGCGAGAAGACCGGGACCTTCACCAACGTCGACCGCACCGTCCACCTCTCCGAGAAGGCGGTCGACCCGCCCGGGGAGGCCCGTTCCGACCTCGACATCCTGATCGACCTCGCGCGGCGGCTGGACCTGCGGGACAAGGACGGCGCCCCGCTGGTGAAGTGGACCGACCCCGAGGGCGCGTTCGAGGGCTGGAAGGAGTGCTCGCGCGGCCGGCCGTGCGACTACACCGGCCTCTCCTACGACAAGCTGCGCGGCGGCAGCGGCATCCAGTGGCCGTGCAACGACGAGCACCCCGACGGCACCGAGCACATCTACGTCGACGGGCAGTTCTGGGCCCAGCCGGACTACTGCGAGAGCTACGGCCGCGACATGGTCACCGGCGCCCCGGTCGAGGAGACCGAGTACAAGGCGCTCAACCCCACGGGGAAGGCGGTCCTCAAGGCCGCCGAGTACGTGCCGCCGCACGAGATGCCGAGCCAGGACTTCCCGTTCCAGCTCATCACCGGCCGGACGCTGTACCACTTCCACACCCGGACCAAGACCGGCCGGGCCCCCCAGCTCCAGGCCGCCGCCCCGGAGGTGTGGGTGGAGATGTCGTCGTCCGACGCGGCGGACCGCGGGTTCGCCGAGGGCGACCTCCTGGAGGTCCGCACGCCCCGCGGCCGGGTGCGGGCCAGGCTCCGGATCAGCGGCGTCCGGCCGGGCGTGCTGTTCCTCCCGTTCCACTACGGCTACTGGGACACCGACGACGGCGCGCAGCCGAAGGGCAGGAAGGACGGCCGGGCGGCCAACGAGCTGACCCTGACCGACTGGGACCCGGTGTCCAAGCAGCCGATCTTCAAGACGGCGGCCGCGCGGGTGGAACGCGTCGCGAAGGGCAGGGGGACGCCGGCCCCGGCCCCCACCACGACGGGGTCCGCGCCGGTCACCGGCTCGGTCCCGCCGACCGCGGGCGGGGACGACGCCCGCGCCGACGAGCTCGTGGGAGGTCGGCCGTGAAGCTCGACATGGCGATCGAGGAGCTGCACCGCTCCGAGGACCACCTGGTGACCGTGCTGACCTCGATGTCGGACAAGCACAAGGCCGACCACGAGGTCTTCTACGTCACCCGCGACATGGCGGGGTGGTCGCGCACGCACGTGGCCGAGCTCGCCCGCATCGGGCACGACTTCGGCCTGGACCTCGACCCGGAGGCGTCGGGGGACCCGGGCGTGCTGGCCGGCGCCAAGCAGCGCGCCGCGGACCTCCTGAGCCGGCGGTCGACGCCGGGGCTGCTGCTCCTGGCCGACCTGCGGCACCTCTACCGCGAGGCGGCCGGGGCCTCCCTGGACTGGGAGGTCCTGGCCCAGTCGGCCCAGGGGGCGAAGAAGCCCGAGCTGCTGGAGCTGGCCCGGCGCTGCCACCCCGAGACGCTGCGCCAGGCGCGGTGGGCCAACGCCTACCTGAAGGTGGCCGCACCGCAGGTGGTGGTCAGTTGACGACCGACGACGGCCGGCCGGCGGCCACGCGGATCGTCCTCCGGCCGCTGGCCAGCCCCCTGCCGCTGGGGTTCCTCGCGCTCGCCCTGGCGACCACCGTCTTCTCCGCCGTGCAGCTGGGCTGGATCCCGCCCGACCAGGGCCGCGTGGCGGGGCTGACCGCGCTGGCGGCCACCGTGCCGCTGCAGCTGCTCGCCGGCGTGACCGGGTTCCTGACCCGCGACCCGGTCGCCGCCACGGGGATGGGGGTGCTCGCCGGCACCTGGGGGGTGGCGGGTGCGACCACGCTGACCTCGCCGCCGGGGAGCACGAGCGCCGGGCTCGGCGTGCTGCTCCTCGTGGCGGGCGTGGCCATGGCGGTCCCGGCCACGGCCGCGGCCCCGGCCAAGGTGGTGCCGGCGGCGGTCATGGGCCTGGCCGGGACCCGGTTCGCGGTCACGGCGGTGTACGAGCTGACCGGGTCGTCGGCCTGGGCCACGGTGGCCGGGTGGACCGGGCTCGCGCTGGCCGCGCTGGCCCTGTACGCCGCCCTGGCCATGGAGCTGGAGGCGGCCTGGGGGCGGACCGTCCTGCCGCTGGGACGGCACGGTCCGGGGCAGTCGGCGGTCCAGGGGCGGGGCCCCCTCTCGCCCGGTGACCTCGCCCGGGAGCCCGGGGTCCGCGCGCAGCTGTGAGGGAGGGACGGGCTTGCTGGTCGACGTGACCCTGGCTGCGGCGGGCCTGCTCGGGCTGACCGTGGCGGCGCTGTCGGGGCGGCTGCGCACGTACCCGCTCTCCGAGCCCGCCCTCGGACTGCTGGTCGGCGTGCTGCTCGGGCCGCAGCTGCTCGGGGTGCTGGACCTGCCGACGCTGGTCGAGGACCACGCGTGGCTGCACACCGCCACGCGGCTGCTGCTGGCGGTCTCGGTCATGGCCGTCGCGCTGCGCTACCCGTTCGGCGACGCCCGCGCGCGGCTGCGCCCGGTGCTGCTGCTGCTCGCGGTGGTCATGCCGGTCATGGCCCTCGCGAGCGCCGGGCTGGCCGCGGGCCTGCTCGGCGTCGGCCTCGGGACCGCCCTGCTCCTCGGCGCCGCGCTCACCCCGACCGACCCGGTGCTGGCCGCCAACGTGGTGACCGGCGCCCCCGCCGAGCGGGACCTGCCCGACCGGGACCGCCAGGTGCTCTCCCTGGAGTCCGGCGCCAACGACGGCCTGGCCCTGCCGCTGGTGCTGGTGGCCCTGGCGGTCGCCGGGGCCGACGGCCTCGGCGCCGCCCTCGCCGAGTCGCTGTGGCAGGTGGCCGGGGCCGTGCTGCTCGGGGTGCCCGCGGGCCGGCTCGGCGCCCGCGCGCTCCGGGCGGGCGAGGAGCACGGCTCGACCGACCCGGCGCCGCGGCTGATGTTCACCGCCGTCCTCGCCTTCGCCGTCCTCGGGGTGTCCGGGATCGTGCACGTCGACGGGATCCTGGCCGTCTTCGTGACTGGGCTGGCGTTCAACCTCGCCGGCACGGGTGCCGATCGCACCGACGACGCCCCCATCGACGAGGCGGTCAACCGGTTCCTGGTGCTGCCCCTCTTCGTCGGGGTCGGTGCGGTGCTGCCGTGGGCCGCGTGGGCCGACCTCGGCTGGCGCGGCCCGGCGCTGGTCGTCGCCGTGCTGCTGCTGCGGCGGCTGCCCGTGGTGTGGCTGCTGCGCCGGCCGCTCGGGCTGGGCCGCCCGGACGCGGCCTTCCTCGGCTGGTTCGGCCCGATCGGGGTCTCGGCGCTGTTCTACCTCACGCTGGAGGCCGAGCGGCTCGGGGCCGCGCCCGTGGTCCTGGCCGCGGGGAGCCTGGTGGTGGCCGCGAGCACCGCCGTCCACGGCGTCACGTCGGCGCCCGGGCGCGTCCTGTACCGACGGTGGGCCGGGGACCGGGACGCGTCCCGGTCCCCGGCCTGACGAGAGGAGATCGTGTGTGGTTCGACGCGTGGTCCGGGATCGTCCGCGTCCTGGTGGTGGGGACCTGCGCCTACCTGGCCCTGGTCGTGGTGCTGCGGTTCTCGGGCAAGCGGACCCTGGCCAAGCTCAACGCGTTCGACTTCGTCGTCACCGTCGCCCTCGGGTCCACGCTCGCCACCATCCTGCTCAGCAAGGACGTCGCCTGGACCGAGGGGGTCCTCGCGCTGGCCCTGCTGGCCGCGCTCCAGCTCGTCGTGGCCTGGGTCACCGTCCGGGTCCCCGCCCTCCGGTCCATCACCACCTCCCGGCCGACGCTCCTGCTGCGCGACGGCGCCGCGCTGCCCCGGGCGCTGCGGGAGCAGCGGGTGACCATCCACCAGATCCGGCAGGCGGTGCGGTCCACCGGGGTGGGAGACCTCGCCTCGGTCGCGGCCGTGGTGCTGGAGAGCGACGGCACGCTCAGCGTCATCCCGCGGGCGAAGGCCGGCGACCGGTCGGCGCTCGAGGGGGTCGCCGTCCCCGGCGGGTGAGTCAGCCCGGTGTGCCGGTCGGCGTCGCGGTCGCCGGCGGGCCGACCGAGCGGTAGTCGCCGCGGTCCACCGGCTCCACGGTCAGCCCGCCGTCGGTGGGGACCTCCAGCGGCACGCCGTCGACGACCACCCGGACCGCCTCCACCCGCGGGAACCCGGTCACCGTCCACACCACCTGGGCCACCGCCAGCAGCTGGTCGCCCCCGGCCACATCGGTGAACGCGCGGCTGGCCGACAGCGTCAGGACGCCGTCCACCAGCCCGCCCTCCTCGGCCGGGCGGAGCGTCTGGGGGGCCAGGGCGGTGCGCAGGCCGTCGGCGGCCTCGCTCGGGGTGGGCCCGGCCGCGAGCAGGTCGAGGGCCGCGTGCAGGTCGGCGGGCGCCGACCGGCGGAACACCGGCTCGAGCCGGGCGCCGCGGACGAACCACAGCTGCACCGAGGCCCCACCGACGGTCGGGACACCGGTCGAGGTCCGTGTCGGCGTGGGCACCTCCACCGGCTCGGGCCGCTGCTGCGCCGGGACGCCGCAGCCGGCCGCGGCCAGGACCAGCAGGACGAGGACGGCGATCAGGACCCGCACGGCTGCTCCTCGGCCAGCGGCAGGGTGACGACGAACCGGGCGCCGCCGTCCGGGCTGCCGGTCACGTGCACCTCGCCGCCGAGCGCGCGCACGTGGCGGGTGACCAGCGACAGGCCGAGCCCGGCACCGCCGGAGGGCACCCGATCGCCGCCGCGGCCGCGGGCGAAGCGCTCGAAGACCCGGGTCCGGTCCTCCTCCGGGATCCCCGGCCCGGCGTCGTCCACCAGCAGCCGGGCCCGCGGTGGGTCGGCCTCGACCCGCACGCAGGTGACCCCGCCGGCGTGCTGGTCGGCGTTGTCGAGCAGGTTGCCCAGCACCCGCTCGAGCCGCCGCTTGTCGGCGCGGACCACGGCGCTCCCGGCCCCCTCGCCCAGGTCCAGGGGCACCGGCCGGGGGCGCCGGGCCAGCGCCTCGCGCACCAGCGCCGCGAGCCGGACGTCCTCGAGCGCGTCGGCCCCGCCCCCGGCGTCGGCCCGGGAGATCTCCAGGAGGTCGGCGACCAGCCGGCAGAACCGGTCCACCTCCTCGCGGAGCATGCCGAGCGCCTCCCGGCCGTCCTCGGGGAGGTCGTCGGCGGCGGCCTCGACGAGGGCCAGCGCCCCCAGCATGGTGGTGAGCGGGGTGCGCAGCTCGTGGCTGACGTCGGCGGCGAAGCGTGCGTCGCGGCGCACCCGCTCCTCGAGCGCGGCCACCGTCGCGTTGAAGGAGGCCGCGATCGGCTCCAGCGCCGGGTCGCCGCGGGGGTCGATGCGGGCCGAGAGGTCACCGGCGGCCACGGCCGCGGTCGCCGCGGACACCCGGTCCAGCGGGCGCAGCGCGGGCCGGGTGGCCCACGACCCGACCAGCAGCGACACCGGCACGGTGGCGAGGACGGCGCCGGCCAGCACCGCGGCCAGGACGGTGTACGTGCGGTCGAGCTCCTCGAGCGGGAAGACCTCGAAGTAGGCGGCGTCCCCGCCCTCGACCGGCACGCCGACGGCCATGGCCGTGCCCCCGGACAGCTCGAACCGCTGGCGGGCCGGGGCCCCGCCGGTGACCGTCTCCAGCAGCGCCGCCGGCAGGTCGTTCCGGCCCACCCGCAGCGACGTGGTGAGCCAGCGGCCGTCCCGGGCCAGCAGCGACGTGGAGCCGGTCTCCCGCGGCAGCTGGGACAGCAGCTGCTCGGGGGAGAGACCGGGGGCCGGCAGGGCACGCTCGACCTGCGCGGCGTTGGCGACGGTCTGCGCGAGGGTGGTGCGCTCCCGGCCGACCAGGAGGTAGTGGGACACCGCCAGCCACACGCCCACGGCGAGCACGGCGCTCAGCGCCACGGTCACCGCGGTGATCGTCAGCGTCGCCCGGCCTCGCAGGGTGTGCCGCCAGGCCGGCCGCCCGGGCCGGCTCACCCCGGCACCAGGTACCCCATGCCCCGCACGGTGGTGACGATCGCCGGGTGCGCGGGGTCGCGCTCGATCTTCTTGCGCAGCCGGAGCACGTGCACGTCCACCAGCCGGGAGTCGCCGAAGTAGCCGTACCCCCAGACGCGGTCGAGCAGCTCCTCGCGGCTGAACACCCGGCCGGCCCCGGCGGCCAGCTCGGTGAGCAGCCGGAACTCGGTGCGGGTCAGCTCGATGCGCTCGCCGTCCCGGGTCACCGTGCCGGCCAGCGGGGCGATCTCCAGGTCCCCGGCGGTGAGCGAGGTCGGGCCGTCGTCGGCCTGCGCCCGGCGGCCGACGGCCCGGATCCGCGCGGTCAGCTCGCGGGGGACGAAGGGCTTGGTGACGTAGTCGTCGGCACCGGCCTCCAGACCGGCCACGACGTCGTCGCTGTCGGCGCGCGCGGTCACGATGACCACCGGGGTCGGGCCCGCGCGCCGGATCGCCCGGCAGACCTCCAGCCCGTCCTGGTCGGGCAGCCGCAGGTCGAGCAGGACGACGTCGGCGGGGTGCTCCGCCAGCCGGGCCAGGCCCTCCGCGCCGGTGGCGGCCTCGGTCACCTGGAACCCCTCGCGCTGGAGGGTCAGCTGGACCATCCGCCGCACCCGCACGTCGTCCTCGATGATCAGCACGGTCCGGGACACCCCTGGAGTGTGCCCCGTCGGGCCGGTCGTGGCCGGGTGGGCTGCTCATGGCAGCTCGCGGGCCCGGTCGAGCAGCGCGCGGAGCTCGGCCGCGACCACCGCCGGGTGGGTGACGGGGACCATGTGCCCGGCGCCGGGGACGAGCACCAGCCGCGCCGCGGGGCCCAGGTGGCGGGCCAGCCGGACGGCGGCCCGGGCGGGGAAGGTGGCGTCCTCGGTGCCGGCGACGACCACGGCGGGCAGCCCGCGCAGCCCCGCGAGCGCGCGGCGCCGGTCGTAGTGCGCCAGCCCCGGCAGGTAGGCGGCGAGCACGGCGGCCGGCGTCGCCCGCCAGGCCTCCGTCACCGCCCGCACCGTGGTCTCGGCCGGGTCGCCGGCGAACAGCCGCGAGCGCAACCAGCGTCGCCCCGGTCCCCGGGCGAACGGGTGCACGAGCCGCACGAGCGGTGCGGCCCGCCGCAGCAGCCGGGCGCCCCCCTCCGCCAGGCGCCGGCGCAGCCTGCTCGCAGGGCCAGGGGGCCGGCCGGCGGCGGCGACGGGGCCGGCCGCGGTGGACAGCAGGGCCACGCCGGCCACGCGGGAGCCGACCAGCTGCGGTCGCCGCCCGAGCAGCGCCAGCACCGCCATGCCGCCCATCGAGTGCCCGGCGAGCACGACCCGGCCGGGAGCGGCCAGCGCGTCGACCACCGCGCCGAGGTCGCGGCCGAGCCGGGCCACGGTCGCCGACCGGCCCCCGGCCCAGCCGCTGTCGCCGTGGCCCCGCTGGTCGTAGCGGACCAGCCGGAGCCGGCCGTCCCGGGTCCCGGGCAGCAGTGCGCGCCAGAGCGGGTCGAGGACGGCGGCGCGGGCGGCGTACCCGTGCACCAGGACGAGCGTGAGAGGCGCCGCGTCCGGCCCGGCGACCTCGGCCCGCAGCGCCACCCCGTCGTCGGTGGTCACGCAGCGGGCACCGGAGACGGTCTCCGCGGCCATGGTCGGGCCCTACCCGGCTGCGGTCGGGACCCCGTGACGATCCGGTGACGTCCGGGGTCTCCGCATGCGGGGAGCGGGCCGGTGTCGTCCCCTGGGACGGCGGCCCCGCCACGGGTCGGGCGGGAGGAGGACGGGTGTCGGCTGCAGCGAGCGTGTGGTGGGCCCTGGGGATCGCTGTGCTGCTGGCTGCGCTGCACCTGGCGGCGCCGCGGATCCGCAAGCTCCCCCTGGTGCCCGAGCGGGCCACGGCGTCCTTCGCGGGCGGCCTCGCCGTGGCCTACGTGTTCCTGCACCTGCTGCCGGAGATCGCGGAGGGCAACGAGGCGATCGGGGAGGCGCTGTCCGACGTCCTGCAGCCCACGCCGCTGGTCGACCTCGGCATCTTCCTCGTGGCGCTGGCCGGGTTCGCCGCCTTCTACGGGCTGCAGCGGCTGGCCGACGAGCGGTCGCCGGCGCCGTCCCGGTCCGGGACCGCGCGGCCGGGTGGGCCGGAGAGCCGGCCCGCGGAGCCCGCCGGGGTCTACTGGCTCCACCTGGGCTCGTTCATGGTCTACAACGCACTGATCACCTACACCATGGCGCTGCGGCTGCGCACCGGCGTGGCCTTCGCCGTCCTGTTCACCGTCGCGATGGGCCTGCACTTCGTGCTCACCGACCGCTCCCTCGAGGAGCACTACCCGCGCCGGTTCCCGCGCTCCGGCCGCCTGCTGCTGACCCTGGCCCTGCTGGCCGGCTGGCTGCTCGACGCGCTGCTCGCGCCGACGAGCACGCTGCTGGTCGCGCTGCTCACCGCGCTGCTGGGCGGTTCGATCCTGCTCAACGTGTTCAAGGAGGAGCTGCCGGCCACGGGGCGGTCGAGCTACCCCTGGTTCCTCACCGGGCTCGTGCTCTACGGCGGCCTGCTCGCCCTCGTCACCGTGCTCGGGGAGTGAACGCCCTGCTGCTGGCCGGCGGCGCGGTCCTCCTGCTCCTGGGCCTGGCCGACGTGGTGGCGACCACGCTCGCCGTGGGCACCGGCGGGGGCCCGCTCACGCGCCGCCTGCTCGGCCGGACCTGGCGGGGGTTGCTGCGCCTGCACCGGCGCGGACGGGGGTCCCGGTGGCTGTCCTGGGCCGGCCCGGGGCTGCTGTTGATGACCGCGCTGGTGTGGGTCGGCCTGCTCTGGGGCGGCTGGTCGCTGGTCTTCCTGGCCTCGAGCGGAGCCGTGGTGGACGCCGACACCGGGGCTCCCGCAGGGGTGGCGGACGTCGTCTACTACGCCGGGTTCACCGTCTTCACCCTCGGGACCGGCGACGTGGTCGCCGCCACCCCCGCCTGGCGGATCACGACCGCGGTGGCCAGCTTCACCGGCCTGTTCTCCGTGACCCTGGCGATCACCTACCTGGTGTCCGTGCTCTCGGCCGTCGTCGCCCGCCGGGCGCTGGCGGTCCAGGTCCACGCCCTCGGCGAGGACGCGGCCGGAGTGCTCGTGCAGGGGTGGACCGGCCGTGACTTCAGCCAGGCGTTCGTCCAGCAGCTGGTCTCGCTGGGTGGCGCCCTGGCCTCCGTCGCCGAGCAGCACCTGGCCTACCCGGTCCTGCACTACTGGCACAGCCGCGACCGCGGTGCCTCCGCCCCGCTCGCCCTCGCGCAGCTGGACGACGCGCTCCTGCTGCTGCGCGGCGCGGTCGCCGAGAACGCGCGCCCGGGCGAGAGCGCCGTGGTCGCCCTCCGGCGGTCGCTGGGCCGGTACGTGCTGGCCGCCGGGGCGGTCTCCGCCGTACCGGAGACCGATCGACGGCCGCCGGTGCCCGATCCCGGGCCGCTGGCCGCGGCCGGCATCCCGCTCGCGGACCGGGCGGCCCTCGCCCGGCTCGCCGCCGAGGAGGCCGCGCACCGCGGTGCCCTGGCCCGTCTCGTCCACGGGGACGGCCGGACCTGGCCCCGGACGCGGGATCAGCCGAGTGCGCGGTAGCGGTCGCGGAGCACCGCCTCGTCGCAGCGGACCAGGTCCGAGAGGAAGGCGAGGACCGCCCCGACCGGGCAGCACCGGTCGGGGCCGCGCCACACGACGCGGTCGCCGCCCGCGTCGTCCCCCGCGTCGCCGTCCGGGACGCGGACGGCGTCCCAGGTCGGCGGCGGCGGCTCGTGCGCGTCGCGGCACAGCAGCTCGACGCGGCCGGGCCGGGTGGGGTCCCGGACCTCGAGCCGGACGTCCAGCTCGTCGCACAGGCGCTCGGTCACCACCCGCGGGTGCAGGTGGAGCGATCGGAGCGGGACGAGCAGCGCAGCGTCGTCGGGCCGGAGCCGGGGCGGAGGAGTGGACACGGGGCCTCGCAGAGCTGCCGTCACGGACAGACCGGCTGCTCGCTCAGCCCGCGGCCAGCCTAGGCCGCCGGGCCGGGCTCCGGCACCCCTCCGGGGCGGCCCCCGCGCGGGGGCGTCCAGGGGACGTCCTCACCGACCAGGTCGGCGGCCACGTCGCGCAGCTTGCGGTGGGTGTGCTGCGACTGCCGGCGCAGCAGGTCGAAGGCCTCCTCGCTGCCGATCCCCTCCCGGCCCATCAGCAGCCCCTTCGCGCGCTCGATGAGCCCCCGCGCCGCCAGCGTGGCGTGCAGGTGCCCCACGAGCTCGACGCTGCGCCGGTAGAGCTCGGCGTTGTCCAGCGCGGCCCCGCCCGCGGCGGCGAAGAACAGCGCCACGTCGAAGGTCGTGTCGCGGAAGACGCCCGGCTCGTCGGCGTACAGGTTCAACGCCGTGGCCACGGCCCGATCGCTGCGCAGCGGCAGGGCCAGGCAGCTGCGGAAGCCGCAGGAGCGGGCCACCTCGGCGAACCCGGGCCAGCGCCGCTCGGCGCGCAGGTCGTCGGAGCGGCGCGGCTCCCCGTGCACCAGGGTGTCCACGGCCGGGCCGGCCCCGCCCTCGGCGAACTGGGCCGCGTGGCAGCGTGCCACGCGGTCGCCGGTCCACGCCGCCGTCTGCCGGCCCTCGGCCGACCGCGCGGTCAGCGCCGCCCCCGTGCAGCCGGGCACCAGGTCGCGGGCGTGCTCGACGACCCGCTGCAGCACCCGGCCGGGGTCGACGTCGCCCTCGGCGAGCCGCGCCAGGTCGGCCAGCTCGAGGGGCAGATCGGCGGCCACCCGGCCATTGCAGCGCACCTCCGCCCCGGCGGCGCGGCGGGGGTGTGTCGATCCGGTGACGGCGAGGGGACGCGACGGGTGCGCTCCCCGCCGGCCGGGCACAGCCGGGCCGGCACACCGTCGCAGGAGAGGAGATCGGCATGTCGGCAGGACGAGTGGTCGAGGAGCGGACGACCCCCGCGACGCAGCCGCCCGTGGGGGAGAGCAACGAGGCCGAGCCCGACCAGCTCGACACCGCCCGCGCGCAGGGTGACGCGTACGGCCGGGCCCTGCAGGCGATGCAGGAGGAGGACGGCGCGGCGCTCGCCCGCGCCGGGGACTACGTCGTCGCCCTCGTGAACGAGCAGGCGGAGGGGATGTACGCGCCGGACGGGGAGGGCCTGGTGTGGCGCGAGGCCCCCGAGGAGGCCAACGCGCACGTCGAGGTCGCGGTCGCCGACGCCGCCGACGGCCGCTTCGTGCCCGGACTGGAGGTCACGGTGCGGCTGCTCGACGGGGACGGCGAGCTGTTCAGCGCCCCGGCGCCCTTCCTGTGGCACCCGTTCCTGCACCACTACGGGTTCAACGCGCGGGTGCCGGGCGAGGGCCCGTTCACCGTCGAGGTGCACGTCGAGCCGCCGTCCTGGATGCGGCACGACCCGGTCAACGGCAAGCGGTACGCCGAGCCGGTCGACGTGGTGTTCGCGGACGTGTCGTTCGAGCCGGGCCGCAAGCCGAGCCCGGACGCCCGGCCCCGCGGGCCGGAGACCGACCACGCGGGCTGACCGGAGCCCGGGGGGCGCCACCGGTCGCGGGTGGCCAGGCGGTGCAGGTGGTGCTCCGGCCGCCGGCCACCCCCTTCCCGCTCGGCTGCCTCGGCCTCGTCCCTGCTCGCCGCGGCCGCCGACCCGACCATGCCGGCTACGGCCCGCTGGCAGCGGGCAGCTCCCCGACCGGGTGGCTGCCGCGGATCGGCCTGGCCGCCGACGCCGGCGCGGCGGTGCTCGCCGCCTCCGCGGTCACCCGGTTCGGCGTCTTCGAGGCGGGGATGGTCTCCGCCGACGACCCGAAGTACACCGTGGTGCCGCAGCGGGAGCGGCTCCGGTAGCGCGGGGAGCGCGACCACGCCCCGGCGGGGGGCTCCGCCGCGTCGTGACCCGGGATGCCGAGCCGCGGTGACTCCGGGAGAGTGCTCCCGTGGACGCCGACGTCGTCGTCGAGATCCCCAAGGGGTCGCGGAACAAGTACGAGTTCGACCAGGAGCGGGGCCGGATCCGGCTGGACCGGATGCTGTTCACCGCGACCGGCTACCCGGGTGACTACGGGTTCGTGCCGGACACCCTCGCCGAGGACGGCGACCCGATCGACGCCCTCCTCCTGCTCGAGGAGCCGACCTTCCCCGGCTGCCTGGTGCACGCGCGGGTGATCGCGGTCTTCTGGATGCACGACCGGCAGGGGCCCGACGCCAAGCTGCTCTGCGTCCCGGCCGAGGACCCGCGGCACGCGCACCTGCAGGAGCTCGAGGACGTCGCGATGCACCAGATCGCCGAGATCTGGCACTTCTTCGAGATCTACGAGGCGCTGGAGCCCGGCAAGTCGGCCGAGACCGAGAGGGCCGTCGACACCCGCGGGTGGGAACGCCGGGCCGAGGCCGAGCGGGCGCTCGAGGACGCCCGGCGGCGGTTCGCCGAGCAGCGCGGCGGGGGGCCGCAGACCGCGGGGAGCCCCGGCTAGCCGGACAGCGCCCCGGCGCCCTCCGGCAGCATCGCGGGCACGAAGGCCTGGGGCAGGTCCCCGCACGGTCGGCCCCGGCGGACGTCGAACTCCTCGGCGAACAGGCCCGGCGGGCTGCACCAGCGGCGCCGCCCCCCGAAGCGCGGACCCCGCGGTGACCGCCCGCGTGGCGGGGCGGCTCACCGCCGGGCGCGCAGCGCCGCCGCGCCGGCGAGGAGGCCGGCGCCCGCGGCGACGAGCACGCCGTGGTGCCGGCCGGCCCAGGTCTGCGGGTCGCGGGTCCGGGCGCGGTCGCCGAACTGCCCCTCCGCGCCGAAGACGCGTCCCCCGGGCCCGTCCACCGGCCCCCAGGGGTCGACCGGGGCGTCGGGCGGGGTGTCCTGCTCGGTCAGCTGACCGGAGTAGCCGCTGCGGGCCAGGTAGGAGTCCATCAGCCGGGGCCACAGCAGTTCCCCGAGGATGGTGTAGACGGTCGGGACGCCGATCCACCAGGCCCGGCGTCGCGGGTGCTCGGCGGCGTGCACCATCGCCCGGCCCATCACCTCCGGCTGGTAGATCCGCGTCACCGGCTGGGGCCTCTTGGGCAGCTTCTCGAGCACCCACTGGAACTGGGGGGTGTTGACGCCGGGGAAGTAGAGCTGGCCGATGTGCACCGCGCTGCCCTCGTGCAGCAGCTCCGTGCGCACCGACTCGGTGAAGCCCTTGATGGCGTGCTTGGCGCCGCAGTACACGCTCTGCAGCGGGATACCGCGCCGCCCCAGCGCGGAGCCCCCCTGCAGGACCGCGCCGCGGTCGCGCGGCCGCATCCGGCGCCGCGCCGCCATCGTGCCGTGCACGAAGCCGAGGTAGGTGACCGGCGTGGCGCGGGCGTACTCCTCCGCGGTGAGGTGGGAGAAGGGCGCGAAGACGGTGCTGAACGCGACGTTGCGCCAGACGTCGATCGGGCCCAGCTCGCGCTCGACCCGGTCGGCCGCGGCCTCGACCGCCGCGGCGTCGGCCACGTCGACGGGTACCACCAGCGGGGTCCCCCCGGCTGTGCGGACGTCGTCCGCCGCGGCGGCCAACCCGTCCTCCCCGCGAGCCAGGAGGGCGACCCCGTCCCCGCGGCGGGCGAAGGCCACCGCGGTGGCCCGGCCGATCCCGGCGCTCGCGCCGGTGACGACGACGACCTGCTCCGACATGCGTCTCCTCCGTGTCCGGGAACGCCTGATCCGTGGCCCACCGGCTCCGGCGACCGCGGGCGGCCCCGTGACCGGGCCGGCCCCATCACCTCGGCCACGTGCAGGGCCCGCGGCGTCCCCACCCGTACCGCCCGCACACATGTGGCATGCGGCAGTGGTGGGCATCCCCAGGTCATGGAACGCGACAGCGCCCCGCCGGCCGTCGAGCGCATCGAGGCCGCCGCGTACACCGTCCCCACCGACGCACGCGAGTCCGACGGCACCCTGGAGTGGGACTCGACGACCCTGGTCCTGGTCCGCGCGACCGCCGCCGGGCACACCGGCATCGGCTGGACCTATGCGGGGCCCTCGGCCGCGCAGGTGGTGACCGGGGAGCTGGCCGGGGTCGTGGAGGGCGCGGACGCCGCCCGGCCGGCCGCGGCCTGGGCGGCGATGCAGCACGCCGTCCGCAACCTCGGCCGCCCGGGCCTCGTCGCCGAGGCCGTCTCCGCGGTCGACATCGCGCTGTGGGACCTGCACGCCCGGCTGGCCGGGCTGCCGCTGACCACCGCCATCGGTGCCGTCCACGAGCACACGCCGGTCTACGGCAGCGGCGGCTTCACCTCCTACGACGACCAGCAGCTCGCCGATCAGCTGGCGGGGTGGGTCGCCGAGGGGATCCCGCGCGTGAAGATGAAGGTCGGCCGGCACCCCGGCTCCGACGGCCACCGGCTGGAGGTGGCCCGGGAAGCGGTCGGGGACGACACCGAGCTGCTCGTCGACGCCAACGGCGCCTACACCCGCAAGCAGGCGCTGCAGTGGGCCGGGCGCTTCGCCGACGCCGGGGTGAGCTGGCTCGAGGAGCCGGTCAGCTCCGACGACCTCGCCGGGCTGCGCCTGCTGCGCGACCGGGGACCCGGCGGGCTCGACATCGCGGCCGGGGAGTACGGCTACGACCTGCCCTACTTCCACCGCATGCTCGAGGCGGGGGCGGTCGACTGCCTGCAGGCCGACGTGACCCGCTGCGGCGGGATCAGCGCGCTGCTGCGCGTCTCCGCGCTGTGCGACGCCCAGCCCCTCGACCTGTCGCTGCACTGCGCGCCGCAGGTCTCGGCCCAGGTCGGGACGGCGGCCTGGCGCCTGCGGCACCTGGAGTACTTCCACGACCACGTCCGCATCGAGGGCATGGCCTTCGACGGCGTGCTCGAGCCCGGGCCGGGCGGTGTCCTGCGACCGGACCCGTCCCGACCCGGCCTGGGCCTGGGGGTCCGCGACGCCGACCTGGCGCGCTACCGGGTCGGGTGACCGGTCAGACCGGCAGGCTGCGGGTGGGGGCGCCGCACCACCCGTACCGCAGCGTGACGGTCCCCGACCGGTGGGGGTAGCGCAGCACGGCCGGGCGCACCGCCTCCCAGATGCGCTCGGCGTCCGGGCCGTAGGCGAACAGCGACACCGACGTGCCGCGGATCTGCAGTCCGTCGAGCTCGCCGACGCCCGCGGCGCACAGGGCCCGGTCGACCGTGTCCTCGAGCTCCTCGAGCGCCGGGTCCGCGCCCGCCGTCCGGCGGGGCCAGGGAACGGGGTGCTCCACGGCGAAGGTCACGAGGACGGCCTGCTCCTGCTGCTCCCCGGCGACCTCCGCACCGCACGCGGGGCTCACGCTGCCGTCGATCCTCATGAGGGGACCTCCCACCTGCGACGGGGTGGTGCGGATGGTCTCCCGCGGAGCCCCGTCCTGGGGAACGACACTGGCACGCCTCGCGGCAGGTCGCGCGCCGGGGGTCCAGGTGTCACCGCTTCGTCATCCGCCGGGCCCCGGCCCCCCGCGCGCAGGGCGCTGCCCGGTGGGCGAGGATGGTCGGCAGCGCCCGTTCGCCGGAGACCGGACGCCGGGCAGGGAGGGGCCAGGGGATGCGGCGCACCGCGGCCGACGAGGTCCTGCTCGGCGCGGTCCGCGAGGCGATGGCCATCTCGGTCCGCGCCGCCGAGGAGGTCGGCGACGTCTCCGCCGTCCAGCTCAGAGCGCTCACCGTGCTGCGCGAGGACCCCGGCGCCAACCTCGGCCGGCTGGCGCAGGGTCTCGGCGTCACCGTCTCGACCGCCAGCCGGCTGGTCGACCGCCTGGTCGCCGCCGGGCTCGCCGACCGCCGGACCTCCGAGCAGACCCGCCGGGAGATCAGCCTCCGGCTGACCGACGAGGGGGAGGCCACCCTCGCCCGCTACGACCGGTCCCGGCTGCAGCAGCTGCGGTCCTGCCTCGACCGGGTGCCGCCCGGCGAGCGCGACGGCGTGGTGGCGGCCCTGGCCGTCCTCCTCACCGGGACGACCGCGCGGAGCTGACGCCGGCGGTCCCGCCGTCCGCCGCGGCCGCCGCACCCCGGGGCACCGCGCAGCTGCGCGCGGCCGCCGGGGCCGCGCCGGAGGACCCCGCGGCCTGGACCGCCCTGGCCCGGGCGCGCGACCGCGCCGGTGAGCTCGATGCGGCCGTGGCCGCCTACGACCGGGCCCTCGCGCTGGCGCCGGGGGCCGACGACCCCGCCGTCGACGGCATCCGGCTGCTGCGCGCCAACGCGCTGGTCCGGGCCGGCCGTCCCGAGGAGGCGGTGACCCCGGCGGAGCAGCTGGCCGGGCGGCACCCCGGCGACCCCGACGTGTCCCTCGCGCTCGGCCTGGCCCAGCAGGCCGCCCGCGCCCCGGGCGCCGCGGCGTCCCTCACCCGCTTCCTCGAGCCGGCCCCGGACTCGCCGGCCGCCCCCGGGGGTGCGGTCGCTGCCGGAGGGCGGGTGAGGCGGGCCGGCGCGGCGCTGCTGCTGGCCGACGCCGGCCGTGCCGCGCACGACGTCGTCCTCGTCCAGGGCGACCGGGAGCTCGGCCGCAGCGACGTGCTCGCCCCGGGGGAGCGGCAGACCGTGTCGGTGGAGGTGGCCCCCGGGCAGCCGGTCCGGCCGGTGTGCCGGCTGACCGGTCACCCGCAGGCCGGCATGCACGCCGGGCTCACGGTCGCGGGGGGCTGACCGCCGCACCCGGGCCGGAGCCGGAGCCGGTGGCCGCCCGCACGTCCTCCTCCACGCTGGCCATGGTGCGCCGGGGCAGCAGCGGCCGGGCCTTCTCCAGCTCCGCCCGGGCCGCGGCGGCCAGCGCCGCGGCGCCGCCGCCGTAGAGCGCGGTGGTCAGCGCGGCCGCGGCGGTGGGGGACAGCCGGCGCTCGAACACCCGCAGCAGCAGCGCCTGCGAGTGCGCGAGGGCCAGCACGCCGAGCGCGCCGGCCCCACCCAGCAGCGCGCCGGCCCGGCCCGCACGCCGCGCCGTGCCGGCCAGCTCCTGCTGCGCGTTGGCCAGCTCCTGGCGGACCAGCGTCTGCAGGTCCTCGGTCAGCGACTGCAGGAGGTCGGCGGTCGAGCCGCCCCGGGCGCTCTCGGTCATCGGGTCCTCCTCCTCGGGCGGGATCGCCCAGGGCCTACCCGCCCGCCCCCGGGCCAACCGGGCCCGGCAGCGGCGGGGACCCCGGATCCCGAACACCTCGCGCAGCGCCACCCGCGCCGCGTCGTCCCCGCACATCCCGTGCACCGAGGGCCCGGACGGCGTGGGGGCCGAGGCGAGGTGGCGGCCGGGCACCGGCGTCCGGTACGGGTTCCAGCGGAGGACCGGCCGGGCGGCCGGCGCGGTCGCGACGGCGCCCCGGGGGCCGGGAGCGCGGCAATTCTTGCCATACTGCAACCGTAGGGGGCGGCCGGCGCCCCGGCATCCGGGAGAGGGGGCGTGGTGCGGCTGAGCGGGGCGGTCGTCCTCGTCACCGGGGGCAGCAGCGGCATCGGCCGAGCCGTCGCCGAGCTGCTGGGGCGACGGGGGGCCGCCGTCGTCGTGTCCGGCCGGGACGCGCGGGCGCTGGAGGAGACCGCCGCGCGCTGCGGCGGGACGGCGCTGCCCGCCGACCTGCGGGACCCCGGCGCGGCGGCCGGCCTGGTCGACCGGGTGGTGGCCGCCTCCGGTCGGCTCGACGGGGTGGTCGCGGCGGCGGGCACCGGGCACGTGGGGCCGGTCGCGGGGATGACCGGCGAGGAGGTCGCCGCCCTCGTGGACCTCAACACGCGCGCGACCCTGGACCTCGCCCGGGCGGCCGTGGCGGCCTTCGCCGCCGCACCCGCGCCCCGGGAGCGGGCGCTGTGCCTGGTCACGTCCGTCGCCGGCCGGGTGGGCGTCCCCGGCGAGACGGTCTACTCGGCCACCAAGGCGGCCGTGGAGGCCTTCGCCGCGCTGCTGCACGAGGAGCTGCGGGACGCCGGTGTCCGGGTCGCCACGGTGGCTCCCGGCGTCGTCGACACCCCGTTCCTGGCCCGCCGGGCGGTGCCCTACGACCGCCGGGTGCCGCGGCCGGTCCCGCCCGAGCGGGTGGCCCGCGCCGTCGTGGCGGCGCTGGAGGGCGGCCCGCTGCGCCGCACCGTGCCCCGCTGGCTGGCCCTGCCGGCGTGGCTGTCGGCGGCGCTGCCCGGCCCCTACCGGGCGCTGGCGCGGCGCCTGTCCTGAACCCGGCGCAGGCCGCGGACCCGGCCGCGGCCGGCGTCGAGGGCGGCGTGCACCCGGGCCACCACCGACCCGGCGTCCAGCCCGGCGGCGGCCAGCAGCGCGTCGCGCTCGCCGTGGGCGAGGAAGCGCTGGTGCAGGCCCAGGGTGAGGACCTCGGTCCGGACCCCGGCCATCCGCAGCGCCCGGCAGACGGCGTCCCCGTAGCCGCCGTTGAGCCCGTTGTCCTCCAGCGTCACCACCAGCCGGCGGTCGGCGGCGGCGGCCACCAGCTCCGGCTGGACGGGCCGCAGCCAGCGGGGGTCGACGGCGGTCGCCGGGATCCCGGCGCGGATCAGCCCGCCGGCCGCGGCCAGCGCCGTCCCGGCCAGCGGGCCGGCCCCCAGCAGCAGCACGTCGGCGGCCTGCGAGGAGCCGGCCAGCACGTCGGCGGTGCCGATCCGGCCCACCGCCTCGGCCGGCGCGGGGACCTTCCCCTTGGGGAAGCGCAGCGCGGTCGGCCCGTCGGCGTCGGCGACCGCCTCCTCCAGCAGCTCCACGAGGCGCGGGGCGTCCCGGGGGGCGGCGATGCGCATGCCGGGCACGGTGCCGAGCAGGGTGAGGTCCCACGTGCCGTTGTGGCTGGCACCGTCGCTGCCGGTGATGCCGGCCCGGTCGAGCACGAAGGTGACCGGCAGCCGGTGCAGGGCGACGTCCATGAGCACCTGGTCGAAGGCCCGGTTGAGGAAGGTCGCGTAGACGGCCACCACCGGGTGCAGCCCGCCGGTGGCCAGGCCGGCGGCCATCGTCACCGCGTGCTGCTCGGCGATGCCGACGTCGCGCACCCGGTCCGGCGCCGAGCGGGCCAGCGGGGCCAGCCCGGTGGGTTCGAGCATCGCCGCGGTCAGCGCCACCACCTCCGGTCGGCGCGCGGCCAGGTCGTCCAGCGCGCCGGCGAGCACCGAGGTCCACGACGGCCGCGCCGGGGCGCTCCCGGGCACCCCCACCGGGCCGGACGGTGCCGGGGGGACGGCGTGCATCCGGTCCAGCTCGTGCTCCTCGGCCGGGCGGTGGCCGCGGCCCTTCTCGGTCACGCAGTGCACGACGGTCGGCCGGCCGGCGGCGCGGGCCGCGGCCAGCGCCGCCTCCACGGCGTCGACGTCGTGGCCGTCGACCGGGCCGAGGTAGGCCAGCCCGAGCGCGGGGAACACCGGCTCGACGCCGCCGCCGCTGTCCCGCAGCGCCCCCAGGTGCGCGGCCAGCCCGCCCACGGTCGGCGCGTAGGAGCGGCCGTTGTCGTTGAGGACGACGGTCACCGGCCGGTCGGGGGTCGCCCCGAGGTTGTTCAGCGCCTCCCACGCCATGCCCCCGGTCAGCGCGCCGTCGCCCACCACGGCGACCACGTGCCGGCCGGTCTCCCCCCGCAGGGCGAAGGCGGTGGCCAGCCCGTCGGCCCAGGACAGCGCGGTGGAGGCGTGCGAGTTCTCGACCAGGTCGTGCCGGCTCTCCGCCCGGCTCGGGTAGCCCGACAGGCCGCCGGCCCGGCGGAGGGTGCCCAGCTCCCCACCCCGCCCGGTGAGGAGCTTGTGCACGTACGCCTGGTGCCCGGTGTCCCAGACGACCGCGTCGGACGGCGACCGGAAGACCCGGTGCAGGGCGATGGTCAGCTCGACCACGCCGAGGTTGGGCCCGAGGTGACCCCCGGTGCGCGGGACCGTGGCCACGAGCACGTCCCGGAGCTCGGCGGCGAGCGCGGGCAGGCGGTCGGGCGGCAGCGCGCGGAGGTCCTCCGGCCCGGTGATCCGCTCCAGCAGCGACGGCACGGCCGGTCACCGCCCGGCGGCGGTGCGGATCGTGTCGCGCAGCGACCCCATCGTGGCGAGCACCGCCGAGGGCTCGTAGCCGCAGTGCGCCATGCAGTTGGCGCAGCGGGGGTCCTTCCCGCGGCCGTAGGCGCCCCAGTCGGTGGTGTCCAGCAGCTCCCGGTAGCTGCCCACGTGCCCGTCGTCCATCAGGTAGCAGGGCCGCTGCCAGCCCTTGAGCGAGTACGACGGGATCGCCCACGCCGTGCAGGCGAGGTCGCGCCTCCCCTCGAGGAAGTCGAGGAACACCGAGGAGTGGTTGAGCCGCCACCGGCGCCGCCGCCCGCCGTCGAAGGCCTTCGCGAACAGCTCCCGGGTCTGCCGGACGCCGAGGAAGTGCTCCTGGTCGGGGGCCTTCTCGTAGGCGTACCCGGGGGAGATCTGCATGTTGTCGACGCCGAGCTCGTCGTTGAGGTAGTCGAGCACGTCGACGACGTCGGCCGGGGTGTCGGTGTCGAAGAACGTCGTGTTCGTCATGACCCGGAACCCGGCGTCCTGGGCCTGCCGGATCGCCGCGACGGCGGAGTCGAACACGCCCTCCTTGCACACCGAGGCGTCGTGCCGCTCGCGCAGGCCGTCGATGTGCACCATCCACGCGAAGTCCTTGTGCGGGGTGAACCGGTGCAGGTGCCGGGGCATCAGCACGGCATTGGTGCACAGGAAGACGATCTTCCCGCGGTCGAGCAGCTGCCGGACGATCTCGTCGACCTGCGGGTGCATGAGCGGCTCGCCCCCGGCGATGGAGACCATCGGGGCGCCGCTCTCCTCGACGGCGCCGACGGCCTCCTCGACCGGCATCCGGCGTTTGAGCACCGACGCCGGCTCCTGGATCTTGCCGCAGCCGGCGCAGGACAGGTTGCAGGCGAACAGCGGCTCGAGCTCGACCAGCAGGGCGAACTTCTCCTTGCGCAGCAGCTTCTGCTTGAGCAGGTAGCCACCGAGCCGGGCGCTCTGGCGGAGGGGCATGGCCATCGTCAGGAGACCTCCTGGGGGAGCGCGAAGCGGACGTCCTCGTCGACGACGTGCTCCTCGCGCACGGTGACCGGCCCGAGGCCGGACAGGCCGGCGACGAGCTCGTCGACGAGGGACGGCGGGGCGGAGGCGCCGGCGGTGATCCCGACGCGGCGGGCGCCGGCGAGGCGGCGCAGGTCGACCCGGCCGGCGTCCTCGACCAGGGCGGCGGGGCAGCCCGCCCGTTCGGCGACCTCGACCAGCCGGCGGGAGTTCGAGGAGTTGCCGGAGCCGACGACGAGCACCAGGTCGCTGGCGGCGGCGACCGCGCGCACGGCCTGCTGCCGGTTGGTGGTGGCGTAGCAGATGTCGTCGCGGCGCGGCGCCTGCAGCGCGGGGAAGCGCTCCCGGAGGACGGCGGCGATCCGCTCGGCCTCGTCCACGGCCAGCGTCGTCTGCATGACGTAGGCGACCCGCTGGGGGTCCGGCACGGCCACCGTGCGGGCGGCGTCGACGTCGCCGACCACGCGCACGGCGCCGGGCGCCTCGCCGACGGTGCCGACGACCTCCTCGTGCCCCGCGTGCCCGATGAGCAGCACGGTGTCCCCGCGGCGGGTGTAGCGGCGCACCTCGGCGTGCACCTTGGCCACCAGCGGGCAGGTCGCGTCGACCACGGCGAGGTCCCGCTCGGCGGCCTGGGCGTGCACCTCCGGGGCCACGCCGTGGGCCGACAGCACCACCCGGGCGCCGCGCGGCACTTCGTCGAGCTCCTCGACGAAGACCGCGCCGCGCTCCTCGAGCGAGCGGACGACGTGCGCGTTGTGCACGATCTGCCGCCGCACGTGGACCGGTGCGCCGTCCGCGGCGTCCAGGGCGCGGGCCACGGTGTCGATCGCCCGCTCCACGCCGGCGCAGAACGCCCGGGGGCTGGCCAGCACGACCGCGCGGGGGCCGAGGGCCGCGGCCCACTCGGCCAGCGCCGGCCCGGCCGCGCGCAGGCTGCGCAGCGCCCGGACGCCGCGGCCGGGGGTGCCCGGGTGCAGCAGCGGGTCGGCGGGGGTGTCGACCACCGCCCGGACGACGGCGCGCGGGTCCCCGGCGGCGGCCAGGAGGGCGGACTCGGTGTCGACGGCGAGCGCGCCGCCGGCGGCCAGGGCGGTGCGCGTGCGGCCGGTCACCACACTGGTCGCGGTCGCGACCGCGCCGACGTGCACGGTCAGGCCACGCCGGCGCAGCGCGCCGGCCAGCAGCGGCGCCGAGGGGCACGGCAGCGCCGACCCGTCGGGGCCGAGCACCTCGCCGGCGACGACGAGGTCGCCCGGCCGCAGCCGGGCGTCGAGCGCGCCGGCGACCCCGGCCACCAGGACCGGCCCGGCCGCCCGGTCCCGCACCCACGCCGCCGAGCGCCGCGGTCCCCGCCCGGTGCGCTGCACCGGCACGCCGGGCACCGCACCGGTCAGCGCGGCCCGTTCGCTGCGCAGCGGGGTCGCCACGACCGGCCGGGCGGTCACGCCGGCCCCCCGGTCGCGCGCACGTGGCGGCCGAGGGCGGAGACGGGGAAGACCAGCCGGTACAGGTGGTAGTTGATGAGGAAGTCGCCGGGGAAGCCGGTGCCGGTGTACTGCGGCTCGTCCCAGGTCCCGTCGGGTCGCTGGCGCTCCACCAACCAGCGCACCCCGCGGGCGACCGCCGCCGAGCGCTCCTCGCCGGCGGCGAGCAGGGCCAGCAGCGCCCACGCGGTCTGGGAGGCCGTGGGGGTGCCGCGGCCGATCCACGCCGGGTCGCGGTAGGAGCGCATGTCCTCGCCCCAGCCGCCGTCGGCCTGCTGCGCTCCCTCCAGCCACGCCACCGCCCGCCGGATCGCCGGGTCGGAGGCCGGCACGCCGGCGGCGACCAGCGCCGGCACGGCGGCGCCGGTGCCGTAGACGTGGTTGGCGCCCCAGCGGCCGAACCAGGAGCCGCCGGCCTCCTGCTCGGCGAGCAGCCAGGCGACGCCGCGCCGGCACTCGGGGCTGCCGGCCAGCCCCTCGGCGGCCAGCGCCTCGACGGCGTGCGCGGTGACGTCGGCCGACGGCGGGTCGGTCACCTCGCCGAAGTCGCAGAACGGCAGGCGGCCGGGCAGCGGGCTGGTGTTGTCGACGTCGAAGGCGGCCCAGCCGCCGCCGCGGGACTGCATGCCGCGCACCCAGTCCAGGCCCCGCCGGATCGCCGCGCCGGCGGTGTCCCCGGCCGCGTACCGCAGCGCGAGCACCACCTCGGCGGTGTCGTCGACGTCGGGGTAGCCGTCGTTCTCGAACTCGAAGGCCCACCCGCCGGGGGCGAGCGACCGCCGCCGCACGGCCCAGTCGCCGCGGACCCGGACCTCCTCGGCCAGCAGCCACCCCCCGGCCGCCGCCACGGCGGGGTCGCCGGCGTCCACCCCGGCGTCGCGCAGCGCGACCAGGGCCAGCGCGGTGTCCCACACCGGCGACTGGCAGGCCTCCAGCCGGCGGACGACGCCGTCCGGGGTCGGCTCGTGGACGAGGAACCCCGCCAGGCCGGCGACCCCCTTCTCGTACACGTCCCGGTACTCCGCCCCGCCGGCCAGCCGCAGCGCCAGCAGCGAGTACACCCACGGCGGCTGGATGCCGCCCCAGGAGCCGTCGGCCTCCTGCCGGTCGGCGATCCAGCGCAGCGCGCGGCGCACGGCGAGCCGGCGCAGCGGGCGCGCCGGGTGCCGCTCGTAGGCGTGCAGCACCCGGTCGAAGGCCCGCCAGAACCGGCTACCCGTGACCCGCGGCGAGCCGGGCACGACCAGCTCGTCGATGCCGAAGGGCAGGGGCCGGGCCGGCCGCAGGCTCGCGACGACGGTCAGCGGCACGATCGTCTGCCGCGCCCAGCAGGCGAAGTCGTGGATGTTCAGCGGCACCCAGCGCGGCAGCAGCACCACCTCGGGCGGCAGCGCCGGCAGGTCCGCCCAGCGCTGCAGGCCGAACAGCGCCAGCCAGATGCGGGTGAACACGCGGGTGGCGGCCACCCCGCCCCGCTCCCGCACGAAGGCGGCGGCCCGGGCCATGTGCGGCGCACCGGGCGGGTCGCCGGCCAGCCGCAGCGCCATCCAGGCCTCCACGGTGGTGGACAGGTCGCCGGGGCCGCCCTCGAACGTCGCCCAGGTGCCGTCGGCGCGCTGCCTGGACCGGATCCAGCGGGCGGCCGCGGCGGTCTCCTCGGCGGTGCGGATGCCGAGGAACTCCCGCACCAGCAGGTCCTCGGCGTCCATGGTCACGTTGGTCTCCAGCTCGCCCTTCCACCAGCCGGCGGGGTCCTGGAGCGACCGCAGGTGGTCGACGGCCCGCCCGAGCGCACCGGCGGCGGTGGTCGTGCGGGGGGCGGTCTGCGTCATCAGCACTCCCTCGTCGTCAGCCAGCGGCCCAGGTCCTCCAGCTCGGCGCGCGGGCCGGCCGGCAGCGGCACCCGGTGCACCGCCGCCCGTGCCCGGTCCAGCGCCGCGCGGGCGGCGGCGCCGGCCCACTCCCGCCCGCCCGCGGCGACCACCAGGTCGGCGGCGCGGTGCAGCGCGGCCTCGTCGTCCCCGGCCGGGTCGGTGGCGTACCAGCGCGCCAGCTCCCGGCCGGCCGCCCCGCCGGCGGCCAGCGCCCAGGTGACCGGCAGCGACTTCTTGCGGGTCCGCAGGTCGGCCAGCACCGGCTTCCCGGTGGTGGCGGGGTCCCCCCAGATGCCCAGCAGGTCGTCCACGAGCTGGAAGGCCAGCCCGAGGTGGCGGCCGTGCTCGTCGAGGGCGGACACCTGCGCCCGCGGCGCGCCGGCCAGCACCGCGCCGATGCTGCAGGCCGCCGCGAGCAGCGCCCCGGTCTTGCCGGCGGCCATGTCCAGGCACTCGCCGATCCCGACCGACGCACGCCGCTCGAAGGCCAGGTCGGCGACCTGCCCCCGGATCAGCTCGGCCGTGGTGGTGGTGAGCAGCTTGGCGGCGGCGCAGGCGTGCGGGGAGCCGCTGTCGAGCACGACGTCGAGGGCCAGGTCCTGCAGCGCGTCGCCGGTGAGGATCGCGCACGGCACCCCCCACAGCGCCCAGACCGTCGGCCGGTGCCGGCGCTCGGTGTCGCCGTCCATGACGTCGTCGTGCAGCAGCGAGAAGTCGTGGACCAGCTGCACGGCGACCGCCCCGGGCAGCGCCACCTCCGGCGGGGCCCCGGCCAGCTCCCCGCCGAGCAGGGCCAGGGCGGGGCGGACCGCCTTGCCGCCGCCGCCGGTGCGCGGGGTGCCGTCGGCCTCCGTCCACCCCAGGTGGTACGCGGCCGCGGCGCGGGTGGTGGGGTCCAGCCGGTCGACGGCCGCGCGCAGCGCCGGCTCCACCAGCCGGCGGCAGCGGTCGAGCGCGGGTGGGGCGAGGACGGCGGTCACGCGGCCACCCCCGTCCACCGGTCCTCGCCGGCCGGCTCGTCGGCCAGCACCCGCGCCGCCGCCGTCCCGCTGCGCACGGCGCCCTCCATCGTCGAGGGCCACCCGGTGCCGGTCCACGCCCCGGCCAGCGCGAGGCCGGGGAGACCGGTGGCGGCCGGGGGGCGCCGGGCGGCCTGCCCGGGGCGGGGGTCGACCGTGGCGGCCGGCTCCCGGGTCACGAATCGGTCGAGCAGCCGGGCGCGGCCGGCCGCGGGCAGCAGCTCGGCCAGGGCGGCCTCGACCCGTGCGGCCAGCGGGGCGGCGGGCGTGCGCACCTGCTCGTGCGCCGCGGACAGCGAGACGGCGAGGTACTGGCCGGTCCGCGCGCCCGAGGGGCCGGTGCGGTCGAACACCCACTGCACGGGGCTGCCGACCGCGGCCAGGAGCGGGCCGTCGAGCACCGGGCGGTCGTAGTGCAGGTGCACGTTCACGATCGGCACCCGGCCCAGCCGCGCGGCCCACCCGGGGGCCAGGCCGACCGCGCCCGCGGGCAGCAGCCCCTCGGCGGCCTCGGGCGGGACGGCCAGCACCACCCGGTCGGCGACGTGCTCGGCGCCGCCGCGCTCGTGCACCACCCAGCGCCCGCCCCGCCGGGTCAGCGCCGCGGCGCGGGCCCGGGCGCGCACCTCGACGCCGGACCGGCGCAGGGCCCCGGCGGCCGCGGTGTCGTGCAGCGCACCGAGCGGGACCCGGGCCCAGCCGATGTCCGCGCCGGCCGGGTCGTCGAGCAGCGCGGTGCGGAAGAGCATCGCGCCCAGGGCCAGGGAGGCGTCCCGGGCGGGGGCGTTGAGGGCGGCCACGCCGACGAGGTCCCACAGCGCGGCGGCCGCGCGGCGGGACTGGCCGTGCGCGGCCAGCCAGGAGCCGAGGTCCCGCCCGTCCAGGGCGGGGTCGGCCGGGTCCAGGCGGCGCAGCGCCAGGCCGGCCCGGGCTGCCCGCAGCCGGTCGGCCGGGGGCAGCAGCCGGTAGCCGGCGAGCATCGCGGCCAGCGACAGCTGCGCCGGGCCCCGCCCCCGGCGCAGGCGGGCGCGGGCCGCTCCGGGTGCGGCGACCGGCACGTCGAGCCGGTCCTGCAGGGTGACCCGGTCGGCGACGCCCAGCCGGTCGAGCAGGGCCCGGTAGGCGGTGCAGCAGCGGAGGAAGACGTGCTGGCCGGTGTCGACGACCAGGTCGCCGCGGCGGAAGGAGCCGGCCAGCCCGCCCAGCCGGGGGCGCGACTCCAGCAGCGTCACCGCGTCCCCCCGGTCCGCGCGGCCCAGGGCGGCGGCCACCCCGGCCAGGCCACCGCCGACCACCACCGTCGCCGGCCGGCTCACCGGCGCCCCGCCAGGGAGCGGGCGGCGACGACGGCCTTCTCGCGGCCGGACAGCGACACCCGGCGGTCGCGCACCAGCGACGGCTCGGCGGCGAACCGCTCGGTGAGCCGGCGGTAGATGCCCGACATGGCCAGGCAGCAGGCGGCGCTGCGGCGGTCCAGCAGCGGCACCAGGCGCAGGCCGTCGTCGTACCAGGTCTGCGCCCGGGCGCAGCCGTGCCGGACCAGCGCCGAGAGGGCGCCGCCGTCGTCGGCCAGCGCTCCGCCGGCGTCCAGCCGCAGGTCCACCCCGAAGCGGTCCAGGTCCTCCTGGGGGAGGTACACCCGGCCGTTGGCCAGGTCCTCCCGGATGTCGCGCAGCACGTTGGTCTGCTGCAGCGCGACGCCCAGGGCGTCGGCGTACGCGGGGGCGCGCGGGTCCGGCCGGCTGCCGAAGACACCGAGGCAGAGCCGGCCCACCGAGCCGGCCACGCAGCGGCAGTAGCCGACCAGGTCGGCGAAGGTGGCGTAGCGGGCGCCCGTGGTGTCCATCTCGACGTCCATGGCCACCCCGTCGACCAGCTCGTCGAAGGCGTCGAACGGGATGGGGTGGTGCCGCGCGGCGTCGGCGAGCGCCGCGAGCACCGGGTCGCCGCCGTCCTCGCCGGCGGTCAGGGCGGCCACCGAGGCACGGACCCCGGCCAGCCGGGCCCGCTTCTCCGCGGCGGGCAGGTCGCCGTCGCCGATGTCGTCGATCCGGCGGGCCAGGGCGTAGACCGCGCACAGCACGGACCGCTTGGCGGGGGGCAGCAGCCGGATGCCGTAGTAGAAGTTGCGCGCCTGGTCCCGGGTGATCCCCTCGCAGGTGGCGTAGGCCTGCTCGAGCGTCGGCGTCAGCACGGCCGGCCCCGGGAGAGGAGCAGCACCGCGGCGTGGCGGGCGACGTCGTGGCGGCGGGTGCGGGCGGTGCACCCGAGGACGTCCCCGCCGGTCCGGCGGACGGCGTCCAGGGCGGCCAGGCCGCCGGCCAGGTAGCCGGCGACCGCGATCCGGGCCCAGCCGCCCAGGTCGGCCACCAGGGGGCGGCCGGCGGTGAGCAGGGCCGCGGTCCGGTCGGCCTGGAGGAGGACGACGGCGCGCAGGGCCGCCGAGGCGGCCGGCGCGTCGAGATCGGACTCCGGCACGCCGGCGGCGGTCAGGTCGCCCTGCGGCAGGTACACCCGGCCGCGGCGGCGGTCCTCCCCGACGTCCTGCAGGTGCTCGACCACCTGCAGGCCGGCGCAGACCCGGTCGGCCAGGGCCAGCCGGGCGGGGGTGGCGGCGCCGAAGAGGTGCAGCACCAGCTCCCCGATCGGCGCGGCCGACAGCCGGCAGTACCCCAGCAGGTCGCCGAAGTCGTCGTAGCGGGTGACCTCCTGGTCGGCGAGGTTGGCCTGCAGCAGCCGGTCGAAGGGCTCGCGGGGCAGGCCGCGCCGGCGCACCGCGGGGACCAGCCGGGCCGCCCCCGGGGAGCGCGGTGCCCCGGTGGACCACACCGCGGCCAGGTCGTCGGCGAAGGCGTGCAGGGCGGCGACGCGCTCACCCCGGGACCGCTCGGGCAGCTCGTCACCGAGGTCGTCGATGGTGCGGACCACGTCGTAGACCGCGCGCAGGTCCGCGCGCAGGTCCGGCGGCAGCAGCCGGAGGGCGACCGGGAAGTTCTCCGTGCGCTCCGCGGCCCGGAGCCGCTCCGGGTGCGCGGGAACAGAGGTGGGGGACGGCACGGGACCAGCGTGCGCCGGGCGGGGGCCGCGGATCTGCTCACGGGGGAGTGGGATCCGCCCGCTGAAGTTGTCACTCGGCAACAGTTGTCCTGTAATGGACCCGGGTCCGGGGGGCGGCCCTCGTCCCACGGCGCCGCTGGTGCGGGAGGGAGGCACGGTGACGGGGCGGACCTCGCTGGTCGGCCTGCTGCCGGCCCTGATCGCGTCGCTGCCGCGGATGCTCGAGGACGTCAGCCGGGCCCTCGCCGCCGTCGACCCGGCCTACGCCGACTTCCTGGAGGGCGGGCGCGCCCAGGCGGTCGGGCCGGCGGAGCTGGCCGTCCGGCGGCTCGTCTGGGGCGCCGAGCAGGCGCTGCGGTCGCACCCGGAGGTGGGCGACCGGGGCCGGACCGTCCCGCCGGGCCGTCCCGAGCCCGGGGACGAGCAGGTGTGGGGGCTGTTCGCCGAGCTGGGGCGGGAGCAGCGGCGCCGGGGGCGGCCGGTCCAGGCGCTCCTCTCGGCGTACCAGGCCGGGGGGCGCGCCGCCTGGCGCCACCTCGCGGCCGAGGCGGTGCGGTGCGGGGTGCGCGCCGAGGCCCTCGCCGCCCTGGCCGAGGAGGTGTTCGCCCTGGTCGACCGGCTGGGCGCGGTGACGGTCGAGGGCTACGTCGACGAGCGGGACGGCGGGGAGGACCGGCTGCGGCTGCGCGGGCTCCTGGCCGAACGGCTGCTCAGCGACCGCGCCGACCGGGCGGCCGTGGCCGCCGCCGCGCGCGCGGCGGACTGGCCGCTGCCGGCGACCGCCGCCGTCCTCTACCTGACCGGCGGGGAGGACGCCGACCGCACCGCGCTGTCCCGGCTGGGCACCGACTCCCTGGAGCTGCGGCACACCCGGCTGCCCGGTGCCGTCGTGCCCGAACCGGCAGCGCCGGGGCGGCGGCAGCGCCTGGTCGCGGCCCTGTGCGGGGCCCCCGCGCTCGTCGGCCCCGCCGTACCCCTGGACCGGCTGCCGGAGAGCGCCCGGCTGGCCGAGTCCGCGGCCGGCGTGCTCCCCGCCGGGGACGGCCCCGTCTTCGTCGAGGACCACCTCGACGCGCTGGTCGTCCACGCCGACCCCGGCCTGCTGGGAGCGCTCCGGGAGCGCGTGCTGCGCCCGCTGGACGCGGCCGCGCCCGGCAGTCGCGAGCCCCTGCGGCAGACCTTGCGCGCGTGGCTCGCGCACATGGGCGACCGCCGGGCGGTGGCCGAGGAGCTGGGCATCCACCCGCAGACGGTGCGCTACCGCATGCGTCGGCTGCACGAGCTCCTCGGCCCCGCCCTGGAGAGCCCGGAGGGACGGCGGCAGCTGACCCTCGCCGTGGCCTGGGACCCGCCCGAGGGGGCCGCCACGGGTCCCGCCCGGCCGGCGTCCCTGCACCGGCTCCCGGGGGTCGCCGGCGTCCGGGGGGCGGACCTCCCGGACGTGCGCGCCGCGGAGCGCGGCTGAGCCCGGCCGGCGCTCAACCGGTGCGCCGGACCGCCTCCCGGGCCGCGGCCGCCCTCGCCCGGAGCTCCGCGGCCCGTGACCGCAGCCGCTCCTCGCGGTGCCGGTTCTCCTCGGCGTAGCGGTCGAGGACCCGGTCCAGCTCGTCGGACGGCGGGTGTCCCGCGGCGGCGGCGTCCGTGGCGCGGTCCTCCTCGGCCTCGCGGTGGCAGCCCGCGAGCCGGCCCAGGAGCCGGTCGACCTGCCCGACCAGCTCGTCGACCCGGCGCACGGCGCGCTCCGGGGTGCGGGCGCCGCGGGTCTCCAGGCCGCGGACGGCCTCGGCCAGGTGGTCGAGCCGGTGGTCCAGGTCGCGCTCCAGCTCCGCCACGACCTCCTCCGCGCGCCGCCGCTCCATCGTCTCCCGCTGGCCGGTCACCAGCTCGGAGGTGGCCAGCAGCCAGATGCCGGCGGTCATCACCGCGAGGGCGAGGACGAAGACCGTGACCGGCAGCACGCCCACCGCCAGGGCGGTGCCCAGCACGCCCACGCCGATGGCGATCGCGGCCAGCGGCTCCACCGCGGCCAGCGCCGGGTAGGAGGCGGCCAGCGGGGCCATCTGGTAGGCGCTCTGGGCCAGCAGGGTGCCCAGCACCGCGGTGACCGCGACGGCGTACGTCGTCCACTCGGCCAGCAGGCCGCCGAGGCCCTCGTCGAGGAAGCGGCTGACGGCCGTGTGGGTGAAGCCCGACTGCAGCGCGAACAGCATGCCCGCGCCCGCGCCCAGCATGGGCGCCTCGCGGGCGGGGGCGAGGCGGCGCGCGGTCAGCACCAGCGCGCCGGTGACCGCCCCGATGGCCCCCGCGACGACCAGCCACTGCCACACCGCCGGGTCCTCGCCGTCGGAGGGCTCGGGCCGGCCCACGAGCAGGAAGGTGGCCAGCCCGCCGGCGGTGGCCACCATGCCCAGCCAGTCCCGGCCGGTGATCCGCTGCCTGGCCCAGGCCGCCGAGAGGGGGATGGCGAACAGCAGCCGGGAGACGAGCAGGGGCTGCACGATGGCGACGCTGCCCATGCCCAGCGCCGCGCCGCTGAAGAGGTTGCCCACCACCGCCGTGCCGACACCCACCAGCCAGGCCGGCTGGCGCACCAGCCACAGCAGCAGGCCGAACCGCAGCGACTTCCCGGGTGGGGCCACCGAGGCGACCCGCTGCTGCACGACCGAGCCGACGGCGAACAGGAGACCGGCGCCGACAGCGAGGAGGTACACGGCCACACCCGGGTCGTACCCCGTGCACGGCCGGGGTAGGTCACCGGCAACAGATGTCGTCAACCAATCGTCAGATCGGTAGGAGCCCGCCGTGCTCGTCGCCGTCCTCGCCGCCCTGGCCGCGGGCGCCTGCTTCGCCGCCGCCGGTCTGCTGCAGCAGCGCGCCGCGCGCACCCGCACCCGGGGGGAGGCGGGCTCGGCGCGGCTGATGGCCGACCTGGCCCGCCAGCCCATGTGGCTCGCCGGCATCGGCCTGGCGTTCCTCTCCTACGGCTTCCAGGCGCTGGCCCTGGCCTTCGGGCCCCTGTCGCTCGTGCAGCCGCTCATCGTCATGGAGCTGGTGTTCGCGCTGCCGATCGCCGCGCGGCTCAACGACGAGCGCATGCAGCCGCGGGACTGGGCGGGTTCGGCCGCGGTCGCCGGTGGCCTGGCGCTGGCCATCCTCGCCGCGGCACCGAGCGAGGGGGACCCGCGTGCTCCGCTCGGCGACTGGCTGGTGCTGCTGGGCGTGGTGGGCGCCCTGGTCGTCGCGGCCCTGCTGCTGACCCGCGTGGGGCGCGGGCCGCTGCGGGCCTCGGTGTTCGCCCTGGCGGGCGCGGCGGTCATGGGTACCCAGTCGGCGCTGTACGACCTCACCATCGAGCGGCTCGGCGACGGGTTCTGGGGCCTGTTCGCCCACTGGCAGACCTACCTGCTCGTGGTGGCCAGCATCGGGGGCCTGTGGCTCATCCAGAGCGCCTACAACAGCGGCCCCCTCGCGGCGAGCATGCCGGTCATCGACGCGGTCGAGCCCACGGTCGCGGTGACGATCGGTCTGGTCCTGTTCGGCGAGGAGCTCGCCGGCGGGGCCGGCCGGCACGCGCTGGCCGCGCTGGGCGCGCTGGTCGCGGTGGCCGGGATCGTGGTGCTCGACACCTCACCGCTCACCCGGCGGATGCAGGCGGAGGAGGAGCAGGAGCAGCAGGGGCGGCAAGGGGCCGGGACGGACGGCTGACCGGGGTCGCCGCGCGGCGCCACACCGGGAGGAGGTCCTCCCGGACGACGTCGGCCCAGGAGGGGGCCCGGGCCTCCACGGTGCGCCGGGCCCGCACCCCCAGGTCGCGGCGGCGGGCTGCGTCGGCCAGCAACGGCGCCAGTGCGCCCGCCCAGGACCGCGGCTCGTCCCCGGGGACGAGCACACCGTCCCGGCCGGGCGCGGCCAGCCACTGGGCGGTGCGGCTCCCGGCCGCCAGCAGGACCGGCAGGCCGGCGGCCATGGCCTCGGCCACCACGTTGCCGACCGTCTCGCTGCGCGAGGGGAAGGCCAGGACGTCGCAGGCGGCGTAGACGCGCGCGAGCTCGGCCTGCGGCAGGTGCCCCAGGTGGGTCACGGCCGGCCCGAGCAGCCGCCGCACGCCAGGGACCGCGGCGCCGTCCCCGGCGAGGACCAGGTGCGCCGGTGTGCCGCCGTCCCGCAGCCGCGCGACGGCGGAGGCGACGAGGGGGGCGCCCTTGGAGGCGTCGACCCGGCCGGCGAAGAGCACCAGCGGCACCCCCGGCGGGACGCCGTGCTCCTCGGTCAGGTCCTCCCGGTCACCCGCGGCGGGGTGGAACAGCCCGGTGTCGACCCCGCGGCGCAGGCGGGTCACCGGGACGCCGGGGGCCGCCGCGGTGAACTCGGCGGCGTCGGCGTCGCTGGAGGCGAGCAGGTGGGCCGAGGCGCGGAGCAGCCGGTCCCGCCTCCGGCGGGCGAGCGCGGCGGCGCGCTCGGCCACCGCCGGCCGGGCGGCGGCCCCGCGCAGCGGCGGCGGCAGCCGGCCCGCCACCTGCGTGGTGTAGGCCCCGACCAGGGAGGGGACGTCGGTGTGGATCGAGGTCACCAGCCGGCGGCCGCAGCCGGGGGCGAGCCGCACGGCCGTCGCCCCGAAGGCCAGCGTGTGCGTGAGGTGCCAGACGTCGTGCTGCGGAAGCCTCCGGGCGAGCGCGGGGTGGAAGGGCGCCAGGTCGGCGCCGTCCACCCCGCCGACCAGGCGGTGCACCGCCCCGGTGCCGAGGACCGGGCGCAGGCTGGCGAACCGGACCGAGGGGGACAGGTCCTCCCTGCCGGGTCGGCCCAGGACGTAGACGGTGAGGTCCAGGCCCGGCAGGCCGGTGGCGGCCTCCGCCAGGCGCTCCCAGCACTTCACGTGCCCCCCGGAGGCGGGGGTGCGGACCAGTTCCACCAGGACCGCGACCGACAGCGACGGCCGTGCGGACATGCCCCGTTCCTAGCCCTCCCGGGAGTGGCCTGCCACTCGGTATTGCTCTGATGCAACAGTTGGCCGTCAAGGAGGGTTGGTGCTTCGATGGAGCGGTCCGAGCGCGCTGCCGCCGGAGGGCGGCGGCCACCACCGTCGGGAGGAAGCCATGGGCCGCAAGCCCCGCGTCGCACTGCTGAGCCCGGCGTCGGCGAGCCCCGTCGCCGTCATGATCGACTGGATGCTGGAGGAGCTGGGCAGCCGGCCGGCCGTCCGTTGACCCGCTCGTCCCGCCCCGCTCCGGCGCGGCCGGGCCGGCGCCGGGTGCTCTGCGTCTTCCCCCGGTACGCGAAGTCCTTCGGCACGCTCGACCACGCCTTCGGTCTGGTGGGCGTGTCGGCCTTCCTGCCGCCGCAGGGCATCCTGACCGTCGCGGCCGCCCTGCCGGCGGGGTGGGACGTGCGCTTCGTCGACGAGAACGTGCGCCCGGTGGGGGACGACGACCTGCGCTGGGCGGAGGTCCTCCTCCTGACCGCCATGCACGTGCAGCGCGCGCGGGTCGAGGAGCTCACCGCCCGGGCGCACACCGCCGGCGTCCTCACCGTGCTGGGCGGGCCGTCGGTGTCGGCGTGCCCGGAGCTGTACCCCGACGTGGACCTCCTGCACGTCGGGGAGCTGGGGGACGCGACCGACGCGCTGGTCGAGCGCCTCGACGCCGACCCGGGCCGGCCCGCGGGCCAGGAGGTCTACCGGACCGTCGAGCGACGTCCCCTGGACCGCTGCCCGCCACCGGCCTACGAGCTGATCGACCTGTCGGACTACCTGCTCGGCAGCATCCAGTTCTCCAGCGGCTGCCCGTTCTCCTGCGAGTTCTGCGACATCCCGGCGCTCTACGGCCGGCGTGCGCGGCTCAAGACGCCCGACCAGGTGGTCGCCGAGCTCGACGCGATGCTGGCCCGCGGGAACCCGGGCACGGTCTACTTCGTCGACGACAACCTCATCGCCGACCCCACGGCCGCGCGGCGACTGCTCGACCGGCTCGTGACCTGGCAGCGCGAGCACGGTCACCCGGTCTCGTTCGCCTGCGAGGCCACGATGAACCTCGCCCAGCGCACCGACGTGCTGCGGCTGATGCGCGAGGCGTCGTTCACGCAGGTCTTCCTCGGGGTCGAGTCGCCCAGCGAGTCGGCGCTCCGGTCGATCGGGAAGCGGCAGAACCTGCGCCGGCCGGTGCTCGACGCGATCGCCACGATCAACGCCCACGGCCTGGAGGTCGTCGCCGGGATCATCCTCGGCCTGGACACCGACGACGCGGGGACGGTCCCGGGCCTCCTGCGCTTCGTGGCGGGCTCCCAGGTCCCGATGCTGACCGTGAACCTGCTGCACGCCCTGCCGCGGACGCCGCTGTGGGACCGGCTCGCGGCCGAGGACCGGCTGCTCGCCGACCCGGGGGACCGGGAGTCCAACGTGGTGTTCCTGCGGCCCTACGACGAGGTGGTGGCCGACTGGCGGGCGGTGGTGGCGCAGCTGTTCACCCCGGCCGCGGTGTACGCCCGGTTCGCCGCCCAGCTGACGCGGACCTACCCGCACCGGCTGCCGCGCCGGCGCGGCCGGCCCTCGGCGGCCGACCTGCGGCGGGGGGTGCGGGTCCTCGGGCGGGTGCTCTGGCGGCTGGGGGTGGTGGGCGGCTACCGGCGCGACTTCTGGCGGATGGCGCTGCCGCTGCTGCGGCAGGGGCGGGTGGAGAAGGTGGTGCACATCGCCACGGTCACCCACCACCTGGTGACCTTCGCCGGCGAGGTCGCCGCGGGGACCGCTGAGAAGTGCTTCTACAACCCGGTGGGAGCGGCGCCCGTGGCGGTGCCGGGCAGCGGGCGGGGATAACCTGGCAGCCGGTCGAAGCACCGGCCGAACCGCCGCGACGGGGCGGGGACGCCCACCGCCCCGTACCGCACGCGCCGCGGAGGACTCCGGTGTCCCGATCGCCCCTGCCCCCCACCCCGTGCTCGGTCCTCGTGGTCGAGGGGGCGCCCGCCCTGTCGCACGCCGTGCGGCAGGCCCTCGCCGGGGGACCGGACCGGATCACCGCGGTCGGCGGCGTGGCGGAGGGTGCCGGTGCCCTCCGCAGCGGGGCCGCGGAGGTCACCGTCCTCGTCTCCGACCGGTCGGACCCCGCCGCGTGCCGCACCCTGCGGCGGGTGAGCGCGGCGCCCCTCGTCGTGGTCACCGGCGCCCCGTCGAGCGAGGACGTCGTGGCCGGGCTGGAGGCCGGTGCCGACACGGTCCTGCCCGCGACGCGGGTGGCGGCGGAGCTGGTGCCGCGGGTCCGGGGGCTGGTGGGCCGGTGGCGGGAGCGGACCGGCGAGCCGCCGCTGGTCACCGGCGCCCTGGCGCTGTCGGCCCAGGGCGCGGCGGTCACGCTCGACGGCGTCCCCGTCGCGCTCACGCCCACGGAGTTCCGGTTGCTGCGGGAGCTGGCGGTCGCGGGGGGCAGGGTGCTCAGCCGCGCCGAGCTGCTGCGGCGGGTGTGGGGGTACGACCACGACGTCGGCCAGCGGCTGGTCGACGTCCACGTGCGCCGGCTGCGCCGCAAGCTCGGGGCGCACCTGCGCCACCCGGCCCTCGTCGCGACCGAGCGGGGGGCGGGCTACCGCCTGCGGGTCCCCTGACGACGACCGGTCCGCGGCCGCCGGCGGCGGTCCCACAGCACCAGGACGGCGGCGGTGGCGGGCGGGCACACCGCGAGCAGGGCCAGCGGGGCCGAGCCCAGGGCCGCACCCAGGACCACCAGGAGCAGCCCCGCGACGACGGCGGCGAGCAGCGCCCGGCGGTGCCACCGCGGCGGCCGCCCGGGCCCCGGGTGCCCCGTCCCGCGGAGGAGGTGCTCGAGCTCCGGGAAGTCGGACCGCAGCGAACGCTCGATGTCGTCGAGCACCTGCTGCTCGCGTTCGGTCATGTCCGTGTCCCCCTCTGCCGCCACGCCCGGCGCCGTAGGCGCCCGGGGTTCCCCGCCCGGGGCGACGCCACACGCACACCGCCGCGGTGTCATGAACACGTAGCGGGCCCCCGGCCGGTGCCGGCCGGCGGGGTTCCCCGCGCCCGTTCCGGGGAACCCCGATCAGCACCCACGCACACCAGGAGGAGGAGCCGTGACCGAGCCCGAGGACCGGCGGCAGCCGGGGGACGACGAGTCGCACGCCAGCGTCGGCGAGGACGCCGGCGCGCCCGGTGCCGGCCGCACCGAGCGGGAGACCGCGGTGGACGACGACCTGGGGCAGGGCGACGCGCCGCAGCGCTGATCCCTCGGTGGGTGGGCCGCGCCGCCAGGGGTACGGCTCTCCTGTGCCGGAGCCGCCCCGCCTGCCCACCGAGATGCTCCTCCGCTACACGGACGTGCCGGAGGGGCGGATCCGCACCCGCGTGCTCGGGGCGCGGCAGCCGGGGGTCCCGCCGGTGGTCGTCGTCCAGGGCATGGCGGTGTCGGACTACCTGCTCCCGGCCTGCGCGGCGCTCGGGTCGTGGACCGAGGTCCACCTGTTCGACGTCCCCGGTTTCGCGGGCAGCGGCCGGCCGACGCGGCGGCTGGACGTCCGCGGTTACGGCGAGGCCGTGGTGCACTGGCTGGCGGCGGCCGGGCTCGACCGCGCCGTCGTGGTCGGTCACTCCAGCGGCACGCAGGTGGCCGCATGGGCCGGCGTGCTGGCACCCGACCGGGTCGCGGCCGTGGGGCTGGCCAGCCCGACCATCGACCCCGTCGCGAGGCCGTGGCCGAAGCTGCTGTACCGGTGGCGCCTCGACGCCCGGTCGCCTTCGCCGGGTCTGGAGGAGAACCACGTCCCGGAGTGGAAGCGGGCCGGCGTCACCGGGGCGCTGCACCTGGTCCGGGCGCACCTCGCCGACCGGATCGAGGAGCAGGTCGCCCGCCTCGACGTGCCCCTGCTGGTGATCCGCGCGGAGGACGACCGGCTGACGACCGACCGCTGGGTGCGCGACCTCGCGGCCTCCGCGGACGGCGAGGTGGTCACCGTGCCCGGTGCGCACGCGTTCCTGTGGCTGGACCCCGAGGCCTGGTCCGGCCCCCTGCGCGCGCTGGCGTCCGAGGCGGGCTGAGATGCCGCGCGGTGCCCGGCCCCTCGCGCCCCGGGACGCGGTCGCGTCCTTCGACTCGGCCAGCGCGCTCCTCCTCGCGCTGGCGCGGGCGCTCGACGGGGAGGACTTCCCCCACCTGGGCCAGGCCCGGTGGAAGGCCGCGCTCGTGCGGGCCAGCGCCCTGCTGCCCCCGGCGCTGCGCTGCCGCGCCTACGCCGTCGCCAGCGGGCGCGAGGGCGTCCCCGCCCGGCGGCTCGGGGACGTCGACCTGGACGAGGTGGCCGGCTGGGTGGCACGGACGTACCCGGACCGCCGCTTCCCCGCGGTCCTCGTCGGGTCCTCGAACGGGGCGCTGACCCACCTGGCCGCCGCCTGCGGCATCCCCTGGCTGCCCCAGACCCTGCTCGTGCCCGTGCGCCGCCGCGGAGCCGACCCGCAGGACATGCCCGCCGCCCTCGAGTTCGGGGCGCGCCACGGGCCCGCCCTGCTGGCGCACAACCCGGGGGTCGAGCTGCACCAGATGCAGGACGCGAACCAGGACGCGCTCAGCGGCTCGCAGATGGCGTACTTCCGGGTCAAGTGGACCGGCCTGCCACCGGCGTACGAGCGCTTCCTGGGCGAGCGGCTGGAGCCGGGAGCGCCGGTCGTCGTCGTCCGCGACACCTCGACCTGGCCGGTGACCCGGGTCGGCGCCCGGCACGTCTTCCAGGTCGGCGCGCAGGGCGGGATGACCCCCGAGCAGTACCTCGACGCCCCCGGCGCGCCGGCACCCGACGAGACCGCCGCCGAGGCCGAGTGGGGGTTCGCCGACCCGCTGCTGGCCGCGCTGCGCGAGTGGGGGAACCGGGCCGCCCACCCGGTCGTCGAGCTGCGGTACGGGCACCCGCAGGACCCCGCGGCCGCGGTGGCCGACGTGCTCCGGGCGTGGACCCGGGCCCGCGGCGGCGCGGGCCAGCGGCTGCTCGTGAGCTCGTTCGTGGTCCACGACCCGTGGCGGGCGATCACCACCGGATCCGTGCCCTTCTGGACCTTCTTCCCCGTCCAGCACGCCGCCCGGGCGCTGGCCGACCACCTGGCGCGGACCTCCTACGACGACGTCGACGTCCTGCTGTTCAGCCACGGGGTCCGGTCGCGCGGGCTCGCCGACGCCGACACCTGGCAGCGCATCGCCGGACGGGCCCGCCACCGGGGCCGGCTGCTCGGCGTGGACCCGCGGGCCTTCCCCGCCGACTTCGCCGTCTTCGCCCGGTACGCCGCGGCTCTGCGGTCGCTGCCCGACGCCGGGCTGCCGTGGACCCCGCTGGCGCTCGACGACGCGCTCGCCGGCCTCCGCGAGGCGGGCGGGATCTCGGTGGTCCGCGGCTGAGGAGCCGCGCGTGGGCGGCCGGACCGAGCCTCGTGCACCAGGTGCCCGACACGTCCCCGCACCGACCTCGGGCCCGTCTCCGGGCCGGCGCCCCGGTCGACCTGACCGGGGCGTGTCCCGGCGCCCGGGCCGGGTACGGGGACCGGTGCCGGGAGTTGCCGAACCCAGGTGGCGGAGGAGCGGTGAGCGAGCACGAGCAGGTGCGCGACCTGGCCCGGCCGCTGCGGGACCCCGGCGACCTCGACCCGCTGCTGGAGCGGGTCGGGGAGGCCCGGGTGGTCCTGCTCGGCGAGGCCTCGCACGGCACGCACGAGTACTACGCCTGGCGGACGGCGATCACCCGGCGGCTGGTGACCGAGCGGGGCTTCTCGTTCGTCGCCGTCGAGGGCGACTGGCCCGACTGCCACCGGGTCCACTGCTCGGTGACGCTGGCCTCGACCGCCGCGGACCCGCGCGAGGTGCTGCGCGGGTACGAGCGGTGGCCGACCTGGATGTGGGCCAACGAGGAGGTCGCCGAGCTGACCCGCTGGCTGCGCGGGCACAACGCGCCGCGACCGCCGGAGGAGCGGGTCGGGTTCCACGGCCTGGACGTCTACAGCCTGTGGGACTCCCTGCGCGCGATCCTGGGCTACCTGCGCGAGCACGAGCCCGGCTCCGTCGACCCGGCGCTGGAGGCCTTCCGCTGCTTCGAGCCCTACGCCGAGGACCCCCAGGCCTACGCGCGGGCGACCCGGCTGGTGCCCACCAGCTGCGAGGCCGCGGTCGTGACGATGCTGCGGGAGCTGCGCGCCCGGCCTGCCGCCGACGGCGGCCCCGACCGGGAGGCGGCCTTCGTGGTCGAGCAGAACGCCCGCGTGGCCGCCGGCGCGGAGGCCTACTACCGGGCGATGGTGCGCGGCGGGCCGGAGTCGTGGAACGTCCGCGACCACCACATGACCGACACCCTCGACCGGCTGCTGGAGCACCGCGGCGACGGGGCGAAGGCGGTCGTCTGGGAGCACAACACCCACGTCGGCGACGCCCGGTACACCGACATGGCCGACGCCGGCATGGTCAACGTCGGCCAGCTCGCCCGGGAGCGGTACGGCGAGGACGACGTGGTGATCGTCGGCTTCGGCAGCCACCACGGCAGCGTCCTCGCCGGGGACGGCTGGGGGGCACCGGTGCAGCGGATGCCGCTGCCACCGGCCCGCCCCGGCAGCACCGAGGCGCTGCTCCACGACGCCGTCCCCGACGCCGCCGCGCTGTTCGTCTTCCCGCCGGAGCTGCCCGGCTGGCTGCGGTCGGAGCGCGCGCACCGGGCGGTCGGCGTCGTCTACCACCCCGGTGCGGAGCGGTGGGGGAACTACGTGCCGACGGTGCTCGGCCGCCGCTACGACGCGTTCTGCTGGTTCGACGAGACCCGCGCGCTGACCCCGCTGCACGGCACGCACCCCTCGGGCGGGGAGATGGAGACCTTCCCGGATGCGGACTGACCCGGCGGGGGAGCGCCCCGTCACCGTCCCCGTGGCGGGGGCTCCGCTGGCCGGAGACCTCGCCGTCCCGGCGGGCGCGCGCGGCGTGGTGCTGTTCGCCCACGGCAGCGGCAGCAGCCGGCACAGCCCGCGCAACCGGCAGGTGGCCGGTGCCCTCCGGGACGCCGGCTACGGCACCCTGCTGCTGGACCTGCTCACCGACGCCGAGGAGCAGGTCGACGCCCGCACCCGGGAGCTGCGCTTCGACATCGGGCTGCTGGCGCGGCGGCTCACCGGGGCGGCCGACTGGCTGGCCGCGGACCGGGCGACCGCCGGGCTGCCGGTGGCCACGTTCGGTGCCAGCACCGGCGCGGCCGCCGCCCTCATCACCGCCGCCGACCGGCCGGACGCCGTCCGCGCAGTGGTCTCCCGGGGTGGCCGGCCGGACCTGGCCGGCGCGGCGCTGGGCCGGGTGCGGGCACCCACGCTGCTGGTGGTCGGCGGCGCCGACGAGCAGGTGCTCGAGCTCAACCGGGACGCCGCCGCCCGGATGGCGGCCGAGCACGAGGTGGCCGTCGTCCCCGGGGCGACGCACCTGTTCGGCGAGCCGGGGGCGCTGGACCGCGTCGTCGAGCTGACCGTCGCGTGGCTGGACCGCTGGCTGCCGGCCCCGTCACCCGGCTGACGGCCCGCGGTGCCGCGCGAGCTGCGCGGCGACCCGCGGATCGGGGCCGCTCACGCCCGGGCCGCGCGGAGGGCGTAGGCGAGGTCGGCCGCCTGCCGGCCGGTCCGGGCGTCGTGGACGCGGACGACCGAGCCGCCGCGTGCGGCCCCGAGGGCGACGGCGGCCGCGGTCGCGACGTCCGGCGGCGCCTCGCCGAGCCGCAGCGCGCGGCGGAGGAAGAGCTTGTTCGAGACCGCCAGCAGGACCGGCCGGCTCAGCCCGGTGAACGCCTCCAGCGAGGCCAGCAGGCGGAGGGCCTGCTGCCACGGGCCACCCAGGTCGATGCCGGGGTCGACGACCACCCGGTCGTGGTCGACACCGGCGCCGGTCGCCGCGTCGACCAGGGCGGCGAGCCGCTCGCAGACCGTGCGGACCGGATCGCCGGGGAGCGGGTCGGGGTCCGGGACCCCCGGCGGGCGGCGGATGTGCGTGGCCACGACCGCTGCGCCCGCCGCCGCGGCCGCCGGGAGGTAGCCCGGGTCGCGGAAGCCGCTCATGTCGTTGCCCAGCACCGCACCCTCGGCGAAGGCGGCTGCGGCGACGACGGCGCGGGTGGTGTCCACGGCCAGCGGCACGTCGAGACGGGACCGCAGTGCGGCGAGCGCACCGGCCGCCAGGTCGCGCTCCTCCTCCGGGCCCACCACCCGCACGCCCACGCCGCCGGGGCGCGCGCCCACCTCGAGCACGTCGGCGCCGTCGGCCACCAGCCGGTCGGCACGGGCGAGCAGCCGGTCGAGGCGGAAGTGCGCGCCGCGGTCGGAGAAGGAGTCCCGCGTCCGGTTGAGGATGCCGACGACCACCGGCCGCTCGGCGACGTCGAACCGGCGCTCGCCCAGGCGCAGGACGGTGCGCCGCCCGGTCAGCTCTTGGTGCCCGGCTCGTTGCGGCGGGTCTCGAAGGTCTTGTGCCCGTTGGGGCACGGCGGGATCTCGTCCCCCTGGGTGACGTGGACCTTCTCGCTGCAGTGCGCGCAGTAGAAGTCCCCGGTCTTCTGCGCCTTCTCCCCGGCGTGGGCCGCCATGGGTCCTCCCTCCGGTCACGTCGTCAACGCACGGCCAGGCCACCGCCCTGCCCGCGGTTGCCGGGGTCGATGCCCAGGTCGCGGAGCAGGTCGGCGTCGTCCTCGGTGTCCACCTCGACGCCCAGCTCCCGCTCGGCCCGCTCGGCCTGGTCCGCCTTGCCGGCGGCGCGGAGCACCTGGACGACGTGGCTGCGGGCGATCCGCACGTCCGCCCCCGATCAGCCGCCGCACCGCTGCGCTTCGGCCACCCGGTCCTCCTGGGGGGCCCGGCTGGCCTGGCTGACCCCTGGCGGCGCCGCCCGCGCCTGCTGCCCGGGCTCCTGGTGGGGGGCCGGGTCCAGCCGCAGCGACCGGACCACCTCGTCCCTGCTGCGGTAGTCGACCGGCGGGACGGCCCGGATGGCCTTCAGGACCTCCGCGCCGGCACCGCGCCGCTGCGCGTCGGCCAGGAGGGGGTCCTTGCCCGCCGGGTGGTCCTCGTCGGTCAGGTGACCCATGACCTCGTCCGCGGTGACCGCGTCCGCCACGGTGGTGTCCTCTCGCTCCGTGGCCGCGCGTGGGCTCCGCGCGTGCGAGGGGCGTACCCGGCGCCGGCGCCGGATACGCCCCCGGACGCGGTCAGTGCGGGTCGACCGCGACCTTCGTCCAGCCCGACTCGCGGCGGTCGAAGGTCTCGTATGCCTCCAGCACGGTGGGCATGTCCTCGACCTGGGTGAGCACCGTGGAGGGGTCGACGGCGCCGGTGCGGACGAGGTCGAGCAGCTCCGGGATGTAGCGCCGGTGGTTGCAGTTGCCCATCTTCACGGTCAGGTTCTTGTTCATCGCCGCGCCGGTCGGGAAGCTCGTCATCTGCGGCGGGTAGACGCCGATGATCCCGATGCTGCCGGCCTTGGCGACCGCCTCGACGGCCCACTGCAGCGACTGGCTGGGCGCATCGCCGGGCACCCAGGTGCGGCCGTGCGGGTCCTGCTCGGGGGCGACCTGGTCGCGCTCCTGCTCGAACTGCTGGACCTGCTGCTCGGCCGCCTCGGCCGCGGGGCCCGACTTCGGCCGCTGGGCGTCCACGCCGACGGCGTCGATGACCCGGTCGGCGCCGATGCCGCCGGTGAGCTCCTGGACGACGGGTACCGGGTCCTCGGCGTTGAAGTCGACGGCCTCCGCGCCGCGCGCCCGCGCCTGGTCCAGCCGGGAGGCCACGCCGTCCACCACGAGCACGCGACCGGCGCCCTGCTGGAAGGCGCTGGTCACGGCGAACTGGCCGACCGGCCCGGCGCCGAGCACGAGCACCGTGTCGCCCTTCCCGACCTCGGCCAGCCGGGCGCCGAACCAGGCGGTCGGGTAGATGTCCGACAGCAGGATCGCCGCGTCGTCGCTCACCGACTCGGGCAGCCAGACCGGGCCGACGTGGGCGAAGGGGATCCGGGCGTAGGTTGCCTGCAGGCCGTCGACCGGGCCGGTCACCTGCGGCCCGCCGAAGAAGCAGGTGCCCGCCGACGGGCCGTTGGGGTTGGCGTTGTCGCACTGCGCGTAGTAGCCCGCCCGGCAGTAGGAGCAGGTGCCGCAGGCGACGGTGGAGGGGATGACCACGCGGTCGCCGGGGCGCAGGTTGCGCACGCCGGGGCCGGTCTCGCGGACCACCCCGACGGCCTCGTGGCCGAGGATCGTGCCCTCGACCATGCCGGACATCGTGCCGCGCACGAAGTGCAGGTCGGTGCCGCAGATCGCGCTCGCGGTGATCTCCACGACCGCGTCGGTCGGGTCCTGGATCGCCGGGTCGGGGACCTCGTCGAGGCGGATGTCGCCCACCCCGTGCCACACGACGGCCTTCATCGGTTCCTCCTCGTGGGGATGCGGTACCGGGTCGGCCTGCTCTCGACCGGAGGGCGTCCGGCGTCCGCGCCGGGGGACGCCCGTCCCGTGGTCGTGGCCTACCCGGTCGTGCTCCGCCCAACCGGCGGCCGGGCGGCCGCTGCGGTAGGCGTAGGGGCGGCGGGAGGTGCGATGGCGGGGACGACGGACGCGGGCACGGGCCGCGCGCGAGGGCACGAGCCGGACGTGGGCGTGAGCGCGGGCCGGGCGGCCGGCGGTGCGCTGCTGTTCGCGCTGCCGCTGTTCATGACGATGGAGGTGTGGCAGCTCGGGCTGTCCATCCCGCGGTACCGGCTGGCCCTGCTGGTGGCGGCCACCGTCGTCCTGGTGGTGTTCCTGAGCCGGCTCTTCGGCGCCGGCGCGAACGGCCTGCGCCGCCGGGACTACCTCGCCGACGCCGGGGTCGCGCTGGTGATGGCCGCGGTGGTCGCCGCGGTGGCCATGACCGCGTTCGGGGTCGTCGTCCCGTGGACCGACTGGCCGGGGGCGCTGTCGATCGTGGCCATCGAGACCCTCCCGGCCGCCGTGGGCGCCTCCTTCGCGCGCAGCCAGCTGGGGGCCGGCAGCCGCCGCCCGGAGGCCAGCGGCTACGGCACCGAGGTCCTGCTGATGGCCGCGGGGGCGGTGGTGCTCGCGGCCAACATCGCGCCGACCGAGGAGGTCGTGCTGCTCGCCGCCACGGCGGGGCCGTTGCTGTGCGCCGTCGTGGTGGCGCTGAGCCTGCTGCTCATGCACGGCTTCGTGTACCGGGTCGGGTTCAAGGGGCAGGAGGCGGTGGAGGGCGGGGCGCTGCGCGCCTTCCTGCTGCTGACCACGGTCGGCTACGCGGTCGCGCTGGCGGTCTCGGCCTACCTGCTGTGGACGTTCGGCCGCTTCGACGGGGTGGACGCCTCGGTGGCCCTGACGCGGTCGGTCGTCCTCGCCGTCCCGGCCAGCCTGGGCGCCGCCGCCGCGCGGCTGGTCCTGTGAGGAGGGACGTGGACGGGGGGGAGCAGGGCGGGACGTCGCCCGGCGAGTACGTCGTCGGCGCCCTGGGTCTGGTTCTGGTGCTCGGGCTGCTGGCCTTCCTGCTCTGGGACGGCCTGGTGGCCCGGGAGGGCGGCCCGCGGCTGGTCGTCGTCGTCACGGGGATCTCGCCGGCCCCCGCGGGCTTCTCGGTCGGCTACGAGGTGCGCAACTCCGGGGGCGGGACGGCCGAGCAGGTGGAGGTCTCCGGAGAGCTGATCCGGGAGGGCTCGGTCGTCGACGAGGCGGCCGCGACCGTGGACTACGTCGCGCCGGGCAGCCGGCGCCAGGGCGCGCTGCTGTTCGGCGAGGACCCGCGGGACGGCGATCTCCGGGTCGCCGTCGACGGTTACGTGCTGCCCTGAGCGGGGAGGACGGCGCGGTGACCACCCGCATCGGAATCGTGGGCGGCGGGTTCATCGCCGGCCGGCACGTCGACTCCCTGACCGCCCTGGACGGCGTCGAGGTCGCCGGGGTGGCCGACCCCCGCACCGACCGTGCCGAGGTGCTCGCCGCGCGCGCCGGCGGGGCGGCCCACGACCGCTGGGAACGGCTGCTCGACGCCGGCGGGCTCGACGCGGTCTACGTGTGCGTGCCGCCGCACGCGCACGGGGCGGTGGAGGAGGCCGTCCTCGACCTCGGCCTGCCGCTGTTCGTCGAGAAGCCGCCGGCCCGCGACCTCGCCACCGCCGAGCGGCTGGCCGGCCGGGTGGCCGCGGCCGGGCTGCCCACCGCGGTCGGCTACCACTGGCGCTACCTGGACACCGTGGACCTCGCCCGGCGGCTGCTGGCCGGGGCGCCCGCCCGCCTGGTGCTCGGCGCCTGGCTGGACAAGGCCCCCCGGGTCGAGTGGTGGGGCCGGCAGGACGGCTCCGGCGGGCAGGTGGTGGAGCAGCTGACCCACCTGCTCGACCTCGCCCGGGTGCTGGCCGGCGAGGTCGAGGGCGGCTGGGCCACCGGCGCGCGGTCGCCGGACGGGCCCGGCGACATCCAGGACGTCGGGACCGCGTCGCTGCGCTTCGCCTCGGGCGCGGTGGGCTCCTTCGCCCACAGCTGCCTGCTGCCCCGCGGCTTCCGCATCGGCCTGGAGGTCGTCGCGCCGGGGCTGGGGCTGTGGCTCACCGAGCACCAGGTGACCGTCTCCGACGCCGAGGGGGAGCGGGTGGTCGAGCGCGCGGTCGACCCGATCGAGGTCGAGGACGCCGCCTTCGTCGCCGCGGTGCGCGGCGAGGGGGACGGCGTCCGCGCGACCTACGCCGACGCGCTGGCGACCCACCGGCTGGCGGTCGCGGTCGCGACGGCGGCCGCCGACGGCGGGGAGGTGCGGCTGTGAGGGCGGTGCGCACGATCGGCGTGGTGGCCCCGGGGCAGCCGGCGCTGCTGGACGACGAGGAGCCGGACCCCGGGCCCGGGCAGGCGTGGGTGGCCACCGAGTGGAGCGGCGTGAGCGCCGGCACGGAGGTCGCCCTCGTGCGCGGCACCGACCCGCACCACCAGCTCTCGTGGGACGGCGAGCTGCGGGCCTTCCGCGACGACGGGCCCCGGGCCGGCTACCCGGTGCGCGGGCTCGGGTACATGGAGGTCGGGCTGGTCACCGGGAGCCGCGCGCCGGGGCTGGCGGAGGGCACCCGGGTGGCCATGGCCTACGGGCACCGCACCGGCCGCTGCGCCGACCCGGGGGCGACCCCGGTGATCCCGGTGCCCGACGACCTCGACCCGCTGCTCGGGGTCTACCTCGCCCAGATGGGGCCGATCTGCGTCAACGGCCTCCTGCACGCCGCAGCGGGGGCGGCGGGGCCGGCCGCGGGCGTCGACGCCGGGGTCCGGGACCGCTGCGTGCTGGTCACCGGGGCCGGGGTCATCGGCCTGCTCTCGGCCCTGCTCGCCGTCCGGCACGGTGCCGCGGAGGTCGTCGTCGCCGAGCCGTCCCCCGCCCGGCGCGCCGTGGCGGAGGCGCTCGGGTTCGCGACCGTGCCCGGCGACGCGTGGCTGGGGGTCAAGGAGCGCTGGCGGCACGGGCGGGGGGACGCCGGCGCCGACGTCGTCCTGCAGTGCCGGGGGCACGACGCCGCGCTGGCCACCGCCCTGAAGGCGCTGCGGCCGCAGGGGACCGTGGTCGACCTCGGCTTCTACCAGGCCGGCGCCGAGGCGGTGCGGCTCGGCGAGGAGTTCCACCACAACGGCCTGGCGCTGGTCTGCGCGCAGATCGGCCGCGTGCCGCGCGGGATGGCCGGGGCCTGGCCGCGGACCGCGCTGGCCGAGGTGACGCTGGACCTGCTCCGCGCCCGCGGGGCCGACGTCCGGGCGCACGTGGTGACCGACGTGCTGCCGTTCACCGACGGGCCGGCCCTGCTGGCCGACCTCGCCGGTCGCCGGCTGCCCGCCCCGCCGCTGCAGGCCGTCCTCCGCTTCGACCCGGCCTGACGTGCGGGTCCTGCTCGTCGCCAACCACTGGACCGAGGGGCCCGGCGGGGCGGAGACGATGGCCGTGCTGACCGCGGACCTCCTGCGCGCGGCCGGCCACGAGGTGGTGCCGTTCGCGGTGGCCGAGGAGCGGACGCTGCCGACGCCGGTGCGCGCCGCGCTGCCCGGGGCGGCCGGCGCCGGGGCCCGGACCCGCTTCGGGGAGGCGTGGGCCGGGACGTGGTCCCCGCGCACCTACCGGGCGCTGGCCCGGGTGGTCGACGAGGTGCGCCCGGACGTCGCGCACGTGCACCACGTCTTCGAGCGGCTCACCGTCTCGGTGCTCGACGCGCTGCGCCGGCGCGGCGTGCCGACGGTGATGACCCTGCACGACTACAAGCCCGTCTGCCCGAACTACCGGCTGTTCACCGGCGGTGCCGTCTGCACCCGGTGCCTCCCGGGCGGCTACTGGCAGGTGGTGCGGCACCGCTGCCTGGAGGGGTCGCGGTGGCGGTCGGTGGCGGCCGCGGCCGATGCGTACGCCTCCCGGGCGCGCGGCCTGTGGGACGGCGTGGACCTCTTCCTCGCACCCAGCGCGCACCTGCGCCGGCGCGTCGAGGCCGGCGGGGTGCGGCGGGTCGAGGTGCTGCCGAACCCGGTCATGGCTGCGCCCGCCCCGCGCCCGCTGCCGCCCGGGCCGCCCGTGGTCCTCCTCGCCTCGCGACTGGTGGCGGAGAAGGGGGTGGACGTGCTGCTCTCGGCCGCGGCGTCCCTGCCCCGCGGGGTGCGGGTGCGGCTGGCCGGCTCGGGACGGGTGGCCGGGGAGGTGGCCGCGCGGGTCGCACGGGAGGGTCTGCCGGTCGACGTCCTCGGGCCGCGGCCCCCGGCGGGGGTGCGTGCCGAGCTGGCCGGCGCGACGGTGGCGGTGCTGCCGGCGCTGTGGGAGGAGAACTGCCCCATGGCGGTGCTCGAGGCCGCAGCGCTCGGGGTTCCCGTGGTCGCCTCGGCGATCGGTGGCATCCCCGAGCTGGTGGACGACGGCCGTACCGGGCTCCTCGTCCCGCCGGGCGACGTGGCGGCCCTGGCCTCGGCCCTGGCGCGGGTGGTGTCGGCGCCGGGGGAGGCCGTTCGGATGGGTCGGGCCGGCTGGGAGCGGGTGCGGTCGCGGCACGACCCGCAGGCCCACGTGACCGCGCTGGTGGAGGTGTACCGGCGGGTGGCCGCGGCGCCGACCTCCCGCTCACCGGAGGGTCCTGAGATCCCCTGACCGGTTCCGCGGTGCGGTCCCGTACGCTCGTTCACCTTAGCGCTAAGGCATCTCGAGGAGGCCGGTCGTGCCCAGGATCGAACCGCTGCCACGTGAGTCGCTGCCCGAGTACGAGGAGACGTTCCGGACGGTCGAGGCCGCGCTCGGGGTGCTCCCCAACAGCACCCTCACCATGGCGCGACGGCCCGAGGTGATGCAGGCCTTCGCCCACCTCAACGCCGCCGTCATGGCCGACGGCACCGTCGGCGGGCCGCTCAAGCAGATGGTCGCGACCGTCGTCTCGGGCGCCGCCGGGTGCGCCTACTGCCAGGCGCACACCGCGCACGTCGGCGAGCGGCGCGGTGCGGACCCCCGCAAGCTGGCGGCCGTCTGGGAGTTCGAGACGAGCCCGCTGTTCACCCCGGCCGAGCGGGCGGCGCTCCGGGTGGCCCGCGGCGCCGGCGTCACCCCGAACGCGGTCACCGACGAGGACGTCGAGGAGCTGCGCCGGCACTTCGACGACGACCAGGTCGTCGAGATCGTCGCCGTCGTCGCCAACTTCGGGTTCCTCAACCGGTGGAACGACACCCTGGCCACGCAGCTGGAACGCTCGCCCCTGGCCTGGGCGGGGCAGCACCTGCAGCCCGCGGGCTGGGACGCCGGCAAGCACGCCGCCCCCTGAGGACGGCGGGCTCCGGGCAGCGGCGGGACGGGTTCCCGTGGCCGCCTCGCCAACCGGGGGGACGCGTTTCGTGCCTCCTGGGAGCCGTGGCGGCGCCCGATGTCGACCGGGGGCGTCCGCCCAGCACCGCGGACGGACTTGTGCCGGAACCCGGCCGGCGGGACAGTGGTCCCATCGCCGCGGACGCCGGGGGAACCGTGCTCGCGCGGCGGCCTCAGGGGAGGGGCCGTCATGGGCTGGGCGATCACCACCGCTGTCGGGTTCGTGCTGGCCACGGCGCTGGTCGTGTGGTTGGGGCGGAGCGTGACCGCCCGCTGGGAGCTGGACCGCCGTGGCCGCGGGACCGCGAGGACCGGGGCGGGCGCCGAACCGTCGCCGGGGCGACCGGGCCGACTGCGGGCGCGGCTCCGCGGCGGCCTCCCCGAGGCCGCCCGGCGTCTCGTCGGGCCGGGCGCCACCGGGCGGCTCGTCCGCCCGCACGGGCCCGGGCGGCGGGTGCGCGTCCCGCACCTGCGCCGGCCGCGGCTCCGCGCACCCCGCCTCCACATGCGCCCCCTGCACATGCCCCACCTGCACATGCCCCACCTGCACATGCCCCACCTGTCCGCACCTCGTCTGGCGATGCCCCACCTGCACCTGCCGCGGGTCGCCGACCGCGCCGTGCACCGGTCCGGTGGACGCACGCGGCACGTGCCCGGGCTGCACGCGCTGCGCCCGCACGCGCCTCGCCGCAGCCGGCACCGGGACGACGAGGGCACCGCGACCGAGCCTCCCTCCTGAACTGCTCCCTCCAGGGGCCCGGGCGTCTCGTGCCTCATGTCGAGACAGGCTCGACAACGAGGAGGTGGCCGGCGAGGAGGCCGCGGTACCCCGGGTCGACCCCTCGGGTGGGCCTTCTCGTGCGTCCGTGACCGTCGGGTTTCCTTCGCCCACAGCCGATTCCCGTGACGCTCGTTCGAACGCATGATCGATGCATGCCATCCGTCGTCGACCCGGTCGCCGCACCTCCGGTCGCTCCGGTGGGCGGGGAGCTGGACCACACCCGCGCCTGGCCCGACGGGCCCACCGCCGCGGCCGACCTGGCCGGCTACTGCACCACCCACCACCGCGGCAAGCACCAGGCCCCGGGCTGGACCCACACCCAGCACCGGGACGGCACCCTCGCCGTCACCACCCCCAGCGGCCTGACCGCCACCACCGACCCCCCGCCCTGCTGACCGTGAGCGAGGCGCCAAGCGGGGGAGGACGACCGCGCGTACCGGTGCGGGGCGGGCTCAGCGCACCACCGGCCGCCGGTACCGGTGCGGGGCGGGGCGGGTTCAGCGCACCACCGACCGGAACAGCTCGACGAGGCGGTCGGCGTGCCCGTCGAAGGTGTGCCGCTCCCGGGCCGCGAGCGCGGCCGCGGCTCCCCGCCGGGTCGCCACCTCCCCGGCGAGGACGGCGGCCACCTCGTCGGCCGACCGGTAGAACAGCCCGGTCCCGTCACGGCGCAGCACCCGCTCCACCGACACCGCGTGCCCCGGGTTGGTCGGCTGCAGCAGCGGCAGCCCGGCGGCGAGGCACACCGGCAGCCGGGCGGGGGAGTTGAGGTCGTCCCAGACCGCCCGGCGCAGGTCCCCGCCGTTGCTGCTGGCGAAGCGGTGCAGCCAGCCGGCGTCGTAGCGGGAGAGCACCCGCACCCAGTCCTCCGGCCCCACCGCGGGGTGCACGTGCACGAACCCCGGCGCCGCGGCGAGAGCACGGTCCAGCCAGCCCGTCCACGACCCCTTCGGTCCCGGAGCACGCACCTGCCCGTGCAGGTGCGTGTGCACCCCGCACCGGGCGAGCTCCAGCACCCACTCCAGGTCCAGCCCGGAGGGGCGGCCCACGACCGCCGCGTGCGGCCGGCCGTCGCGGTCGGAGAGCTTCGCCGACAGCGGGGCGTCGAGCCACTCCCGCGCGGGGAGATCGCCGTCCAGGACGCCGAGCCGGGCGGGATCCACGCGACCGGCCAGCGCGAGCGCGAACCAGTCGCGCTCCTCCTCGGTGGCCAGCAGGCAGGCGTCGGCACCGCAGACCAGGTCCGCCAGCAGCGGCCACTCGCCCCGCACGACGCTGCGCTGCGGCGCCTCCTTGAACGTCCACACGAACGGCAGGTCCGGGAACGCCGACCGCACCGCGTGCGCGAACGGCACCGCCCGCCAGTTCAGCTGCGCCCACACCACGTCCGGGGCGAGCGCGGCCACCTCCTCCCGCCAGCGGTCCCGGTCCAGGTCCGGCACGTGCCCGAACGGCAGCGGCCCGACGGTGGCGTCGCCGAGGCCGTCCCGGGTCCACAGCCCGGTGAGCCGGTGCCCCCGCGCCGCCAGGGCCAGCACCCGCTCCGGGTTGAACGCCAGCTCCCCGACCAGCAGGACCGACAACCCGTCGTCCGCGGGCGGGTAGGAGCGCGCCCGGAACCGCGCGTAGCGCGCCACCTCGTCGACCTCGCCGCCGTCGCTCGAGGAGAACCGCAGCGGCCCGGCCACCCGGTACCGGCCGCGGAAGACGTTGAGCCCGCCGTCGAAGGCCTCGCGCAGCGCCCGGGACCGCTGCCCCGGGTGCCGCGTCCACGAGCAGGTGACCCGCCCGGTGCCGGCCGACCGGCCGCCCGCGCGCATCCGGTCCCACATCAGCCGGCCCAGGTCGTCGCTCTCCAGCTCCGCCCGCTCCGTCCACCGGTCCGCCGTCCGGCGGTGGGCGACCTGCACCAGCTGCTCGTACGGCGTGCCCGACGGCTCCGCCAGGTCCGAGCAGGCGAGCACCACACCCGGGTCGGCGAGGGCCTCCAGCAGCGCCCCCAGGTGGCCGGGGAACCAGACGTCGTCGGCGGGCAGGTAGGCCACCACCGGGACGTCGAGGGCATCGAGCCCGGCGTTGAGCGTGGCACCCAGCCCCCGGTTGACCGGCTCCCGCACCAGCCGCACCCGCGGGTCGTCGACCGCGGACACCACGGCGGCCACCGCGTCGCCGTCCCGCGAGCCGTCGTCGAGCACCAGGGCGGTCCAGTCCGCTCCCACCTGCGCGCGCAGCGACTCCAGCGCCCGCGGCAGGAACGCCGCCTGGTCGTGCACCGGGACGAGGACCCCGACCCTCATGCCGGGCCCCTCATGCCCGGCGCCTCATGCCACCGCCTCGACCGCCGGGAGCCCGCACACCCGCCCGTAGACCGCGGCGACCCGCGTGGCGAGCGCGGGCCACGCGTACGCCGCGGCCCGCTCCCGCGCCCCGGCCGCCAGCCGCGCCCGCAGCCGCGGGTCGCCCGCCAACCGGTCGAGCGCGGCGGCGAGGGCGTCGACGTCCCCGGGGGGCACCAGCAGCCCCGTCTCCCCGTCCCGCACCACCTCGGGGATGCCGCCCACCGCGCTGGCCACCACCGGCAGCCCGGCCGCCATGGCCTCGGTGAGCACGGAGCCCATCTCCTCGTACGCCGACGGCAGCGCCAGCACGTCGAGCGCGGCCAGCACCCCCGGCACCTGGTCGTGGGGCAGGAACCCGGCCAGGGTGACGCGATCGGACGCCGGGCTCTCCCGGACGGCCCGGCGGACCAGGTCGGCGTCCGGACCGTCCCCGACCACGACCAGCGCGGCGGGGCAGCGCATGCGCCCGAACGCCGCCACGAGCAGGTCGGCCCGCTTCTGCGGCGCCAGCCGCCCCACGTAGCCGATCCGCGGCCGCCCGGCCACCGGGAACGGGTCGGCGGCCACCCCGGTGAACAGCGCCGGCTCGAAGCCCGACGGGATGGTCGACACCCGCTCGGCGGGGACCCCGTCGGCCACCAGCGCCGCCGCGGCTCGCGTGGTGAGGACGACCACCGCGTCGGCGCGCCGCAGCGCCGAGCGCTCGACCAGCCCGCCGAGCCGGCGCAGCAGCCGGGCCCGCGGGGAGCCGCCGGTGAGCGTGTGCCCCACGCTGCAGTGCACGGTCACCACCAGCGGGCAGCGGTGCCGTCGCGCCGCGAGGCGGGCCAGGGGGAGGGCCGCGAGGTCCTCGCCCTGGTGGGCGTGCACCACGTCCACCGGCCGCCCGTTTCGGCGGAGCACGACCGGCAGCGCGGCCAGCGCCCACAGCTGCCGCAGCCGGCGCACCGGCACCCCGGTGCGGTGGACGGCGGCGGCCCGCCCGAGCCGGCTGGTCCCGCGCGGCGCCGCCAGCCGGGAGGTCACCACCGTCTGGGTGTGGCCCGCGGCGTCCAGGCACCGGGTGAGCGAGGCCGTGTGGTTCTGCATGCCGCCGATCGGGTCGAAGCGCGCCGCCCGCCCGTCGAGCCCCCCCGGCGCGGGCGGCGGCTCGAAGACGCTGCACAGCCGCAGCACGTGGAGGGGGCGCACACGGACCTCCCCTGGGGCGGGTGGCTGCCGGGACAAGGCGGGACCCGCAGTGAACCAGAGTTACGGAGCAGCGGCCGCCGGGAAGGAACCGCAGGTGGACGCCCCGCTCGCCGACCCCGCCACCCGCCGGGTGGCCCTCGTCCGGCTGCGGGTCGGGCTCGGCGACCTGCTCTGCTCGGCACCGGCGGTGCACCGGCTCCGGGCCGCCCGGCCGGACCTCACCGTCACCCTCGTCGGCTGGCCGGAGACGGCGCCGGTCGTGGAACGGCTCGGCGGCGTCGACGAGCTGCTGCCCTTCCCCGGTGCCGAGGGCATCCCCGAGCGGACGCCGGACCCCGCCGGGTGGGCCCCGTTCGTGGCCGCGGCCCGCGCCCGCCGCTTCGACCTCGCCCTGCAGGTCTACGGCGACCGCCCGGCGGCCAACCGGGTGACCGCCGTGCTCGGCGCCCGGCTCACCGGCGGGTTCGCCCCGACCGGCTGGACCCCGCCGCCCGGTACCGCGCCGCTGCACCTGCGCTACCCGGTGCACCTGCACGAGGCCGAGCGGCACCTGCGGCTGCTGGAGCACCTCGGGCTGCCGCGGCGCGAGCGCCTGCCCGCGGCCGGTCCCCCGGAGCTGGCCTTCCCGCTGAGCCCGGCCGACGAGGCCGGGCACCGGGCCACCCTCGCCGCGCACGGCCTGGTGCCCGGCCGCTACGTCGTCCTGCACCCGGGCGCCTCCTCCCCGACCCGCCGCTGGCCGGCCGGGTGCTACGCGGAGGTCGGGGACGCGCTGGCCGCCGAGGGGCTGGCCGTGGTCGTCACCGGCGTGCCCGCCGAACGGGAGGTCACCGCCGCCGTCGTCGCGGGCATGCGCGCGCCGGCCGTCGACCTCACCGGCACCACCGGCCTCGGCGGGCTGGCGGCGCTGCTGCGCGACAGCGCGCTGCTCATCGGCAACGACACCGGCTCGGCGCACCTGGCCGCCGCCGTCGGGGCCCGCAGCGTCACGGTGTTCCTCCCCGGCGACCCCGTCCGCTGGGCCCACCGCGGGCCCGGGCACCGCGCGGTGGTCGCCGACGTGCCCTGCGCCCCGTGCCCGCACCTCGAGTGCCCCATCGACTTCCGCTGCGCGGCCTCGGTGCGGCCCCCGGACGTCCTGGCCGCCGCGCGCGCCGTGGTCGGGGCCGCCGCGTGAGCGGGCGGGTGTCCCTCGTCTGCGACTCCGACGCCTGGGGCGGCGCCGAGGTCTACCTCACCCACCTGCTGCGCCGCGCCGCCGGGCTGGGGTGGACGGCGTCCCTGGTGGTGGCCGAGCCCGTGGCGGCCGGCTTCGAGCGCGTCGTGCCCGCGGAGCGGACGGCGGTCGTCCCGCTCTCCCGGCACCGCGGCTCCGCGCCCGCGACCCGTGCGGCCCTGGCCGGGCAGCGGCCCGACGTCGTCCTCGTCAACCTCGTCGACCCCGGCTCCAACGCCGCGGCCGTCGCCGCCGCGCTCACCGTCGCCCCCACCGTCGGGGTGCTGCACCTGGCCGGCGACACCGGCGAGGGGGAGCGGGGCCGGTACCTGGCCGGCCTGTACGGCGCCATGGCCGCGGTCCTCACGCCCGCTGCGGAGGCCCGCGACCAGCTGCGGGCCGACCACGGGGTGGGCCGGGTGCACGTCGTCCCCAACGGCGTCGACGTGCCGGCCGACCCGGCCGGGCCGGCCGGGCACGCGGTGCCGCGGATCGGCGCGCTCGGCCGGCTCACCGCGCAGAAGGGCTTCGACGTCCTCCTCGACGCCGTCGGGCGGCTGGTGGGCGAGGGGGTCGCCCTGGAGGTCGTCGTCGGCGGCGCGGGCCGGGACGGCGACCGGCTGCGGTCGGCGGCCCGCGGCCTGCCGGTCACGTTCGCCGGCTTCGTCACCGACGTCCGCGGCTTCCTCGCCGACCTGGACCTGTTCTGCCTGCCCTCGCGGCGGGAGGCGCTGCCGCTGGTGCTCCTCGAGGCGATGGCCGAGGGGCTGCCGTGCGTGGCGACCGACGTGGGGGACGTCGACATCGCGGTGGGGCGGGACGCCGTCGTGATCCCGCCCCGGGACCCCCTCGCCCTGGCCACCGCCCTGCGGGACCTGCTCGCCGACCCGGAGGGCCGGGCCGGGCTGGGCCGGCGGGCGCGGCGGCGGGCGGAGGCGTGCTTCGACGCCGCGCTCATGGTCGAGCGGACCTTCGCCGTCCTGGCCGCCGCCGCGGGTGTGCCGGGCGCGGTCGCGGGGAACGGCAGGGCCATGCCGAAGAAGACCGACCAGCAGGAGCACTCGGGCGCGCGGGACGAGGGCAAGAGCTAGATCCTGTCCCCACCGACGACGACCGCGCAGCGACCCCGGGAGGACCCCATGGCCATCGCCACCGTCAACCCCGCCACCGGCGAGACCCTGCAGACCTTCGACGAGCTCTCCGAGGAGGCCGTCGGGGAACGGATCGCCCGGGCCGCGGCCGCCTTCGCCGGCTACCGGCTGACCTCGCCCCAGGAGCGGGCCGGCTGGCTGCGCTCGGCCGCCGACGTCCTCGACGCCGACGCCAAGGCCGTCGCCGAGCTGATGACCACGGAGATGGGCAAGACGCTGGCCGCCGCCGAGGCCGAGGTGGCCAAGTGCGCCAAGGCGCTGCGCTACTACGCCGAGCACGGGCCGCGGATGCTCGAGCCGCAGCGCGCCGACGCCGAGGCGGTCGGCGCGACCGAGGCCTACCTCGTGCACCAGCCCCTCGGCGTCGTCCTCGCGGTCATGCCGTGGAACTTCCCGCTCTGGCAGGCCATGCGCTTCGCCGCGCCGGCCCTCATGGCCGGCAACGTCGGGCTGCTCAAGCACGCCAGCAACGTCCCGCAGACCGCCCTCTACCTCGAGGAGCTCTTCCGCAAGGCCGGCTTCCCGGACGACGTCTTCCAGACCCTGCTCATCGGGTCCTCGGCCGTCGAACGGGTGATCCGCGACGACCGGGTGGTCGCCGCCACCCTCACCGGGAGCAACGCGGCCGGGCAGGCGGTGGCGCGGGTCGCCGGCGACGTCATCAAGAAGACCGTGCTGGAGCTCGGCGGGAGCGACCCGTTCATCGTCATGCCCTCGGCCGACCTGGACAAGGCGGCCGAGGTCGCGGTCACCGCCCGCTGCCAGAACAACGGGCAGAGCTGCATCGCCGCCAAGCGGTTCCTCGTGCACGCCGACGTCGCCGAGGAGTTCACCCGCCTGTTCGCCGACAAGCTCGCCGCCCTCACCGTCGGCGACCCCATGGAGGAGGGCACCCAGGTGGGGCCGCTGGCCACCGAGTCCGGCCGCGACGACGTCGAGCGCTACGTGCAGGACGCCGTCGACAAGGGCGCCACCGTGGTCACCGGCGGCGCGCGGGTCGACCGGCCGGGCTGGTTCTACGAGCCGACCCTGGTCACCGGCGTGACCCCGGAGATGGACATGTACTCCGAGGAGGTGTTCGGACCCGTGGCGGCGCTGTTCACCGTCGCCGACCTCGACGAGGCGCTGCGCATCGCCAACGACCACGTCTACGGCCTCGGCGCCAACCTGTGGAGCGAGGACGCCGACGAGCGGGCGCGGTTCGTCCGGGACGTGCAGTCCGGCATGGCCTTCGTCAACGGGATGGTCACCAGCTACCCGGAGCTGCCCTTCGGCGGGGTCAAGCAGAGCGGCTACGGCCGCGAGCTGACCGAGCTGGGCATGTTCGAGTTCACCAACGCCAAGACCGTGTGGATCGGCCCGCCGAGCAGCCGGCAGGCCGAGGGCGACACCAGCACGGCCAGCGAGTGACCGGCGCGCACCGGGGGCGGCCGGCCCGGCCGGGTCCGGCGTGACGACGTTCGTGCAGGCGGTCCGCTACGGCGGGCCGGAGGTGCTCACCCTCGCCGAGGAGCCGGTGCGCGCGCCCGGCCCCGGCGAGGTGCGGGTGCGGGTCCGGGCGGCCGGGGTCAACCCGGCCGACTGGAAGACCTACAGCGGCGCCTTCGGGACCGACCCCGCCCGGCTGCCGCTGCGCCTGGGCTTCGAGGCCGCCGGCGTGGTCACCGCCGTGGGGGAGGACGCCGCGGGGCCGGCCGGCCCCGCTCGCGGTCGGCGACGAGGTCATCGGCTTCCGGCTCTCCGGGGCCTACGCGTCCGACGTCGTCGCCCCCGGGTCGGCGTTCCACCCGCGGCCGGGCACCCTCCCGCCCGAGCAGGCCGCCGGCCTGATGCTGGCCGGCGCCACGGCGGTGCACGCGCTGACCGCCACCGGCGTCGGGGCCGGCGACACCGTGCTGGTGCACGGCGCCGCCGGCGGGGTGGGCCAGATGGTGGTGCAGCTGGCCGGGGCCCGCGGCGCGCGGGTGATCGGCACCGGCGGCGCGGCGAGCGACGAGGTGGTCGAGCGGCTCGGCGGCGAGCCGGTCCGCTACGGCCCGGGGCTGGCCGACCGGGTGCGCGCCCTCGCGCCCGCCGGCGTCGACGCCGCGGTGGACACCGTCGGCGCCGACGAGGCCGTCGACGTCTCGCTCGCCCTGGTGCCCGACCGCGGCCGGATCGCCACCATCGCCGCCTTCGAGCGGGGCGCCGCGGAGGGGATCCGGCTGCTCGGCGGCGGCCCCGGTGCCGACCCCGGCACCGAGCTGCGCGACGCGGCCCGAGGCGAGCTCGCCCGGCTTGCCGGGGAGGGCCGGCTGGCGGTGGCGGTGGCGGCCACCTTCCCGCTCGCCGAGGCCGCCGAGGCGCACCGGCTCGGCATGCAGGGCCACACCCACGGCAAGATCGTGCTCGTGCCCTAGGTGCTCAGACCTCCTCGACGGGGAAGGTCCGGGAGGGGGCCACGACCTCCTCCTGCGCGTCGACCAGGAGGATCTCCCGCGACCCGGCGTCCTCGGTCGCCTTGAGCAGGCCGTACACCGAGGCCGCGGCCCGCCCCAGCGCGGTGCCGGCGTCGCGGGTCTCCAGCCAGTGCGCCAGGAAGAGGGCGGCGATCGCGTCGCCGGCGCCGTTGACCGAGACCCCCAGCCGCGGGGTCCGCACGCGGTGGTGCCGGCCGCCCTCGCTGGCGAGCAGGTCGACGGCCCCGTCCGGGGTGTCGTCGGTGACCAGCGAGGTGGTCAGCACGACCCGGGGGCCGAGCGCCTGGACGGCGGCCACCGCGTCGCGCACCGACGCCAGCGACCGGGTCTCCGCGCCGGCGAGCAGGTCGAGCTCGAAGTGGTTCGGGGTCACCACGTCGGCGGCGGGGACGGCGACCTCCCGCATGAACTCGGGGATCCCGGGCCGCACGAACACGCCCCGGCCGACGTCGCCGATGACCGGGTCGCAGCAGTACACCGCGCTCGGGTTGGCCTCCCGCACCCGCCGGACCGTGCCCACGACGGCGTGCCCGATGTCGGCCGAGCCGAGGTACCCCGACAGCACCGCGTCGGCGCTGCCGAGCACCCCGCGCTCGGCGATGCCGTCGACGACCTCCTCGATGGCGGGGCCGTCGAACACCCGGCCGCGCCAGGCGCCGTAGCCGGTGTGGTTGGAGAACTGCACGGTGTGCACCGGCCACACCTCGATGCCGAGGCGCTGCAGGGGGAAGACGGCCGAGGAGTTGCCGACGTGGCCGTAGGCGACGTGCGACTGGACGGAGAGGACGGCGACCATGCGCAGAACGGTCGCACAGCGGCGGCTCCCTCAGCCCAGCAGGGCGGCGAGGCTCGTCCCTCCCGTGTACAGCGCCACGGCGACGAGCAGGACGGCGAAGGCGCGGGTGAGCGCGCGGGCCGGCAGCCGGTCGGCGACCCGCGTGCCGGCCAGGGCACCGGCGATCGCGGCCAGGCTGAACGGCGCGATCACCGCCCAGTCGACCGCTCCGGCCCCCGCGCGGGCGAGCAGCGCGATCCCCGAGTTCGCCGAGATGACGACCAGCGAGGTGCCCACGGCCACCGGCATGGGCAGCCCGATGGCCAGGGTCAGCGCCGGGACGAGGACGAAACCGCCGCCGACGCCGAAGAAGCCGGTCAGGAGGCCCACGACCAACCCGGCCGCGGCCACCTCGGCGGCCCGGCGCCACCGGGACCGGCCGGGGCGCGGAGGTGGGGCACCGGCCCCGCCGACGGGGACCGGCTGCTGCGCCGCCGACCGGGTCTGGGCGAGCATGGCCGCGGCCGCCAGCAGGAGCACGCCGGAGAAGGCGAGCAGGAGGACGTCGCCGTCGGCCTGCCGGTTGAGCGCCGTGCCGGCGATCCCCGCCGGGACGCCGGCGGCGGCGAACCCCGCGGCCACCCGCCAGTCGACCCGGCCGCGGCGGGCGTGCCCCGCGGCCGCCGCGACCGCGCTGGTGCCGACGACGAGCAGGCTCCCGGTGGTGGCGGCCTGGGCGCTCTGCCCCAGGCCGTGGACGAGGGCGGGGACGGTCAGCACCGCACCGCCACCGCCCAGGGCGCCGAGCGTCAGGCCGACCAGCAGGCCGAGGCCGACCGCGATCACGCGACGGTGCCCGGCCGGCCCGCGTCGGTGACCACCGGGCGGCCGGAGGCGGCCCAGGCGCGCATCCCCCCGGTGAGGTTGTGCACCGGGATGCCGGCCGCCCCGAGGAGGTCGGCGGCACGCCCCGACCGGTTGCCGGAGCGGCAGACGGCCACGACCGCCCGCCCCGGGGGGACCGCGTCCGGCCGCAGCGCACCCAGCGGCACGTGGACCGCGCCCGGCGCGTGCCCGGCGGCCCACTCACCCGGCTCCCGCACGTCGAGCAGCAGGGCCCCGGCCACCACCAGGGCGGCGGCCTCGTCCGGTCCGACGTCGGGGCGGCGGGCCGGACGGCTGTCCGGGGGCACGGCGCCCGGGGGAACGGCGCCCGGGGGAACGGCGCCCGGGGGCACGGCGTCTGCGGTCATGGCGTCCCCTCGCTGGGTCGGCGCCGGGCCCGCCGCAGGGGACCCGGCCGTGCACCCCGAGGTGAGCACACGTACCCCCTGGGGTACAAGGGGCCTAGGGGACCGGCGCGGCGGGGACCCCTGGCCCGCACCCGGAGCCGGTCTAGAAGGGGACGCCGCTGCAGTGGGCCGCCGTCACCGCGGCCGACAGCCGGCGCCACAGAGGGGCGCGGGCGGCAGCGGGCGCGGCTGCCGCGGGCGGGGCGGCAGCGGGCGCGGCGGCCGGGGCGGTGGGGCGGGGCAGGGCAGCGGGCACGGTGCAGTCGGTCACGGTGGGGTCCTCGGGGCCGGGGAGCGGGCGGGCGGAGCCCGCGAGCGGCGCTCAGCGGGCGGGCGGACCCGTCGGACACAGCCGGTCGTCGACCGTCAGCGGGGTCACGGCGAACAGGCAGACGCAGAAGGCGTCGCGGCCCGCGCGGGATCCCGGGTTCACCCGTCGAGGGAAGCACGCCGTCCGTGCCCCCGGCAACCGCCGGGGCCGGCCGGGCAGGATGGGCGGCATGGCAGTGCCTCCCCTGACCTCCTCCGGTGTCGTCGGCGCGGCCGGCCGGGTCGGCGACCCGGTCGAGCTGCGCACCGGTGACCTGCGGCTGGCCGGGCGGCCGTTGCCGGTGACCGGCCCCGCCCGCGTCTACGTCTGCGGCATCACGCCCTACGACGTCACCCACCTCGGGCACGCGGCCACGTTCGTCTGGGCCGACGTCCTCGCGGCGGTGCTGCGACTGTCCGGCGTGGAGGTGGTCAGCAGCCGCAACGTCACCGACGTCGACGACGTCCTGACCCGCGCCGCGGACGCCCGGGGCCGGCACTACGACGAGTTCGCGCTGTCCCAGGAGTTCGCCTTCGAGCAGGACATGCGGGCGCTCGGCGTCCGCCCGCCGACGCACGCCCCGCGGGCGCGCCACCACGTCCCGCACGTCCAGCAGCTGGCCGCGGCGCTGCTGCGCACCGACCGCGCCTACGTCCGCGAGGGGCACGTGCTGTTCCGGGCCGGGGACGTCGTCGCCCGGGCCGGCCTCGACCCCGACCGGGCGCGGCAGCTGTCGGCGGAGTTCGGCGACACCCCCGAGGGCGACCCGGCCGACGGGCTGCGGGAGGACCCCTTCGACGTGCCGGTGTGGCGGCCGTCGGGCGAGCGCGACCCCGCGTGGCCGAGCCCCTGGGGTTGGGGGCGACCCGGGTGGCACGCCGAGTGCGCCGCGATGGCCACCGCCACGCTCGGCCACGGCGTGGACGTCCTCGTCGGCGGGGCGGACCTCGCCTTCCCCCACCACGCGCACCAGACGGCCATGGCCGAGGCCGCCTCGGGCATCGCTCCCTTCGCCCGGGCGCAGGTGCACGTCGGCGCCGTGCACCGGGACGGCGCGAAGATGGCGAAGTCCACGGGCAACCTCACCCTCGTCTCCGACCTGCTGCGGCAGACGACCGGCCCGGTGCTGCGGCTGCTGGTGCTCGACCGCCCGTGGCACGACCCCTGGGAGTACCGCCCCGGGCTGCTGGAGGGCGCGCAGGACCGGCTGGACGCGCTGTTCTCCGCAGCGGGCCGGCCGTCCTCCTCCCCGGCCGCCGCGCGGGCCGTGGCCGACCGGCTGCTCGACGACCTCGACGTCCCCGGCGCTCTCGACGTGGCCGTGACCGAGGGCGGTGACGCCGCCCGGCTGCTGGTCCGGGTGCTGGCGCTGGGCTGACGCCGCCGGGACCCCCGGCTCCCGAGGTCAGGACCTCCGACCCGGCCGGTGCGCATACCCCCCGGGGGTCAGCTCTCGTGTACGCGCGCCGCCGGAGGAGGTCCCCGTGATCTTCACCCAGTACTACCTGGACTGCCTGTCCCAGGCGTCCTACCTCGTCGCGGACGAGACGACGCGGCAGGCGGTCGTCGTCGACCCGAGGCGCGACGTCGGCGAGTACCTCGCCGACGCACACGCCCACGGGCTGGCGATCGTCGGCGTCATCGACACCCACTTCCACGCCGACTTCCTCGCCGGACCCCTGGAGCTGGCCGCCGCGACGGGCGCGTGGATCGGTTTCGGGCGGCGGGCGCAGGCGGACTTCCCGATCCGCCACCTGGCCGACGGCGAGCGCATCCCCCTCGGCGACGTCACCCTCGAGGTCCTCGAGACGCCGGGCCACACCCCGGAGTCGATCTCGGTCGCCGTCCACGAGCACGCCGACGACCCGGTGCCCTACGGGTGCTGACCGGCGACGCCCTGTTCATCGGGGACGTCGGCCGCCCCGACCTGCTGGCCTCCATCGGCGTACCGGCCGACGAGCTCGGCCGGATGCTGTACCACTCCGTGCGCAAGACCACTCCGTGCGCAAGCTGATGGCGCTGCCGGACCAGGTGCGGGTGTTCCCCGCCCACGGGGCCGGCTCGGCGTGCGGCAAGAACCTCTCCACCGAGCGCCGGTCGACCATCGGGGAGCAGCGGGTCACCAACTACGCGTGCCGGCCCATGACCGAGGACGAGTTCCTCGCGATCGTCACCGCCGGCCAGCCCTCGGCGCCGGACTACTTCGTGCACGACGCCCTGCTCAACCGGCGCGAGCACCCGGTGTTCGACCCCGCGGCCGCACCGGTGCCCCTCGACCTGGCCGAGGTGCTCGAGCGGCAGGCCGCCGGTGCGGTCGTCCTCGACGCCCGGGACCCGCAGGAGTTCGCCGCCGGCCACCTCGCCGGCTCGGTCAACGTGCCCGCCGACGGCCGGTTCGCCGAGACGGCCGGCAGCGTGGTGCGGCCGGACGGGGAGCTCGTCGTGGTCGTCCCGCAGGACCGCGAGGAGGAGGTCGTCGTCCGGCTGGCCCGGATCGGCTTCGACCGGGTCGCCGGTTACCTGCGCGAGCCGGAGGGCGCCTTCCTCGAGGCCCCCGACCGGGTGGTGCCGGCCAGCCGGCTCACCGTCGGCCGGCTCGACGAGGCGCTCCGGCGGGAGGTGCCGCCGGCGGTCGTCGACGTCCGCAACCGCGGGGAGCTGATCACCGGGACGATCCCCGGCGCGGTGAACATCCCGCTCGCCGAGCTGCCGCGCCGCATGGACGAGGTCCCCACCGACCGCCCCGTCGTCGTCCACTGCGCCGGCGGCTACCGGTCCAGCGTCGCCGCCTCGCTGCTGCGCACCGCCGGCCACACCGACGTCTCGGACCTGCTCGGCGGCTTCACCGCATGGGCGGCGGCCGACCGCCAGCCGGCCTGAGGGAGAGGAGCACCGCCATGCCTCCCACCGACGCCCACCACGACGTCCTCGTCGTCGGCGGCGGGACCGCCGGCATCACCGTCGCCGCGCGGCTGCGGCGGGCCGGGCTCGACGACGTCGGCGTGATCGAGCACTCGGCCACCCACGACTACCAGCCGCTGTGGACGCTGGTCGGCGGCGGTCGCGCACCGATCGCCGAGAGCCGCCGTCCCGAGGCGGGCGTGATGCCGAAGGGCGTGGACTGGATCCGGGACGCGGCCGCCGACATCGACCCGGGGAACCGGCGGGTCGGCCTCCGATCGGGGCGGCAGGTGACGTACGAGCAGCTGGTCGTCGCCCCGGGCATCCAGCTGGACTGGGGGCGGGTGCCCGGCATGTCGGAGGCGCTGGGCACCCCGATGGTGTCGAGCAACTACACCTACGGGCTGGCGCCGAAGACGTGGGCGCAGATCCGGGCGATGCGCCGGGGCACAGCCGTGTTCGCGATGCCGTCCGGGCCGATCAAGTGCGCCGGCGCCCCGCAGAGATCGCCTACCTGGCCGCCGACCACGGGCGGCGGGAGGGTGTGCTCGGCGACATCCGGGTCGTGCTGGTGCTGCCCACGCCGGCCATGTTCGGGGTCCCGGTGTTCGCCGCGGAGCTCGAGCGGGTCGCCGCCCGCTACGGCATCGAGGTCCGCCTCGACAGCGAGGTCACCGAGATCGACGGCGGGGGCCGGACCGCGATCATCACCGACCACGCGGCCGGCACCAAGGAGGCCGTCGGCTACGACTTCCTGCACGTCGTCCCGCCGCAGTCCGCGCCGGACTGGCTGAAGGCCACGCCGCTGGCCGACCCGGCCAACCCGAACGGGTACGTGGAGATCGACGAGCACACCATGCGCCACGTCCGGTTCCCCGACGTCTTCGCGCTCGGGGACGCCGGGTCGTCGCCGAACTCCAAGACCGGGGCGGCGATCCGCAAGCAGGCGCCCGTGGTGGTCGAGAACCTGCTGGCCGCCCGGACCGGCCGGGAGCCGACGGCCTCCTACGACGGCTACGCCTCCTGCCCGATCACCACCGCCCGGGACCGGATGCTGCTGTGCGAGTTCGACTACTCGCTGCAGCCGCACCCCACCTTCCCGCTCGTCGACACCACCCACGAGCGCTACGACATGTGGCTGCTCAAGTGCTACGGCCTGCCCTTCCTCTACTGGAACCTGATGCTGCGGGGCCTGGCCTGAGCGCCGGCCCGGCCGGGACCTCCGACCCGGCCGGGCCGGACGTCCGGCAGGGTCCGCCGCGGCGGCGGCGGGCCAGGATGGCGGGGTGCCCGGGACCTGCTCGCACCCCGTGTTCGCCCGCGTCTACGCCCGGCTGGTCCCGGCGATGGACCGCGCCGGAGCGGCCGGGCACCGCCGCCGGCTGCTGGCCGGCCTCTCCGGCCGGGTGCTCGAGGTCGGGGCCGGCTCCGGGGCGGACTTCCCGCACTACCCGGCGGCGGTGACCGAGGTCGTCGCCGTCGAGCCAGAGCCGCACCTGCGGGAGCTGGCCCGCCGGGCCGCGGCGTCCGCCCCGGTCCCGGTGACGGTCGTGGCCGGCACCGCCGAGCACCTGCCGGCCGCCGACGGCTCGTTCGACGCGGCCGTCTGCGCCCTCGTGCTCTGCAGCGTGCCCGACCAACGCGCGGCGCTCGCCGAGCTGCGCCGGGTGCTGCGGCCCGGCGGCCGGCTCGTCTTCTGGGAGCACGTCCGCGCCGGCACCCCGGGCGCGGCCCGGGTGCAGGACGTCCTCGACCGCACCCTGTGGCCGCGGCTGGCCGGCGGCTGCCACACCGGGCGGGACACCGCGGCCGCGGTGTCCGCGGCCGGGTTCCGCCTGGAGACCGTGGAGCGGTTCCGCTGGCCGGACACCCGGCTGCCGGGCCCCACGGCGCCCCACGTGCTGGGCAGCGCGGTGCGGCCGTGACCCTCGTCGAGCTCCCGCCCCGGCCGCCGACGCCGGCGACGGGGCTGGCCGCGGCCGCGGTGGCCGAGCGGGTCGCCGCCGGCCGGACGAACGCCACCACGGTGCGGACCAGCCGTACGGTCGGCCAGATCGTCCGGGCCAACGTGTTCACCTTCTTCAACGGCCTGCTCGCGGTGCTCTTCGTGCTGGTGCACCTCACCGGTCGCTGGCAGAACGGGCTCTTCGGCGGGGTCGTGGTCGCCAACGCGGTCATCGGCATCGTGCAGGAGCTGCGGGCCAAGCGGACCCTCGACCGGCTCGCGGTCGTGAACGCACCGCGCGCCCGGGTCCTGCGCGAGGGCACCGAGGCCGAGCTGCCGGTCGCCGACGTGGTCCTCGACGACCTGCTCCGGCTGGCGACCGGTGACCAGGTGCCCGCCGACGGGGTGGTCCGGGAGGCCGCGGGGCTGGCGGTGGACGAGTCGCTGCTCACCGGGGAGTCCGAGCCGGTGGCGAAGGCACCGGGCGACCCGGTCTGGTCGGGCTCGTTCGTCGTCGCCGGCCGGGGCCTGGTGCAGGCCACCGCGGTGGGCGACGAGGCCTACGCCGCCCGGCTGGCGACCGAGGCGCGGCGCTTCACCCGGACCTGGTCGGAGCTGGTGGCGGGGACCGACCGGCTGCTGCGCTGGATCGCCGTCGGGCTGCTCGTCGTGGGCCCGCTGGTGCTGTGGAGCCAGTTCCGCAGCCCCGACAACGACGGCTGGCGGGACGCCGTGACCGGCACCGTCGGCGCGCTGGTCGGCATGATCCCCGAGGGCCTGGTGCTGCTCACCACGCTGGCCTTCCTGCTCGCCACGGTGACCCTCGCCCGCCGGCAGACGCTCGTGCAGGAGCTGCCCGCCGTGGAGGGGCTGGCCCGCGTCGACGTGGTGTGCCTGGACAAGACCGGCACGCTCACCCACGGCGACGTCCGCTTCGACCGCCTGGTGCCGCTGCGCGAGGGGGGCGACGGCGAGGTGGCCGCGGCGCTGGGCACCCTGGCCGCCGCCGACCCCGCCAACGCGACCGCCGCCGCGCTCGCCGCCGCCTTCCCCGCGCCGGCCGGCCCGCCGCCGGTGGCCGGGGTGCCGTTCTCGTCGGCGCGCAAGTGGTCGGCGGTCACCACCGCGGGCGGGACGTGGGTGCTCGGTGCCCCCGAGATGGTGCTGCCCGCGCCCGCGGGGCCGGAGCAGGCAGCCGCACGGGCGCGCGCCGACGCGCTGGCCGCCGAGGGGCGGCGGGTGCTGCTGCTCGCCGCGGCCGGCGGACCCGCGGGGGAGGCCGGCGGGCCCGCGGGGGAGGCCTGCGGTGAGCCCGCTCTCCCCGCCGGCCTGCGACCCGCGGCGCTCGTCGTCCTCGCCGAGCGGCTGCGCGAGGACGCCGCCGACGTGCTGCGCTACTTCACCGAGCAGGGCGTGGCGCTCAAGGTGCTCTCGGGCGACAACCCCCGCACGGTGGGGGCGGTGGCCGCGGCCGTCGGCGTGCCGGGGGTGACCGGGGCCGCGGACGCCGTCGACGCGCGCGCCCTGCCCGAGGACCCCGACGCGCTCGGCGAGCTGCTGGAGTCGGTCGGCGTGGTGGGCCGGGTGACCCCGCACCAGAAGCGGGCCGTGGTGCAGGCGCTGCAGCGCCGGGGGCACGTGGTGGCGATGACCGGGGACGGGGTCAACGACGCGCTCGCGCTCAAGGACGCCGACATCGGGGTGGCCATGGGCAACGGCTCGCCGGCGACCCGAGCGGTGGCCCAGCTGGTGCTGCTCGACGGCCGGTTCGCGCACCTGCCGGTCGCCGTCGCCGAGGGGCGCCGGGTGATCGCCAACATCGAGCGGGCGGCCAACCTCTTCCTGGTCAAGAACGTCTACTCGCTGGTGCTCGCCCTGATCACCGTGGCCACGGCGGTGGCCTACCCGCTGGCCCCGGTGCAGCTGACCCTCATCTCGGCGCTGACCATCGGCATCCCCGGCTTCGTCCTGGCGCTGGCGCCGAACCGGCGGCGGTACGTGCCCGGGTTCCTCACCCGGGTCCTGTGGTTCTCGCTGCCCACCGGGGCGGTCACCGGGGCCGCCGCCTACGCCGGCTACGCCGCGGCCCGGTGGCTGGAGCCCGGCACGGGGGTGGCCGGCGCGCGGACGGCGGCGACCGTGGCGGTCCTCGTGGTGGCGCTCTGGACCGTGGTGGTGCTGTCGCGGCCGCTGACGGCGTGGAAGGTGGCGCTGGTCGCCGCCCTGGCCGGTGTCGCCGGGCTCGCGGTGGGCGTGCCGCTCGTGGCCGAGGACGTGCTGCTGCTGGTGGTCACCCCGGAGCTGGTGCTGCTGGGACTGGTCGCCGGGGCCGTCGGGACGGTGCTCGTCGAGGTCGTCTGGCGGGCGACGCGGGAGCTCCGTGCCGCCGCGGGGACCGCGCCGCGCGGGTCCGCCGGGACCGTGGGGACCGCGGGGGCCGCCGGGCGCCGGGCACCGGTCGCCGGGGTGCCGGTGCCGGGGCCCCGCCGGGCCCGGTGACGGCTGTCCCCGGGCAGGCCGGTGCAGCGGACGGGCAGGGCCCTCCGCGGTACCGGGTCGGTCGGGTCAGAAAGGTGGGGGGTCGTCGGCGGGGTCGGCCGGTGGCCCTGGTGCCCCCGCGCCGCAGCCGGGCCCGGCGGTGGTCGGTGCGGGGGGTCAGCGGAGCCTGCCGGACCAGCGCGGCTCGACCGCCGCCCAGCCCGCCGCCCACTGGTGGTCGCGGTGGCGGTGCAGGGCCCAGGTCACCAGGCCGTGCGCCCCACCTGCGGTTCCGACGACCAGGACGAACACCCCTGCCCCGGCCAGGGCCGCCGCCGCCACCCGGTCGCCGTCGCTCAGCGGTGCACGGGTCAGGGCGCCGTCCCGGTCGATCCAGACCGCTACGGGCTCACCGGCGTCCATGCCCGGCCGGGCGAGGACCTCCCCCTCGCGCCGGGCGCCGTCGGGCGCGGTCCAGGACGCCTCGGTCCGGGTGGAGGTGCCGGTGCCCGTGTCCGGCCGGGAGGCCGCGTCCTCGACCAGCTCGGCGAGCACCCGGGTGCGGGTGGCCGCCTCCTGCTCCGCGGTGGCTCGCAGGTCCGTGGCCGTCGTGGTGGCCACGGTCAGGGCGACGGGCGCGGCCAGCAGCAGGACGACGGCCAGGACCAGCCGCGACAGCACCTCGACCCGGTCCGACCCCCGCTTCAGGGGGCCGGACCCGAGCGTGAGCCGGCGCACCGCGCGGCGCACCGCACCCCCCGGAACCCGACCCCCGGGTCGCTGGCCGCCGGGCGAGGGTGCGGGGAGCGGGACCGTGCTCATGGGTCCGGCGCCGCACCGCTGCGCCGGGCGGGCCCCGGCCCGCGGTCGGCACCGGGCCGCCCGGTGGTGCCGACCGCGGGGGTCCGGCGACGCGGCGCCACGGCCACGGCCACGGTGACGGTCACAGCCACGTCGTCCCCCCGCGACCGTCGGAGACCGGCCGGCGGCCGGACGGCGCCGCCGGCCCGGACACCGGCCAGCCGCTCGGTCCGGCGTGGTGCGCTGCGGCGGGCGGACCGGGTGGGCGGGTGCTGTTCTCCACCACGTCGTCCCGGCGGCGCCGCGGACTTGGAGGCCCGGGAGGGGCGAGCCCGATGCGGAGCACGTTCTGCGGGTGGGCGCCGCAGGTGAGGGCCCGCAGCCGCTCGCGGGTGCGGGGCACCTCCACGGCCTGCGTCACGGGGCTCGCGGCCCAGCCGAGCCGGGTGAGCCAGAGCAGGACGCGCTCCAGCGCCTCACCGACCCGCAGCCAGGCGTGCTGGTCGTCGTCGCGGCCGGCGAGCAGCACGAGGGTCTGGTCGGAGGTGGACCGGGTGCCGACGGGCAGCGCCCCGGCGCCGGTGCTGTCGAAGTCGCGCAGCGGCAGGTCGTCGTGCTGCAGGTCGTCGTGCTGCCGGCCTTCGACGCGCGGGACCGCCGACGGGGGGACCCCGTCACCCTCGCCGGGACGGCGGGTGGTCCACCGCCGGATCTCGGCGCGGTAGGCCGGGTCGGCGTTCTGGAGGCGGTCGGCCTCCCGGGTGAGGCGGGCGAGGAGGCGCCGGTGGTCCTCCCGCACCACCGGGAGCAGCTCGGTGTCCTCCCGCGCGGCCTCGGCGGCGAGGTGCCGCAGGAGGTCGTCGGGCACCGGGGTGCCGCTGAACCGCCGGCGGTCGGTGTGCCGCTGCGGGACGGCGGCGGCCAGGGCGGCCAGGGCGGGGTCCGGGTCGCTCGCGACCGGGTGGACGACGGCCAGGAGGTCGGGGTCCTCCGGGTCGGGGAGCCGGTCCACCTCCACCGCCCACCCCCCGGCGGCCAGGGCCACCCGGGCGTTGAACAGGGCCGCGCCCACGCTCTGGGCCAGCTCCCGGCCGCCGGGGTCGACGGCGGTCAGCTGCCGGGCGCGGTCGGCCCGCAGGTCGAGCCGGTCGGCGTGCAGCACGATCCGCCAGGGCTGCGTGTTGTGGACCGACGGCGCCGCCATCGCGGCGTCGGCGGCCTCCTCCAGCAGGTCGGGCAGGGGACGCCGGGTGACGACGGGGGAGGGCGGGGGTGCGGGGGGAGGTGGGGGAGCCATGCGAGTCCCTCCTTGGTGGACCGGTCCGAGCCTCCGCCCGGCGGCCCGGACGCCGCACCGGGCGGCGGTCCCCGGCCGGGACGACCAACGACCCGGTCGCCCCAGGGACCCCCCGGGCGGAGCGGTGCAGCCGGGCGGTCGGGCGGCGCACCGAGGGTCCGAGGTCCCGCGACCGGTGACGATCGCCTCGGACGCGAGGACGCTGCCGGGGGGCGCTGCCGGACTGCGCTGTCAGCTCGGCGCCGTCACGTCGCCGGCCCGGGTCGGTGGGGGGAGTGCTGCTGCAGAGCTGCGCACCCCCAGCCGGCACCGGCCCCGGGCCCTGCGTGCACGGGTGGGCGGCCCGGCCGGTCCGCTCACCGCGCGGGCGGCGCCGTCGACGGGCCGGGGTGCACCACGACGGGGCAGGGGGCGTGCGCGGCGACGTGCCGGCTCACCGAGCCGAGCACCAGGCCGGCGAAGCCGCCGCGACCCCGGCGGCCGACCACCAGCAGGTCCGCGCCCTCGGCGGCGTCGAGCAGCGCGGCAGCCGGGTGGCCCTCTACGACGTCGCGTTCCACGCGGGCCGCGTCCTCCCCGTCGAGGGCACCGGCGACGCAGGCGGCCAGCGTCCGGCTGCCGTGCGCGGCCTGGTCGGGCTCGGCCTGCACGGTGAGGCCGTAGGTGACGGGCACGTGCCAGGCGAGGACCGCGTGCAGCGCGCCGCCGGTCAGCCGGGCCTGCCCGGCCGCCCAGCGCAGCGCCTCCCCGGACGCCGGTGACCCGTCCACCCCGACGACGATGCGGCCGGTCCCGCCCCGGTGCTCGCGCACGACGGCGACCGGGCAGGCGGCGGAGGCGACGAGGTGCTGGCCGACCGAGCCCAGGACCAGGCCCGCGAAGCCGCCGTGGCCGCGGGTGCCCACGACCAGCAGGTCGGCCCCGCCCGCGGCGTCGGCCAGCACCGCCGCGGGGTGGCCCCGGACCACGAGCCGCACGACCCGCTGCCCCCCGGCGCGGCCGAGCACGGCCTCGACGGTCCGGTCCAGCATCCCCGCGGCGGCCCCGCTCCCGGCGAGGTCGTCGGGAGGCGGCGGGCCGTAGGAGGCCGGGAGGTCCCAGGCGACGACGGCGGAGAGCTCCGAGCCGGTCAGCCCGGCCTGCTCCGCCGCCCAGCGCAGTGCCGGCCCGCACGAGGGGGACCCGCCGACGCCGACCACGACCCGGCCGGCGGGTCGACCGGCGGTGCCCGTGTCGTCCACGACGACCTCCCGGGGTGCTCGGCGGGTCCTCAGCGCGGGGTCGGGACGGGCGCCGGGCCGCCGACCCGCCCCTCGACCAGGCACGTCACCCCCGCCACCCGGGTCCGCGGGTCCTGCACGCGCCGGCGCGCCTGGGCGAGCACCGTGCCGCTGCGCCGCGGGACGCAGACCAGGACCGGGTGGTGCGGGCGGACGGCGGGCAGCGCGAAGGCCCGCGTCACGAGCTGCTCGCCGAGCTCGGCCGGCAGGCCGGGCTCGGCGGCCCAGAACTCGACGACGACCTGCTCGTCCTGCTCCGTCACGCGGGCCTCGGCGACGGTCCCCGTGGGCGTGACCGCCGTGACGGAGGTGGGTCCGCTGTGCAGCTCCCACGGGGGCCCGGGCGGCGGCTGCAGGGGTCGGCTGCGCGGGTGCCGGTTCACCCGTGCTCGACCGGGATCTTCCGGGGCTCGTTCCGGGCCTCCGGCGGCGCGACCGGGACGCGGATCTCGAGGACGCCGTCCTTGTAGCTGGCCCTGATGTCGTCCTCGGTCGCACCCTCGGCCAGCGGCAGGGTGCGGGTGAAGCTGCCGTAGCGCAGCTCGCGGCGGGTGTACCCCTTGTCCCCGGTCCGCTCCTCGACGCGGCGCTCGGCGTCGATGCGCAGCATCCCGCCGGAGACGGTCAGCCGGACGTCCTGGTCCGGGTCGATGCCGGGCAGCTCGGCGCGGATGACCTGGGTGTCGTCGTCGCGGTACTCGTCGACGCGGATGACGTCCTCGCCGGGCGCCTCGCCCAGCAGCCGGCGCATCGGCATGGTGCGCATCCACTCGTCGAAGAGGCGGTCCAGGCGGCTCCACGGCGACTCGAGGGTCGGCTTGTCGCGTTCCTGCAGGGCGGTCATCGGTCTCCTCCTCCGTGACGGTCCGGCCGGGGTACCTCCACCCTGGGCGGGCGCCGGGCCGGCGGAGCAGGGCAGGAAGTCCTGTCCCGGAGGCCCGTTGCACCCTCTCCCCGGGCGCTCACATCACCAGGTGCGCCGGCTCGCCGCTGACCTGCTCGAGGTCGCCGCCCGCGGTGTCGAGCAGGCGGCGGGCCAGGTCGGACAGCGCCCGTGCCCCCGCGATCTCGTCCCCGATCTCGGGGACGTCCGGGTCCGCCGGGTGGAGGCGGGCGAACCCGACGCCGACGAGCGCATCGGTGTCCTGGGTCTGCAGGTGGGCCACGGCGCGCGTCCGCCCGTCGTGCTCCCCGATGTCGATCCGGACCGTCCACTGCTTGGCCTCGTGCACGTCAGCCTCCTCGGGAGATCGGAGCGCTCCCGACCCTGCTCCCGCACCCGCGGGCGCGGCACGGCCGGAAGGCCGGACGCCGAGGGACTTCCGGCTCCTGCCCGGGCCTCCCCGCGGGCCGACGGTGGTGCCGTGACCGCACAGTCGCGGGACCTCCGCCCGGTGCCCCCGCTCCCGCGGGCACCGGTGCCCCCCGGAGTCCCCAGGGCCGACGGCGCCGGCGGTCGCCGGCGGGTCCGGGTGCTCCTGTCGGACGGGGTGCCCGCGCTGGTCCGGCCCCTGGGCCCGGAGGACTCCGGCCACCTCGAGCCAGGCCTCGCGGCCGGGAGCGGTGCCGTGTCCCCGGGTGCTGTGTCCCCGGGCGCTGTGTCCCCGGGTGCCGTGTCCCCGGGTGCCGTGTCCCCGGGCACTGTGTCCCTGGGGGCCGTGGTGCGCGGGCGGGTGGTGGGCACCGTGCGGATGGTCCCGGTCGGCGGGGACGTCGCCGAGGTCGGCGTGGCGGTGGCGCACGGGTGGCGGGACCACGGCGTGGCCACGGCGTTGCTGGAGGAGCTGGCCGCGGTGTGCCTGCGGGTCGGCATCCGCACGCTGGTGGCCGACGTCCCGGCGGAGGACGGCCGGACGGTGCGCGTCCTCAGCGACCTGGGGCTGCCGCTCGGGGTGACCCGCGAGGGCCCGTCGCTGCGCATCGAGGTGGCGCTGCACCGCGACGCGCGGTACGCCGCCGCCACCGAGGACCGCCACCGCCGGGCCGCGGCCGCCTCGCTCCGGCCGGTGCTCCGCCCGAGGAGCGTCGCGGTGGTGGGCGCCGGCTCCGGGGAGCACTCCGTCGGGCGGGCGGTGCTGCGCAGGCTGAAGGACGCCGGCTTCCCGGGCACCGTGCTGGCGGTCAACCCGCACGCCGCCGCCGTCGAGGGGGTGCCGTGCCGGCCGCGGGTCGCGGACCTGCCCTTCGGCACCGACCTCGCCGTCGTCGCCGTACCGGCCCGGGCGGTCGCCGAGGTCGTGCGGGAGTGCGGGGAGCGCGGGGTCCGGGGGATCGTCCTCCTCTCCTCGGGGCTGGTCGGCGTCCCGGAACTCGCCGACCGGGTGGCCCGGCTGGTCGACGAGCACGGGATGCGGCTGGTCGGCCCGAACACCGTGGGCGTCGTCGGCCCGGGCGGCGCCGGGCGGCTCGACACGACCTTCGCGGCGGGGACCGCCGAGCCCGGGGACGTCGGCCTGGTGGCGCAGTCCGGTGGCATCGCGATCGCCGCGACCACCGCCTGGCAGCGGCTCGGCCTGGGGATCTCGGCGATGGTCGCGATCGGGGACGCCCTCGACGTCGGCGTCCGCGACGTTCTGGCGTGGTTCGACGAGGACCCCGGCACCTCGCTGGTCGCCGTCTACGCCGAGTCCGAGCCGGACCTGCGCGGGCTGGTCCCGACCGCGACCCACCTGGCGGCCCGGGTGCCGGTCGTCGCCCTGACCTCGGGCACCTCGCCGGCGGGGCGGCGCGCCGCCACCTCGCACACGGCGGGGTCCGCGACGCCGGAGGTCGTCCGGGAGGCGGCCTACGCCGCGGCCGGCATCGCGTCGGTCGGCGATCCGGGCGACCTGGCGACGGTGGCGGCGCTGCTGCGCGGGCAGCCGCTCCCGGGCACGCGGGCGGTCGCCGTCCTCACCAACGTCGGCGGCGGGGGCGTGCTGGCCGCCGACGCCTGCGTCGCCGCCGGCTTGCGGGTCGACCCGCTGCCCGGAGCCGTGCAGGAGGGCCTGCGGGCGCTGCTGTCCCCGCTGGCGACGACGGGGAACCCCGTGGACACCGGTGCCGCGGTGGACGCGCCGGTCTTCGCCGGCGCGCTGCGGCTCCTCCTGGACAGCCCCGCCGTCGGCGCCGTCGTCACGGTGACCGCGCCGACGGCGGTGAGCGACCCGGCACCCGGCGTCGTCGCCGCGGCTGCGGCGGCCGCGGCCGCCGGCCGGGCCACCCCCGTGGTCGACGTCCGGCTCACCCGGGCCACCACCGTCGAGCGCCTGGAGCTGCCGGGCGCCCCGGAGGGCCGGTTCCTCGTGTCGGTCACCAGCCCGGCCGCGGCGGCGCGCGCCCTCGCCGTCGCCGCGCGACGCCGGGAGTGGCTGGCCCGGCCGGCGGCTCCCGCGCACGCGCCGGCCTCCGTCGACGTGCGGGCCGCCCGGGAGGTGCTCGCCGCGGTCCTGTCGCGCGCACCCGCGGGCGACTGGCTCCTGCCCCCCGAGGTGTCCGCGCTCTGCCGGGCCGCGGGTCTGCGGGCGGTGCCGTCCTCCTGGGTGCGCAGCGCCGACGAGGCGCGGGCCGCCGCGCGCACCCACCGGGGCCCGGTCGTGGTGAAGGGCCACGTCGCGGGTGTCGTGCACAAGGGGGACGCCGGCTACCTGCGCCTGCCGGTGGAGGGGCCCGCCGAGGCCGCCGCGGTGATCTCGGGGTTCCGGGCGCGGGCGGGGGAGGCCTGGCTGGGCGCCGTCGTGCAGCCGCTGGTGCCGCCGGGCGACGAACTGCTGGTCGGTGCGGTCCGGGACCCGTCCGCGGGGCCGGTGGTGGTGCTGGGTCCCGGTGGCCGGGCCACCGATGCGCTCGGGCACCGCGTCCACCGGCTCGCGCCCGTGGGCGACGCCGACGCCGAGGGGATGCTCGACGGCACGGGTCTGTTCGCCACGGCGCACGGCCGGGCGCTGGACCGGGCCGGCGTCACCGACTGCGTGCGCCGGGTCGGCTGGGTCGCCGACGTCCTGCCGGAGGTGGTCGAGATCGAGGTCAACCCGCTGGTGGTGACGGCGCGGCGGGCCACCGCCCTGGACGTCCGGGTCCGGGTCGGGCCGGCGGGCTGACCGGGCCCGCCGGCCCGGCGGGGACCCGACCGGGTCCCGGTCAGGTCCAGGGGGCGTCCAGGGCGTCGATGGTCTCGTCCACCGGCAGCCGGGCGCTGGCGGGCACCGGCTCGGCGGCGAGCGGTGCCCAGCCGAGCCGCACCAGCAGCTGCGGTTCGCCGTCGTCGCCCAGGCAGGTCGAGCGCAGCTCGGCCCGCGTGGCGGGCACCTCCAGCGGCTGGCTGACGGGGTCGGTGGCCAGCCCGGCGCGGGTGGCCGTCAGCAGGACCGCGCTGAGGGCCTCCCCGGCGCACAGCTGGTCGACCGGGTCGTCGGCGGCGGTGGCCAGCAGGGCCAGCACGGTGCCGTCGGACTCCCCCCGGCCCAGGGCGTTCTGCGCCTGCTCCCCGGCCGAGAAGTGCCGCACGGGCACGGCGCCCGCCGGGTCGGTGGGGACGTTGGCGGCCGGGACGCCGTCCGTGGCCGACCGGCTCCGCCCGGTCCAGGCGGCGGTCTCCCGCGACAGGTCCGGGGTGAGCGCCTGCTCGACGGCCGCCTCCCGCACCAGCCGGGCCACGGTCAGCCGGCGGCGCTCGTCGTCCAGCACCACGAGCCGCGCGCCCTCGGCCGCGGCGGCGGCGGCCAGGTCGGCCAGGAACCCCGGCGGCACGGGCCAGGTGGAGAACACCCGCCGGTCGCTGCGCCGCGTCTCGACGGCCCGGGCCAGGGCGAGGTCGTCGGCCGTCGGCCGGGCCGGCACGGTCTCCACCGCGGCGAGGTGGCCGGGGGAGCGCCGGTCGGGCAGCCGGTGCACGCGCGCGCCCAGCCCGGCGGCCATCAGCGCCACCCGCAGGTGGTGCAGCGCGGCGCCGCAGCTCAGCCGCAGGTCCCGTCCCTCCGGGTCGGTGGCCGGCAGCGCTCGGGACGGGTCGGCGAACAGGTGGAGGGACGACGGGCCGATGCGCCACCGCCACGGCTGCGAGTTGTGCACCGACGGGGCCCGGTTGGCCAGGGCGATCACCGTGCGGGCGGTGCTGCGGTCGAGGGAGGCGGTGAGCACGGCAGCTCCTCGGAGCGGTGGGGCGGGTGGGTCCCGGGCGTGGTCAGCGGCCGCGGGCGCGGGGAGCGGCCGAGGTCCCCCGGGCGGCGGGCCGCTCGTCCCCGGCGGGGGAGGCGACGCGGCGGGCGGTGGGCAGGGCCGCGGCGATCCCGTCGGCCCAGCGGTCGACGGCCGCCCAGTCCCGGTGGTCGCCGGGGCGCCCGCCCAGGGCCAGCCAGAACAGCCGGCCCCACAGCGGCATCCCCCGGAGCACGACGACGCCGCCGAAGAGGCGGTGGTCGCGCGGGGCGAGGCCGCTGGGGAAGCCCCGCTCCACCTGCTGCAGCTCGCGGTCGGTGACCAGGCGGCGCACCGGGTCGCGCGGGGCCACGCCGGCCACGCTGAAGCACCACAGCGGGCGGTCCCCGAGCGTGGCCCGGGCCCGCCGGAGGAGGTGCGTGGCGGCCGGCAACCACGCCATGCCGTGCACCGCGCTGCCCACCACGACCGCGTCGAAGGAGCTCACGTCGAGCTCCGGGTCGGCCGGGCGGACGACGACCTCGGCGACGTCCCGCAGCCGGTCGGCGATGCGTTCGGCGATCCCGCGCGTCGAGCCGGCCGCCGTGGCGTACGCGACGAGCACCCTGGTCCGCTCCATGACCGCACGCTGCCGGGCCGGTGCCGGGACCGGGAGGGGCCGGAGGTCGCGAGGGACCGGGCACTCCGTCACGCAGGACCTTGGACCCTGAGCACCGGCCGTCACCGACGCCCTAGCCTGGGCGCGTGTCTGAGAGCGACGGCGGTCGGGCGGGCGGCGCGGGGCAGGAGCAGATCCGGGTGTTCCTCCTCGACGACCACGAGGTGGTCCGGCGCGGGGTGGCCGACGTCCTGGAGAGCGACCCGGGCATCACGGTCGTCGGCGAGGCGAAGAACGCCGCCGAGGCCCTGGCCCGGGTCCCGGCCCTGCGGCCGGACGTCGCCGTCCTGGACGTGCGGCTGCCGGACGGGGACGGGGTGTCGGTGTGCCGCGAGCTGCGCTCGAAGATGCCCGACCTCAAGGTGATCATGCTGACCAGCTACAGCGACGACGAGGCGCTGTTCGAGGCGATCATGGCCGGCGCCTCGGGCTACCTGCTCAAGCAGATCCTGGGCTCGGACCTGGTCAGCGGGGTCCGCGCGGTGGCCGCCGGCGGCTCGCTGCTCGACCCCACGGCCACCACCGCCGTCCTGGAGCGGCTGCGCCGCGCCTCGGAGCCGGCCGGTCCGCTGGCCAAGCTCAGCGAGCAGGAGCGGACCGTGCTGGAGCTGATCGGCGAGGGCCTGACCAACCGGCAGATCGGCGAGCGCATGTTCCTCGCCGAGAAGACCGTCAAGAACTACGTCTCCCACCTGCTGGCCAAGCTCGGGCTCGAGCGGCGCACCCAGGCCGCGGTGCTGGCCACCGAGCTGCGCAACGCCCCGCGCACCCCCCGGTAGCGCCCGCCGAGGGGCCCTCGCTCAGCGCAGCGGCGCCCACCAGCGCAGCCGCGTCCCGGACTCCGGCAGCGCCTCGACCGTGCACCCGCCGCCCCGGCGCACGGCGCGGTCGGTCAGGTTGCGCAGGCCGCTGCGGGCGGCCCGCGCGTCGATGCCGCGGCCGTCGTCGGTCACCTCGAGCACCACCTCGTCGGCCACGTCGAGGGTGACGGTGACGTGCCGGCCCCCCGAGTGCCGGGCGGCGTTGCTCACCGCCTCCCGCGCCACCGCCTCCAGGTCGGCGACCAGGTCGCCGGTGACCAGGCTGTCGACCGCGCCGGACATCCGCACCGTCGGCCGCAGGACCTCACCGGCGGTCTCGGTGACGACGTCGAGCACCCGCCGCCGCGGGCTGGTGCCCGGATCGGCGCCATCGGCACCGTGCAGGTCGAAGATCGTGGTCCGGATGTCGCGGACCGTCTCGTCGAGCTGGTCGACCACCTGGCGGATCCGCCGCTGGGCGTCCGGGTCGGGCACCCGCGGGAGCACCGCCTGCAGGCTCAGGCCGGCGGCGAAGACCCGCTGGATGACCAGGTCGTGCAGGTCGCGGGCGATGCGGTCGCGGTCCTCGTAGACGTCGAGCTGGCGGGCCAGGCGCCGGCGGGCGGCCATGTCCAGCGCCGCGGCGATCTGGTCGCCGAAGGTGGACAGCTGCGCCCCGAGGGTGGCGGGGAACGGGGCGGCCCCGGCCCGTCGGGCGGCGATGACGACGGCGTCCTCCGCGTGGCTGGCGCGCAGCCGCACGCCGGTGCACGGACCCCAGGAGAGGTGGGCGTCGGGGCCCTCGTGGTCCAGCCCGCTGCCGTCCACGGCCACCACGGTGTCGGCCGCGGTGACCGCGTCGAGCACCGGGTTGGCGGCCGGGTGCAGGTGGACGCCGACCGACGGCTCGAGCCCGTCCCCGGCCTGGGCGCGGATGGTGTAGGTGCCGTCGTCCGGCGCCGGCCCCACGAGGACCCAGGCGCCGTCGGCGCGGGTCAGGTCGGCCACCCGGGCGGCGACGAGGGCCAGCGCCTCCTCCTCGCGGGCCTCGGAGAGCAGGCACGCCCGGACGTCGGAGACCGCGGTCATCCAGCGGCGCCGGGCCTCGCCCTCCTCGTAGAGGCGGGCGTTGTCGATCGCGATGCCGGCCGCGCCGGCGAGGGCGGTGAGCACGGCCTCGTCCTCGGCGGTGAACTCGCCGTGCCGCTTCTCGGTGATGTAGAGGTTGCCGAAGACCTCGCCGCGGACGAGGACGGGGACCCCGAGGAAGGAGTGCATCTCGGGGTGGTGCGGGGGGAAGCCGACCGAGGACGGGTGCTGGGCGAGGTCGGGGATGCGCAGCGGGTACGGCTCGGTGATCAGCTGCCCGAGGACGCCCTTGCCCTCGGGGAGGGAGCCCATGCGGGCGGCGCGCTCGTCGTCGATGCCGACGTGGATGAAGGCGGCCAGGCCGCCGCCGGGGGAGAGGACGCCGAGCGCGCCGTAGCGGGCGTCCACGAGGTCGACGGCCGCCTCGACGATGCGCCGCAGGGTGCTCTCCAGGTCCAGCCCGGTGGAGACGCTGAGGAAGGCGTCGAGCAGGTGCTGGACGCGGGCCTGGCTGCGGGCGACGGTCGCCAGCCGCTCCTGGACCTCCTCGAGCAGCTCGGTCAGGCGCATCCCGGCCAGGGGTGACCCGGCGGCCCGCTGGGGATCCGGGGGGCTCGTCATCGTCGGACCACCTCCTCGGCCCCCGAGCCTGGCACGGTCCCCGGACCGGGAGGAAGGGGTGCGCCCGGCGTCACCGGGCGTGACCGGCCCGCCGGAGCCGCCCCCCGTCGGGGGAGGGCTGGACGACGGCGACCGCCGGGTCGGGGACGGCGCGCCAGCCGCTGACCATGCCCAGCTCGACGCAGATGTAGCGGCGGTCCGGCCGGAGGGCGCCCGGCCAGGGCAGGTCGTCGAGGGCCGCCACGTCCGCCGGCTCGGTCACCGACCGGGCCGGGCCCACCACCGTGACCGTCCAGCCGGTGCGGGTCTCCTCGTCGAAGGTGTCGGCCTGGAACGCGACCACCGCACCCCGGGTGCCGGGGACCATCCGGCTGCCGGCGCGGGCGGGGATGACCACCCGGTCGCCGTGCAGCCGGAAGGTGACCGGCTGGATCGCCGGCAGCGCGTCGCAGGTGAAGCCGAGGCGGCCGATGCGGACGCCGGCCAGCAGGTCCCGGCACTCGGCCTCGTCGAGCAGCTCGACCAGGCGGTCGGGATCGGTCGTGGGCACCTGTTCTCCTCGCACCGCGGCCCGGCCGCGGAGGGCATGAGCACGGCACCGCTGCCTCTTCAACGGTGCCGCGGTTCCACCATCGGCCGGGACGGCCGGGGGCGGCAGGGGCCTAACGTCCCGGCCGGCCCGGCGTCGGTCCCGTCAGCCGCGCGGGTCCGGTGCGCCGACCGCGGCCGGCCGGCCGGCGAGCTCGCCGGCGACCTGCTCCGCCCAGGCCCGCACGGCCGCCCAGTCGCGGGCGTCCCCGACGGGGGCGCGCATGGCGGTGACCATCGCCCGCTCCCCGACCGAGAGCAGCGCCGGGTCCAGCCGGCCGGGGAGGACCCGGTGGCCGCGGGCCCGCACCAGCGCGGCGACGGGGACGGCGTCGTGCGGCTCGTCGGGCGGGTGCGGCGGGGGTCCGATGGGTCCGCTGGAGAACAGCCAGACCGGCCGGTCCCGCAGCGCCCCCGCCTGCTCGGAGACGTACTCCCGGGCCACCTCGAGCCACCGGCCGGCGTAGACGGCGCTGCCGAGGAGGACGGCGTCGTAGGGCGCCGGGTCGGGCCGGGACTCCAGCGTGGCCGGCACGGCGGTGAGCCCGGCGGCCCGCCCGGCGGGTGAACCCGCGAGGTCCCGGGCCAGGGCGCGGGCGATCTCGTGGGTCGCGCCGTGCCGGCTCGCCGCGGTGACCAGCACCCGGGGGCCGTGCGCCGCGCTCACCGCGACCCGCCCTGCGCCGCCGGGGCCAGGGGCACCACGACCACCGGGCAACCGGCCCGGTGCAGGACGCCGTAGGTGGTCGACCCCAGCCGGGCCAGCCGGTGGCGCCGGTGCCCGACGACCAGCAGCCGGGCGCCCAGCGCGGCGGCGACCAGCGCCCGCGCGGTGCGGTCGCGGACCACGATCTCGCGGACGGGGACGGCGGGGTCCTTGTCGTGCCAGCCGGCGAGCGCCTCGGCGAGCAGCCGTTCCTCGGCGTCGAGCACCCCGGCCCAGTCGGCGAGAGGGCCCAGGGACTGGAAGGCGGTGTCCAGGACGGCGTCCTGCCAGGCGTGCACGGCGACGAGATCGGTGCCGCGGGTCGCCGCCTCGGTGAAGGCGACGGCGAGCACCTCCTCGTCGCCGGGGCGCCCCTCGACGCCGACGACCACCGACCGGCGGTCCCGGGCGCGCACGGCGGTCTCGTCGGGGAGGACGACCACCGGGCACGGCGCGTCGAGGACCACCCCGCCGGCGGTGGACCCGAGCAGCAACCCGGACAGCCCGCCGCTGCCGCGGCTCCCGACCACCACCAGCTGGGCGCCGGCGCCCTCTGCGCGCAGCACCTCCACCGGGTGCCCGTCGCGGACCTCCCAGCCCACCCGGCCGGGGCCGAGCGCGGCCTCCGCCCCGGCGGCGGTCTCGGCGAGGAGGTCCTCCGCGGTGCGCCGGGCCGCACCGGCCAGGCGCCCCGCCGCCGTGGTGAGGTCCGCGGCCGGCCAGCTCAGGGCGTGCACGAGACGCAGGGGTGCACCGCGCAGCCCGGCCTCCTCGATCGCGAAGGCGACCGCGCGGGCCGCCTCGGGCGAGGCGTCGACACCGGCCACGACCGGCCGCTGGGGGACGCTCACGTCGGACCTCCTCAGGCCTGGCTCGGGACGGCGGTCGCCGGGGGCAGGACGCGCACGCCCACGACGCCGCTCACCGTGCGAGCGAGGGCCCGCAGGGCGTCCTCCTCGGTCTCCGCCGAGGTCTCCGGGACGCCGCGGGTCCGCTGGACCGTGGCGATGCCCTCGCTGACCTCCACGTGCCACGCGTCGGGCTCCCCGGTGTAGGCCTCGACGAGCCGCAGCAGGTCGCCGCGCAGCTGTGCGTCGTCGCGGACCAGGGTGCGCAGCAGGTCCCGGCGGCTGACGATGCCGACCAGGCGGCCGCCGTCGACCACGGGGGCGCTGCGCAGCTGCTCGTCGACGAAGAGGCGCGCCACGTCGGCGACGTCCGCCGTCGCCTCCACCGCGCGCACGCCGCGCGTCATGACGCCGTGGACCAGCACCGGCGGCGGGGGTGCCCCGGTGTCGTCCTGCCGCCGCAGGTGCAGCCGCGGGTCCTGCGGGAGGCGGTCGCGCAGGACGTCGGCCTCGGCGACGATGCCGACCAGCCGCTCCTCGTCGTCGACCACCGGCAGGGCGGCGAAGCCCCGGTCGGCGAGCACCTCGGCCGCGTACTTCGCCGAGGTCTCCGGCCCGACGGTGAGGACCTCGCGGGTCATGACGTCTCGAGCCTGCACGGGGCTCCTCCTCCGGGGTGGGTTGTCCTCGCCGCCGACGCTAGGCGCGGGCGGGTCGGCCGGCCCAGGGTCTCCGGGTGCCCGCGGCCGGGACCTCCGTCCCTGCCACCGGGAGCCGCCGGCGGCGGATCGTCGGGGCCTCCCGCCGGGGTGCCGACCCGGCGCGCCCCGAGGAGGCCCCGTGACCGATGCCGGCGCACCCCCCCGACCGGACGGCGCCCGCCCCCGCGTGGTGGTGGGCGTGGACGGCAGCCCGCCCGCCCGCGCCGCGCTGGTGACCGCGCTGGCGGAGGCCGCCGACCGCGGCGCGGCGCTGGAGGTCGTCGCCTGCTACGCCGGGGAGCTGTACCGGATGACCAGCACGGTGGCCACGGCCCCCGACCTCGCCGGCCTGCGCGAGGACACCGGGGCCCGGGCCCGCGAGCTCGTCGCCGACGCGCGCGGCGACGCGGCGCTGGAGGCGGTCCCGGGGGCCGGGGACGTCCTGGTGGACGTCGTCGCCTCCCCGGAGCCGGCCGCCGACGAGCTGGTGGCCCGGTCGGCCGGCGCCGACCTGCTGGTCGTCGGCAACCGGGGCCGCGGCGCCGTGCGCAGCGCCCTGCTGGGCTCGGTGGCGCTGCACTGCGTCACCGCGGCCCGCTGCCCCGTGCTCGTCGTGCACGGCACCCCCGTGCAGCGGACCGCACCCGGCCCCGTCGTGGTGGGCGTGGACGGCTCCCCGGCCTCGCGGGCGGCGCTGGCCGCCGCGGTGGACCAGGCGGCCCGGATCGGTGCCGCCGTCGAGGTGCTCGCCACCTTCTCCCTCGACGACGCCTGGAGCGACCTCTGGACCGTCGTCCTCCCTCCGGTCGACCAGGTGTACGGGCAGGTGCTCCGGCGCACGCGGGCCGTGGTCGACGAGGTCCTCTCCGGGCGCACCGACGTCCCGGACGTCCGCGTGCTGGCCGAGGAAGGACCGGCCGGCGAGCTGCTCGTGCGCCGGGCGCGGGAGGCGTCCGTCCTGGTCGTCGGCGGTCGCGGGCACAGCACCCTGCGCGGCCTGCTCGTGGGCTCGGTGGCGCTGCACTGCGCCCTCGCCGCACCCTGCCCGGTCCTCGTGGTGCACCCGCCGGACCGGGCGGCGGCGGCCCCGGACCGCGCGGGGGCGCTCGCGGCGGCGCGCTGAGCCGGCCTCACCCGGCGGCCGGCACCGGGCGGCCGCCGACGTCCGCCCGCCGGCCGGGGGACGGGACGTCGGCCGGGCCGCCGATCCGCAGCAGGGCCTGCGGGTGGGCGGCCCAGGACAGCGCCGAGCGCAGCCGGGTGCGGGTGAGGGGCACGTCGAGCACCCCCGGCAGCGGGGAGGCGGTCCAGCCGAGGTCGGCCAGCACCAGCCGGAGCCGCTCGAGGACCTCGCCGCAGCGCGCCCACGCCCGGCGGTCGTCCGTGGCGGTGGTGAGCATGAGCAGCACCCGGCCGGTGAGGTCGGCACCGGTCGGTCGCGTCACGAGCTCCCGGTGCTGCTCCCGCAGGACGGGCACCAGCCCGACGTCCCCGCCGGCGGCCAGGCCGGCCAGCCGGTCCAGGACGTCGTCCGGCACCGGCCGCCCCGGCAGCGGCGGCGCGGACCGCGCGCGGTCGAGCAGGGGGGCGCGGGTCGCCAGCTCCGGCTCCGCAGGGCCCGCGAGCGGCCGGACGGCGGCGACGAGGGCGGGGTCCTCCGCCCGGGGGAACCACCCGACCGCCGCCCCGCGGTCCGCGGCGGCCAGCGCGATCCGCAGGTCCAGCACGGCCGCGCCCGCGTCGATCACCGTCGCGCGGGGAGGTGGCACCGGTGCCCCCGGCCAGCCGTCGCCGGACCCGGCCCGGACCTCGAGGGCGCCGTCCCGGACCAGCACCGCCCAGGGCTGCCGACCCCGGGGAGACGGGGCCGGCCGGATCCGCCGGGCGATCTCCTCGAGCGGGGCCGGGCGGTCCGGTGGGCTGGGGTGCATGAGGGCTCCTCGGTGCGTGGTGCCCGGCCAGCGTTCCCCGGGCGGGTCGGCCGGGGCGCGAGCCGGGCGTCACCGGGCGCTGCGACCAACGTCCCGCCCCTCCGGGACCTCGTCCCGCACCGGCGGCACCGGCCCGGCGGCGACGATGCGGGGGACGACGGACCCGGGCGGCCGGGTCGACACCACCACAGCCGGGAGCCGACGTGGACGCCACCGCACCGACCGACCGGGGACGACGCATCGTCGTGGGGCTGGACGGCTCACCCGGTGCCGAGGCCGCGCTGGTCTGGGCGCTGCAGGCGGCGGCCCGCGCCTCCGCCCGGCTCGACGTGGTGACCGCCTTCCCGGTCGACGTCTTCTGGGCCGACGCCTACCTGCTCGACCAGCGGCGCATCGAGGTCATCCGGTCGGACACCGCGGCCCGGGCCCGCGACGTCGTGGCCCGCGTCCAGCACACCGACCCGGCCGTCCGCGAGGTGCCCGTCGAGCTCACCGTCGCGGCCGGCGCAGCCGCCCCGCACCTGGTCGCCCGGGCCGAGGGCGCCGAGCTGCTCGTCGTCGGCAGCCGGGGCCGGGGCGCGGTGCGCAGCGCGCTCCTTGGCTCGGTGGCGCTGCACTGCACCACCCACGCGCCGTGCCCGGTCGTGGTCGTGCACCCGTCGCGCGGCCCCGCCGAGCCCCGGGTGGTCGTCGGCGTGGACGACACCCCGGTCGCGCGGCACGCCCTGGCCCGCGCCGCGGTCGAGGCCGAGCGGCTGGGCGCGCGGCTGGAGCCGGTGGCCGTCCACCAGCCCCTCGACTTCTGGGGTGACCTGCCCCCGGCGAGCGCCCCCCTGGTGGCCGAGACCCAGGAGCAGGCCGCCCGGCACGCGCGCGCGGTGGTGACCGACGTCCTGGGCCCCGCGGCGACCGTGGAGGTGGTCGAGGGCGCCCCCGGCGACGTGCTGGTCGGCCGCGCCGAGGGCGCCGCCCTCCTCGTCGTCGGCAGCCGCAGCCGGCTCGGCCTGCCCGGGGTGCTGCTCGGCTCGGTGGCCCTGCACTGCGTGGTGCACGCCTCGGGACCGGTCATGGTCGTGCACCCGGCCGACCCCGAGGCGGCGCCGGTCAGCACCGTGGGCGCCGTCCCCGCCCGGGCCTGAGGAGCGCGGTGCGCGCCTGGGCCGTCGGGCGGCCGGGCCCGGTCGACACCGGCCCGCTGGTCCGCGTCGACCGGGACCTGCCCGATCCGGGGCCCGGGCAGCTCCGCGTGGACGTCGCCTGCTGCGGTGTCTGCCGCACCGACCTGCACCTGGCCGAGGGCGACCTCGCACCGCGCCGCCCGCTCGTGGTCCCGGGGCACGAGGTCGTCGGCCGGGTGGCCGCGCTCGGCCCGGGGGCGGGCCGGTTCGCCGTCGGGGACCGGGTGGGGGTGGCCTGGCTCGGCGGCACCGACGGCAGCTGCCGGTTCTGCCGGCGGGGCGACGAGAACCTGTGCACCGCCCCGGTCTTCACCGGGTGGGACGTCGACGGCGGCTACGCCGACGCCTGCCTGGTCGACGAGCGCTTCGCCCACCGGCTGCCCGACGGCGTCGACGACGAGCACGCCGCCCCGCTGCTGTGCGCCGGGCTCATCGGCTACCGGGCGCTGCGGCTGGCCGACGTCCCGCCCGGGGGCGCGCTGGGCGTGTACGGGTTCGGCGGCAGCGCGCACCTCACCGCCCAGGTCGCGCTCGCCCAGGGCCTCCGGGTGCACGTGCTCACCCGCGGCGAGCACAACCGGGCGCTGGCCCGGCGGCTCGGTGCCGACTCGGTCGGCGACGCCCGCGACGCCCCGCCCGAGCCGCTCGACGGCGCGGTCCTGTTCGCCCCGGCCGGGGACCTCGTCCCGGTCGCGCTGCGCGCGCTGGACCGGGGCGGCACCCTCGCCGTGGCCGGCATCTGGCTCTCCGACGTCCCGCCGCTGGTCTACGCCGACGAGCTGTTCCAGGAACGGCGGCTGCGCAGCGTCACGGCCAACACCCGCCGGGACGCCGAGCAGTTCCTCACCCTGGCCGCCCGGCTCGGCGTCCGGGCCACCACGGTGCCCTACCCGATGGACGAGGCACCGCGCGCGCTGGCCGACCTCGCGCACGGCCGCTTCGGCGGGGCCGCCGTCCTGCACGCCTGACCGGGGCGAGGCGCCGCCCCGGCGACCCCGGTCAGCGGGGCCGCCGGTGCGTCAGCGCCTTCGCCGCCCCGTCGGCGAGCAGGACCAGCGGCACGGCCGCCGCGGCGAGCAGCCGGCCCGGCAGCGGGGGCGGGGCCATGCCGAGCAGGTCGGCCACCGGCGGGACGAGCAGCAGGACGGCGAGGACGACGAGCTCGACGGCGACCGCCCCGACCAGCAGCCGGTTGCCCCGCCAGGGCACCCGCCAGGCCGGCCGGGACACCGGGCCGGTCCGGTCTCAGCGACGGGGGGAGGGGAGGGGCGCACGGCTCCCCGCCCCGGGACCCACGGCACCGCGGGGTCCGGCCGGCACGCCGAGCACCAGGTTCAGCGCGGCGCCGAGAGCGGCGCCGAGGGCCGCGCCGCCGACGACGTCGAGCGGGGCGTGGCCGCCGAGGTACACCCGGGCCACGGAGTTGAGCAGCGCCAGCGCCACCAGCAGCACCAGCCACCGGTGCCGCACGTAGGGGGCGAGCAGGACGACGATCCCGGCGGTGATCACCGCGTGCCCGGACGGGTAGGCGATGCCGGCCGAGGGGACGTCGCGCAGCACCGCGCCGGGGATGGTGCTCCCCGGCCGTTCCCGCTGCACCAGCCCCTTCACGACCTCGCCGTGGACCAGCAGCTTGAGCGGCACCAGCAGCACGAGCCCGGCGAGCAGCCGCCACCGGCGCAGCGCCAGGGCCCCGACGCCCACGAGCAGCGGCATGCCCAGGACACCCAGCAGCTGGAAGGCCCACAGCGGCCAGCGCACCGCCTCCGGCCAGCCGTTCACCCAGGCGAACACCGCCCGCTCGCGCGGGCCCACCTCGCCGGAGGCGACCAGCCACGAGCACAGCACCGCCACGGCGACCGCGACCAGCAGGGTCCACAGGTCCGCCGCCCGCCGGCGGGCCGGGGTCACCGGGGCACCCCGACGCCGCGCCGCCACAGCACGAACGTCACCGCGCCGACCGGGATGGGCAGGAACCAGGTGAGGAACCGGAACAGCAGCACCGTCCCGGCGGCGGCCGTGGCGCCCACCCCGGCCGCGGTCAGCCCGGCGACGTAGCTCAGCTCGGCCACGCCGAGCGCGCCCGGCGTGATGGGCACCAGCGTCACGAGCCGGGTGATCGAGAAGACCGCCAGCAGCTCCACCCAGGACAGCCCGGAACCGCCGCCCACCGTGCGCAGGCAGGTGAGCAGGACCAGGAACAGCGCGGTGTGGCTGGCGACCGCGGCGACGGTCAGGTGCGGCCAGCGGGCGCGCACCAGGTCCTCCGACCCGGCGCGGAACCGCTCGGCGCGCTCCGGCCAGCCCGTGGGCGCGCGGCGGCGCACCAGCGGCGCGGCCCGCCCGGCCAGCCGCTGGGCGGCGCCGGCGAGCAGACGGGTCGCCCGCTCGTGCGTCACCGCGAGGACCAGCCCGCCCACACCGGCCACCAGGACGGCGCTGCCGACCGCCGCGGCGATGTCCAGACCGCTGTCCACGTCGCCGACCAGGGCGACCCCGCCCAGCGCGAACGCCGGCATCCCGAGCTTCACCAGGTTGTTCCAGACGCCGGTCAGCGCCACCGCGCGGGTGATCGCAGCCGCCGAGAAGCCGAAGGAGTGGTACATCGCGGCGTTGGTGCCGACCCCGAAGGCGAAGCCCGCGGGCACCGTGTTGGAGACCGCCGTGGAGGCCTGGTCGCTCATCACCGCCCGTCCGAGGGTGAGGCCGGGCATCGCCGCCATCCACAGCGGTGCGTAGGAGAACAGGTTGACCAGCGCGATGCCGGCCACGGCGACGACCTCGGCGACGGTCATGGCGCGCACCAGGTCCCACGCCGCCGAGTAGTCGGCGATCCGCGGCAGGACGCCGGCGAAGACGGCCACCACGACGGCGACGGTGAGCAGCGTCCGGGCCCACGGCCCGGTGAGCACCCGCCGGAGCCGGCGGCCCCGCGCGGCCCGGGGCGGGGCCGCCGTCACGTGCCGAGCGGGTGCTCGGCGCGGGCGGTCAGCAGCGTGCCGGTGAGCGCCGGGCCCCAGAAGGTGACGACGCGGAAGACCAGGACCGCGGCGCAGGCCGCGGCCAGCGGGGCGCCCAGCGCGGTGAGCACCAGGAGCAGGGCGACGTCGGCGGCGCCCGGCACCCCGGTCTCGGGCACCAGCCACCACAGCATGTGCAGCGCGCCGTAGACCGAGGCGGTGACCAGCAGGGGCAGCGGGCCCCCCACCGCGTGCAGGGCCGCGACGAGGACGGCGGCCTCCAGGAGCACCCCCAGCACCGCCCAGCCCAGCTGCGCCCCGCGGCGCCACGCCGGGCCGCCGCCCCCGTCGGGGCTGCGGCGGGCCAGATCGCGGAGGGCGTCGCGGACGCGGTGCGGGGGCTCCTCGGCGGGGTCCCGCCGGCGGGCCAGCCACTGGCCGGTCAGCACCAGGACCCACGCGGCCAGCCCGACGGCCACGGCGGCGGCGAACGCGTCCGGCACCCGCCAGTCGGTCAGCACGCCCTCCACCAGCGCCATGACCGACGTCCCGACGGCCACGAGGACGGCGGCGACCACGGCGACGGCGACGAACCGGGCGACGGCGCGGGACGCGGCGTCCGGCAGCACCCCGGCCCGCTCCAGGTACCGGGCCGCCGAGCGCCGCCACCCCGGCCGGCCGTGCAGCAGCGAGGCCCCCTCCGCCGCCATCGAGGCGCCGAAGGTGCGGCCCAGCGCCAGCCGGCGCTCGACGGTCAGCAGGGCCGCCGTGGCGGTCGCCGCCCGGGCCAGGACGGCCAGCGCCAGGGCCGCCCCCACCCAGCGCCACCCGCCGCGCTCCACCGACTCCAGAAGGGGGGCGGCCCCGCCGAGCAGCGGGACGGCGACCAGGGCCAGCCCGGATCCCGCGGCGACGGCCAGCCGGGCCGCGACCCCGGGCCGGCCGAACTCGGGGCGGTCGGGGTCGGGCAGGTCGAGCCGCCGGCGCACCTCGCCGCGGAGCCGGTCCAGCCGGTCGCGGCGGCCACGCAGCTCCGCCCGGGTCGCCGCGGTCAGCGCCAGCGGGGCCAGCCGGGGCAGCGCCGCGGCCACCGCTTCCTGGCCGAGGGCCGCGATCGCCGCCCCGGCGACCACCGACGGGTCCAGGCGCACCGCCAGGGAGGCCATGAGCTCGGCGACGTCGCCGGCCAGGGCGTCGTCGTCGGCCCCGGTGAGCGCGTTGCCGAAGTCCACGAGCCACGCCCGGCCCTCGGCGTCGACCAGGACGCTGCCGGCCACGAGGTCGTGGTGGGCCACGCGCGCGGCCCGGAGCCGGGCCACCTGGGCCCAGACGCGGGCGAGCAGCTCCGGGGTCAGCTCCTCCGGGGGGAGCATGTCCAGCCCGCGGGCGGTCACCTGCTCCTGCACGACGACCGCCTCCCGCCCGGTGCCGCGCGCCAGCAGCACGCGCGGGGTGCGCACCCCCCGCTCGCGGGCGGTCATCGCGGCCACCGCCTCGTGCTCGGCCTGCTGCCCGAGCGGGGCGACGGCGTCGGCGTCCTTGACGTCCCGGGCGGCGAGCAGCCGCCACAGCCGGTGCAGCCAGTCCCGCTCGGCGCGGTCCGGCTCGAGGAACTTCACGTACAGCCGCTGCCCGTCGGCGTCCACCGCCTCGAAGGGGTGCGAGCTGCGGGCGACGACGGTGGCCGGGCGCAGGTCGCGGACCGGCAGGCCGAAGCGGTCGAGCAGCCGGAGCACGCGTTCCGGGTCGACCTGACGCCGTGGCACGCCGAACACCCAGTGGACCAGCGAGCCGATCGCCCAGCCGCCGGCCAGCCCGCCGACGACGTCCAGCGGCAGGTGCGCGCCGACGTAGATCCGCGCCAGGCCGACCGACCAGGCCAGCGCCCAGACCACCCGTCGGCCGCGGCGGGACAGGTACGGGACGGCGGCGGTGGCCAGGGCCGCGGCGACGGCGGAGTGGCCGGAGACGAAGCCGAGCCCGGCCACCGGGCCCTCGGGGAAGTTGATCTCCCCGACCAGCCCGACCGGTCGCTCCCGCTGCACGATGCTCTTGACCAGGTCTGCGGCGACGTAGGCGGCCAGGCCGGAGACCAGCAGGTCCCGGGCCAGGCGGAGGCGGTCGGGGAGCTCGAGGCGGCGGTAGGCCAGCGCGGCCGTCGCGACCACCGGGACGGCGACCACGTTGCCCAGCTGCATGACCACCCAGACCACCGGGAAGACGGTGGCCGGCAGCCCGTTGAGCAGCAGGAAGAGGTTGCGCTCGAAGACCGGGAGCTCACCGCGCCGGGCGATGAGGAAGCCGACGCCCAGGATCGCGAGCCCCAGCACCACGCGGACGAGGTCGACGGGGAGCCGCTGGACCGGCCGGGAGGCAGGCGACGGGGCGCGGCCGAGCCGCTGCTCCGGCCCGGGGGAGGTCACGACGTGCGCGGTCACGCCCCGAGTGGACACCTGCGCGCCGCCCTCCGCTCAGGGTCTTCCGGCCCGGGCGGGGGTGGCCGCCGTCCCGTCAGCCGACGACCGCGACCGGGCAGGGGGCGTAGTGGGCGACGGCGTGGCAGACGCTGCCCAGCGGAGCCGCCGCCGCACCCCGCCCGTGCCGCCCGACGGCGAGGAGCGCCGCCCCGGCCGCGCGGTCCAGCAGCGCGGCGGCGGGGTGGTCGACGACGGCGACCTGCCGCAGCGGCACGGCCGGGTGCTCGGGGTGGACGTCGGCCACGAGCGCGGCCAGGGCCGCGGCGGCCCGCTCCCGGACGGCCGCGCGGTCGAGGTCCACCCGGCCGGTGAGCGCCTCGGGCGGGAGGTCGGACCACGCGTGGACGGCGGTCACCTCCCAACCCCGCCGCGCGGCCGTCGCCAGGGCCGCCCGGAGCACCCGGGCGGATGCGGGGGACCCGTCGATCCCCGCGACGACCTGCTGGGCCACCCCGGCCCGGCGGACCGGCGTGTCCCGGACGACCACGACCGGTCCCGCCGTCCCGCGCAGCAGCTCGGCCGCGCTGGAGCCCAGCAGGACCGACGGGGCCGCGGTCTGCCCGCAGGCCCCCAGCACCAGGAGCTCCGCACCGGCGGCCAGCCGGGCGAGCACCTCGACCGCGTCCCCGGGAGCCACCTCGACCCGTGCCGCGAGGCCCGGCGCGTGCTGCCGGCAGCGCTCCGCCGCGAGCTCGATCCCGGCCGAGGCCGCGGCGCGGGCGCGCTCCGCGTCGAGGGCGGCCTCCGGGAGGCCGAGGCCGGCCAGCGCCCGCACCGGCCAGTGCAGCACGTGCACCAGGTGCAGCGGGCAGCCGCGGGCCACGGCCTCCTCCGCCGCCCAGTACGCGGCCTCGCGGGCCGCGACCGACCCGTCGAAGGCCACCACCACCGGCCGGGTCATCGCCGGCGACCCCACCGGAACCAGGCCAGCGGGCCGATCCAGTCCACCCCGATCACCACGGCCCACAGGCCGCGGCTGCCGTCGACCTCGGCCGGCCGGCGGCGTGCCAGGTCCGTCCAGGCGCCGACCGCGAGGGCGACCTGCACCGTGGCCAGGGCCACGAGAGCGGCGCGCTGCCGTCCCGACAGGTCGGTCCAGCGCCGTCGCGTCCGCCTGGTCATGTCGGTCCTCCCGTGGCCGGGGTGCGGTGGTCGGGGCGCGATGCGGTCAAGGCACGCGGCGCGGTCAGGGCACGCGGCGGGACCAGCCCGGCTCGACCGCCGCCCACTCGCGGGTCCACGTCCGGTCACGGTGCCGGTCCACCAGCCAGAGGACGACGGCGTGCACCACCACCAGCACGGCGACCGTCGCCACCCACCCCAGGGCGGTGAGCACCACGGCGCTGCGGGTGGTCTCCCAGGCGCTCATCGGCGGGCCGGACGGCTCCCCGTCCGCGGTCAGCCAGACGGTCAGGCGGTCGCCGGCGCGGACGGCGCCGGGTGCCGGGACGTCCCCCGCCGCCGGGCGGCCGTCCGGCGCGGTCCACTCCGCCGCGACCAGGAGCCGCCCGCCGTAGGCGGAGTCGACCCGCGCCGTGGCGTCCTGCGTGGCGACCGCCGTCACCGCGAGCCGGTCCCGCGCCTGCTCCTCGGCCACGGTGCGCATCTGTTCGTGGACGAGGGTGCCCGCGGTCAGCCCGACCGGGACGGAGAGGAGCACCAGCAGGGCCAGCAGCACCCACGACACCGCCTCCGCCCGGTCCGAGCCCCGCCGCAGCGGCCGGCGCCCCAGGCCGAGGCGCCGGCGGGCCCGGCGGGCGGGGCCTGGGGTCGGGGCGGTCACCGCCGTCTCCTCTCGCCGGTGCGGCGCCGGGTGCGCTGCCGCCAGCATCACCGTCGACGACGCCCGCCGGGAGGGGCCCAGGTCCCGGTGCCACCCCGCCGCAGGTCCCCGTCCGGAGCCGGCGGGCCGCTCGGCGCCCGGGGCGGAGGGCCCGGGGCGGGGAAGGCCGCCGAACACCGTGGACACGCCAGGGGCCGGTGCCCGGAGGCGTCGACACGGCCCGGACCGGCTGCCACGATGTCGCGTGCCCGAGCCGGCGGTACGGCCCGCGACGACGGCTCGACGACAGCTCGGCGGCGGCCCCTGTGCGACCCCGAGGGAGGCGGTCGGGATGGGCCCCCTGATCACCACCAAGCTGCACGCGCCGCACCGGCGCCGCGGCTTGGTACCCCGTGCCCGGCTGACCGAGCGGCTCGACCGGGGCGGGGAGGCGGCGCTGACGGTGGTCTCGGCGCCGGCCGGGTTCGGCAAGACCACGGCGCTCACCGAGTGGCTCACGGCCACCGCTCCTGAGGGCCGGTCGGTGGCCTGGTTGTCGCTCGACACGCGCGACAACGACCCGGCGCTGTTCTGGAGCTGCCTGGTCGCCGCGCTGCAGACGGTGGTGCCCGAGGTCGGCGCGGCCGCCCTCGCGGCCCTGCGGTCACCGCAGACGTCGACGGAGGCGGTCGTCGCGACCCTCGTCAACGAGCTGGCCGGCGTGCCGGGCGAGGTCGTGCTGGTGCTCGACGACTACCACGTCATCGACGCCCCGCAGGTGCACGAGGGGATGGTGTTCCTGCTCGACCACCTGCCGGGACAGGTGCACCTGGTGCTCGCCGGGCGCGCCGACCCACCGCTGCCGCTGGCTCGGCTGCGCGCCTGCGGGGAGCTGGTCGAGCTGCGCGCCGCCGACCTCCGGTTCACGCCGGAGGAGGCCGCGCGGTACCTCACCGACGCGATGGGGCTGACCGTGACCGCCGCGGACGTCGCGGCGCTGGACAGCCGCACCGAGGGCTGGATCGCGGCGCTGCAGCTGGCAGCCCTGTCGATGCAGGGCCGCCCGGACGTCGCCGGCTTCATCGCGGAGTTCGCCGGCGACGACCGCTACGTCCTCGACTACCTCGCCGAGGAGGTGCTGGCCCGCCAGCCGGAGCAGGTCCGCACCTTCCTGCTGCAGACCTCCGTCCTCGCCCGGCTGAGCGGCCCGCTGTGCGACGCGGTCACCGGCCGGGACGACGGCACGGACGTGCTGCGGGCCCTGGAACGGGCCAACCTCTTCCTGGTGCCGCTCGACGACCGGCGCCGCTGGTACCGCTACCACCACCTGTTCGGCGACGTGCTGCAGGTCCACCTGCTCGACGAGCAGCCCGACGCCGTCGCCGAGCTGCACCGGCGGGCCGGGATCTGGCACGCGGACCACGGTGACCGGGCCGAGGCGATCGGCCACGCCCTGGCCGGCGGTGACGTCGTCCGCGCCGCGGAGCTCGTCGAGCTGGGCCTGCCCGATCTGCAGCGGGACCGGCAGGAGGCCACGATGCGCCGCTGGCTGCAGGCGCTGCCGGACGAGGTGATCGGGAACCGGCCGGTGCTCGGTGTCGGGTACGCCGCGGCGCTCATGGCCGGCGGCGAGACCGAGGGCGTCGAGCTCCGGCTGCGCGGCGCCGAGCGGTGGCTGGCCTCCGGCGACGGGGACGACCAGGAGCCGGTCCCCTCCGGGCGGGGTGTCGTCGTGGACCGGGCGGCCTTCCGGCGGCTGCCCAGCGCGATCGCGCTGTACCGCGCCGGGCTGGCGCACCTCGCCGGGGACGTGCCCGCCACCGTGGCGCACGCCCGCCGGGCGCGCGAGCTCGCCGCCGCGGACGACCACGTCGCCCGCGGCGGGTCCGCCGGCCTGCTGGGCCTGGCGTACTGGACGACCGGGGACCTCGACCGCGGCTCCCGCTGGTACGCCGAGTGCGCGGCCGCCCTGGAGCGGGCGGGCCACTTCTCCGACGTCGCCGGCTGCGCTCTCGCCCTGGCCGACATGTGCCTCGCGCAGGGCCGGCTCGCGGAGGGGCTGAGCACCTACCAGCGGGCGCTGCGGGTGGTCACGCCCGGGACGGGGCCGCCGCTGCGGGGCGCGGCGGACATGCACGTCGGCATCGCCGGGGTGCTGGTCGAGCGCGGGGAGCTCGACGTCGCCCGCAGGCACCTCGCCTCCTGTGCCGAGCTGGGGGAGCGGGCCGGCCTGCCGCAGACCCCCTACCGCGACAGGGTCGTCAGGGCCCGCCTCGCCGAGATCGACGGGGACGCCGACGGCGCGCTCGTGCTGCTGGAGGACGCCGAGGCCCGCTACGCCGCCGACTACTTCCCCGAGGTCCGGCCGGTCGGTGCGCTGCGGGCACGCCTGCACGCCCGTACCGGCCGGTGGTCCGACGCGCTGACCTGGGCGCACCAGCGCGGGCTGTCGGTCGAGGACGACCTCTCGTACCTGCGGGAGTTCGACCACCTCGTCCTCGCCCGGGCGCTGGTGGCCCGGTACGCGGCCGACGGGGACGGGCCGTCGATGTCCGGGGCGCTGCGGCTGCTGCCGAGGCTGCTGCGGGCGGCGGAGGACGGCGGCCGGACCGGCACCGTCCTGGAGGTGCTGGTGGTGCAGGCCCTCGCCGCCTCCGCCCGCGGCGATGGGGCGGCCGCGCTCGTGGCCCTGCGGCGTGCGCTCGAGCTGGCCGAGCCGCGCGGCCACGTCCGCCTCTTCCTCGACGAGGGCCCGCTCCTGCTCCGGCCGCTGCGGACCGCCGCCGCGCACGGCTCCGCCGCCGGCCCTGCCGCCGACCACGCCCGCCGGCTGCTGGACGCCTCGGCCCCGCGGCCGGGCAGCGCACCGCTGCCGACCGGACCGGCGGGCGCCGGGCTGGTCGAGCCGCTCAGCGCCCGCGAGCTGGACGTGCTGCGGCTGCTCGGCACCGACCTCGACGGCCCGGGCATCGCCCGCCGGCTGTTCGTGTCGGTGAACACCGTCCGCACCCACACGAAGCACCTCTACGCCAAGCTCGGCGTGAACAACCGGCGCGCGGCGGTCCGCCGGGGCCAGGAGCTGGCCCTGCTCACCCGAGCCGACGACCGCCCCGCCCGCACGGCCGTCGTCCCGTAGCGCCTCGGCCGGAACCCGGCGCCGTGCGCGGCCTCCGCCCCTCTCCGGCGGCGGTCTCACCACCAGGATCACCACGTGTGGTGATCCGGGCTCACCACCCCCGTTCCTACCTTCCGTCCGTACCGAGCAGACACCGGAGCGGCGGCCGGGACCCTCCCGGCCGGCACCGGTCAGGGGGTCGGCGATGACGGAGGACCGGCGCGTGGGCGTCACCGACGCGGGTCGCTACGAGATCCGCCTCGGGAGCCGTCTCGACCGTCGCTGGGCCACCTGGTTCGACGGCTTGGTCCTCACCACCGCCGACGACGGCACCACCGTCCTGTCCGGCCGCCTCGCCGACCAGGCCGCCCTGCACGGCGTGCTGGCCCGGATCCGCGACCTGGGCCTGCCCCTGGTCTCGGTCCACCGGCTCGACGCCGATCGACCCCGTCCCACGAGCCGACCCCGCTGAACCCCTCCAGGAGACCGCCATGGCCACCACCAGCCCACCCGCCCCGTTCCCGACGGTCGCGGTGGACCCGATGCGGCGCACCTCCCTCGCCGCCGGGATCCTCTACCTGCTCACGTTCGTGTCCGTGCCCACGCTCATGGTGTTCCGACCGGTGCGGGACGGCGCCGAGTTCGTCCTCGGTGCCGGCAGCACCACCGGGGTGCTGTGGGGGTCCTTCTCCGAGGTCGTCGTCGCGCTGGCCGGCATCGGTACCGCGGTGGTGCTGTTCCCGGTCGCCAAGCGGGTGAACGAGACGGCCGCGGTGGGGTTCGTCGCCGCCCGGGTCGTCGAGGGCGCGCTGATCATCGTCGGCGTCGTCAGCATCCACACGCTGGTCACCCTGCGGGACGATCTCGCCGGCACCACCGGCGCCGACGAGAGCTCGCTGGTGACGGCCGGTCACGCCCTGGTCGCGACGTACGACTGGACGTTCCTGCTCAGCCAGAGCCTGATGCCGGTGTTCAACGCGCTGTGCCTGGGCTACGTGCTGTACCGGTCCGGGCTCGTGCCGCGCATCCTGCCCACGCTGGGGCTCATCGGGGCCCCGCTGCTCCTGGCTTCCGACATCGCGATCTTCTTCGGCGTCATCGACCGCGTGTCACCGTTCGCCGCAGTCGCCTTCATCCCCATCGCCGTGTGGGAGTTCTCCCTCGGGGTGTACCTGGTCGTCAGGGGCTTCCGGCCCTCCGCCGTCGCCGCCCTGCCGACCGCGCCGGCCGTCCGATGAGGGCCGCCGTGTACCACCGCTTCGGCGGACCGGACACCGTCACCGTGGAAGAACTGCCGCGCCCGACGATCGGCCCGGAGGACGTCCTGGTCCGCGTGCACGCCAGCACCGTCAGCGCCGCCGACCACCGCGCCCGCAGCCGCGACGTACCCCGCGGGCTCGGTCTGCTCGCCGCGACCGGGATCGGGTTGCTGCGCCCCAAGCGCCGCGTGCTGGGCATGGACGCCGGAGGTGTCGTCGAGGCCGTCGGGGCGGACGTCACCCGCTTCGTCCGCGGCGACGAGGTGATCGCCATGCTGGGGGCCCGCTTCGGCGGGCACGCCGAGCACGCCGTCGTGCGCCGGGGCGCTCCCATCGCCCGCAAGCCGCGGGACATGACCTTCGAGGACGCCGTGACGCTCGTCTTCGGCGGGCTGACGGCCCACGGCTTCCTGGAGCGGGCGGACCTCGCGCCGGGTGCGGCGGTCCTGGTCAACGGGGCGTCGGGCGCCGTGGGCACCGCGGCGGTGCAACTGGCGGCGTACGCCGGCGCGCGCGTGACCGGGGTGTGCAGCGGACCCAACCGGGAGTTGGTGACCTCACTGGGTGCCGACCGGGTGATCGACCACACCAGCGAGGACTTCACCGCCGGGACGTCCCGCTACGACGTGGTCGTCGACTGCGTCGGCAACGCGCCGTTCGAGCGCGTCCGGCACCTGCTCCGCCCGCGTGGCGTGCTGCTGCTCGTGATCACCGATCTGCCGGGGCTGCTGCTGGCGCCGCTGCGCAGCAGGCGCACCGGGCACCTGGTCACCGCGGACGTGGGCCAGCCCACCTCCGAGGACCTCGCGTTCCTCGTCGACCTCGCGGAGGCCGGCGCCTACCGGGCGGTGCGCGACCGCACCTACGACCTCGTCGACGTCGCCGAGGCGCACCGTCACGTCGACAGCGGGCGCAAGCGGGGCAACGTCGTGCTCCGCCTCGCCGGCGAGCAGCCGGCGCCGTCGGCCGCTGCGTGGCCGGGTGCAGGGGCGTCGCCGTGATGGAGGCGCGCGAGCCGGCAGAGCGCCCGGGCGACGAGGGGGCCGCCGGCGGTGTCGCCCCCACCGCCGCGGCCGCCGGCGCCCGCGGCTGAGGTCCCCCGTCACCGGGGGCGGCGGGACCTCCGCCCCCGGTGACCACCGACGTGCGGACGTGTCCCCGGCCGGCGCCGGCCCCCGAGGCTGGGAGAGCCCCGCCGGCGGCCGCGGCGACCGCACGGCCTGCGCGGGCGAGCGGAGGGAGACCGGAGTGACCGAGGACCGCACGCCGTACCCGGTGCGCGTGGACGCGGCACTGGACGCGCCCCTGTCGCGCTGGCTCTGGCTGGTCAAGTGGTTCCTGCTGATCCCGCACTACGTGGTCCTGGCGTTCCTCTGGATCGCCTTCACCGTGCTCACCGTGGTGGCCTGGGTGGCGATCCTGGTCACCGGCCGCTACCCGCGCGCGCTGTTCGACTTCAACGTCGGGGTGCTCCGCTGGAGCTGGCGGGTGCACTACTACGGCTACGCGGCGCTCGGCACCGACCGCTACCCGCCGTTCACCCTCGCCGACGTGCCGGACTACCCGGCGCGGCTGGACGTGCCCTACCCCGAGCGGCTCTCGCGCGGGCTGGTGCTGGTCAAGTCCTGGCTGCTGGCCATCCCGCACTGGCTGGTGCTCGCCGTGTTCGTCGGCGGCGGCCTGTGGTTCGGGGCCTCGGCCGCCGACGACGGTGCCTGGGACGGCGGCTGGGGAGCCGGCGGCCTGGTCGGCCTGCTGGTGCTCGTCGCCGGTGTGGTGCTGCTGTTCACCGACCGCTACCCGGCCCCGGTCTACGACTTCGTGATGGGCATGGACCGCTGGGTGCTGCGCGTGATCGCCTACGTGGCCCTCATGACCGACCGCTACCCGCCGTTCCGCCTGGACACCGGCGGTGCCGACCCCGGCACGCGGCCGGTGGGCCCCGGTCCCGGCCCGTTCCCGCAGGCCGCCCCGCCGGCAGCCGCCCCGGCGGCCGCTCCTCCGGCAGCCGGCCCGGCGGCCGCTCCCGCGCCCTCGTCGTGGACCGCGGGGCGGGTCGTCGCCGTCGTCGTCGGCGCCCTGCTGCTGATGACCTCGACCGGCCTGCTCGTGGGTGGGGGCAGCCTGGCGTGGGCCGACACCACCCAGCGCGAGGACGGCTTCGTCATGACCCAGCGCGAGGACCTGACCACGGCGCGGTACGCCCTCGTGTCCGGGTCGGTCACCCTGGACACCGCCGGCGACGAGTGGCTCATCGACGACGTCCTCGGCCGGGCCCAGCTGGAGGTCACCCCCACCGACCCCGGCACGGAGGTGTTCGTCGGCGTCGGCCGGACCGCCGACGTCCAGAGCTGGCTGCAGGGCGTGGGGTACCGCGAGCTCGACGACCTCGGGCCGACCGGGGAGCCGCGCGGGCGCGACGTGGCCGGGGGCGCTCCGCCCGGCCCGCCCGGGGAGCAGGACCTGTGGGTGGCCCAGGACGAGGGGACGGGGACCCGCACGCTCACCTGGCGGCCCGCGGACGGGGACTGGACGACGGTCGTCATGCGCGCCGACGGCACCGCGGGCGTGGACGTCACCGCGCGGGCCGGCCTCACCGCGCCGGGCCTGACGTGGCTGTGGGTCGGGTTGCTGGTGACGGGCGGCGCCCTGCTGCTCGCCGGTGCCCTGCTCGTGGCGCTGGCCGTCCGCGGCGCCCACCGCGGCCCGGCGGGAGCGGTCCCCGCCCCGCCCGGCCCGCCGGGACCGGTCTCCCCGCCCGCCCCGCGGGACGCCCCGTCGGCGGACCGGCCGGCCGGCACCGCACCGGGTGGTCCGCGGTGACGCGGCCGAGGTCCCGCGGCCGGGACGCGCGGCCGGGGTCCCGCGGCCGGGACGCGCGGCCGTCGTCCCGCGGCCGGGACGTGCCGCTGCGGGCGGTGGCCCTCCGCGCGGCCGCGACGGGTGCGGTGGCCACCGGCGGCCTTGCGGTCGGGGCGCTGGCCGTCGGTGCCCTGGCGGTCGGGGCGCTGGCCGTCGGGCGCCTGGCCCTCGGCAGCGGCGAGATCGGCGACCTCCGGATCGCCCGCCTGCACGTCGGGGAGCTGACCCTCGACCAGCCACTGCGCCTCGACCAGCCGCTGCGCCTCGACCAGCCGCTCCGCGGAGCCGGAGCCGGGGCCGCGGGCGGCGCGGCGGGGTGAGCCCCCCGGTCGAGCGGGCCGGCGCGGCGGACCTGGCGATGCGGGCCGTGAGCTCGCGCAGCCCGGTCCCCAACCAGCTGGGCGCCGTCCTGGTCCTCGACACCCGGCAGGAGCCCGACCCCGGCCGGCTGGGGCCGGAGGTGGCCCGTCGCCTCGCCGCGGTGCCCCGCCTCCGGCAGCGGCTGGTCCGGCTCCCGCCGGGGGCCGGGAGCCCGGCCTGGGTCGACGACCCGGCCTTCGACCCCGCCGCGCACGTCCGCGAGGTGCCCTGCCCCGAGCCGCGGGACGACCGGGCGCTGCTGGACCTCGCGACCGCGGTGGTGACCCGGCCCCTCCCCGCGGACCGCCCCGCGTGGGCCGTGGTCCTCGTGCCGGGCCTGGCCGGCGGGCGCACCGGTCTGGTCGTGGTCGCCTCCCACGTTGTCGTCGACGGCATCGGCGGCCTGGCGGTCCTGGCGCACCTGGCCGACGGCGCCGCGCCGCGACCCGGCGGCACCCCCGCCCCGCGTCCCCGGCCGCCCTACCCGGTCCTGGCCGCCGACGCCGCCCGGTCGAGGGCGCGGGCGGTGCTCCGGTGGCGGTCCTGGCTGGGCGCGCTGCGGCCGGCCCTCACGGCCGGCGGGGGTCTCTCCGCGGCAACCGCGGCGCCCTGCTCCCTGCTGGCACCCACCGGGTCGCGGCGGTGCGCCGCGGCGGTGCGGGTCGACCTGGCGGCCCTGCGGGCGGCGGCGCACGCGGCCGGCGGCACGGTCAACGACGCGCTGCTGGTCGCGGTCACCGGTGCCCTGTCGGCGCTCCTGGCCTCCCGGGGCGAGGCGGTGGACCCGGTGGTCGTCGTCGTGATGGTCACCGCCCGGCGGTCGGCGGGGCTGGCCGAGCTGGGCAACGCCGCGACGCCGCTGGTGGTCCCGGTGCCGGTGGCCGGGGAGCCGGCCGACCGGCTGCGGTCCTTCGCCGGGACGGTGCGGCGGGCGCGGGACCGGGCCACCGTGCCGCCGCTCCTCGCGCTCCTCGGCCCGCTGTTCCGGCTGCTCGCGGGGATGGGCGCCTACCACTGGTACCTCTCCCACCAACGCCGCTTCCACACCCTGGTCAGCGACGTGCCCGGTCCCGACCGGGCCGTCACCCTCGCCGGCGTGCCGGTGACCGCCGTCCTCCCGGTGGCGGTGGGCGAGGCCGGCAACGTGACGGTGTCCTTCGACGCCCTGTCCTACGCCGGGACCCTCACGGTGACGGCGGTCGCCGACCCGGAGCGGCTGCCCGACCTGCCGGTGCTCCTGGCGGCGCTCGAGCGCGAGCTCGCCGCGCTGGTCAGCCGGCCGGCGCCGGCAGCGTCGTCGTGAGGGACACCAGGACCTCGCCGCGCCAGTCCCGGCCGGTCAGCTCCACCCGCACCGCGTCGCCGCCGTCGTCGGTGACGGTCACGGTGCCGAACTGGCCGGCGCCCGGGAAGGCACCCTCGCTGTACGGGCCGCCCTTCACGTCGCCGGGCGAGTCCAGGGCGGCGGCGTGCAGGAGGGGGAAGCCGCCGCCCCCGGTGGTGCTGTAGTCGGTGTTGGTGCCGTCGTCGGCGGCGACCATGTGCGCGTCACCGCTGACCATGACCAGGTTCCGGATGCCCGCCGCGGCGATCGTGTCGGCCAGCTGCCGGCGCTCGTCGGCGTAGCCGCCCCAGTCGTCGCGCCCCGGCCCGGCCGGGGCGACCCAGGGATCGGGGTTGACCCAGATCACCGCCGCGTGGTCGCGGGCTGCGGTGACCAGCTCCTCCTCCAGCCAGGCCAGCTGCCGGGCCCCGAGCATGCTGGTGCCGGTCCGCTCCGACCGGGTGTCGGTGACGACGACCCGGACCCGCCCGACGGTGAAGGCGTGGTGGACGGCGCCGGTCCCGCCCTCGGCCAGCTCGTGGTGGGGCACGTGGCTGCGGTAGGCGGCCCGGGCCGCCTCCCGGGTGGGGGAGGAGGCGTCGGCGTCGTTCGGCCCGTAGTCGTGGTCGCCCCACACGTAGGCCACCGGCACGGTCCGGTACAGCGCGGCCTGGGCCGGGGCGGTGAGGACGTCGGCGTAGCGGTCGCCGAACTCGGTCACGTCGTCGGTCGCGATGTTGGCGTAGTGCAGGTCGCCCATGTGGACGAACACCAGCGGGTCGACGTCGCCGATCGCGTCGAAGACCGCCCCGCTGGAGCCGGTGCGGGCGCACGAGGCCAGCGCCAGGGTGAACGAGGCGGGGCCCTCGGGCATCGTGGTGAAGCGCCCGGCGCCGCGGGAGCCGTCGGGCTCGCCGTCCACCTCGACCGCCCACCGGTAGCCGGTGCCCGGGGTCAGCCCGTCGACCGGCAGCCGGACCACCCCCTCGTCCGAGGGGGCGACCGCGGCCGATCGCGTTCCCGGCCCGCCCTCCTCGGGCCGGACGACCAGCCGGACCTCCTCGGCCGGCCCCCGCAGCGAGGCGACCACCACCGCCGAGCGACCGGTCACCCCGCCGCTCCAGGCCCACTCGACCAGCTCCACGGGCAGCGCGAGCTGTGCCGAGCGGGGGTGCAGCGGGCCGTAGAAGGCGTCGTGGACGGCGGCCGAGGCGCCGACGGTGCCGGCCAGCAGCAGGGCGGTGGCCATCGCCAGGGTGACCACCGAGCGCATGCTGCGGCGGTGCTGCCACGCCAGCCAGAAGCCGACGGCGGGCAGCAGGAAGGCAACCGCGACCAGCAGGCTCACCCACGGCTGGTAGGCGATCGCGGCGAAGACGGCCAGGCCGGTGCCGGCGAGCGCGGCCAGCGCCGCGCCGACCGCCTCCCACCGCAGGGCCACCAGCAGCGCGACGGCGGCCAGCCCGAGCAGCGCCAGCTGGACGATGCGCTGCAGGCCCGGCCCCATGGCGACGCCCTCGGGGCTGGTCGGCAGGCCCTCGACCAGGGCGAGGCCGAGGAACAGGACGAGGACGGCCGCCAGCCAGCCGCGCGCCGTCCGGCGCACCGCCCGCTCCTCGTCCGGCCGCAGCCGCAGCAGGCCGGGCCCGGCGGCCGCGTCGCCCGGCAGCTCCCACGGGCAGCCCGTGCAGCGGCGGTGCCGTCGCGGGGCTTCCAGCACCCACCAGGTGGCGAGCACGAGGGCGGCACCGGCCAGCACCGCGGCCACGACGTCCGACGGCCAGCCCAGCCGGCCCCGCACGACCTCGACGGCGACCCCGGCCAGCCCGGTTGCGGTGAGGGCCAGGGTGACCAGGGCCGGGGCCCGCCTCCGGGTCCGGGCGTACACGGCCAGCGGGAGGAAGCCGGCGACCAGGGTGGCCTGCAGCACCGGTGCGCTCGGGAGCGACCCGGTGAGCCCGGCCATCGGCCCGTCCGGCGGGAACGCCCGCTCCAGCCGGTCGGCGACGACGGCCGAGCCGACGAGAGCGGCGGCCACGACGGCGAGCTGGCCCAGGGCGAGGACCACGCAGCGCCGGCCGACGAGGCCGACGACCACGGCCAGCGCCACGGCCACCGGGGCGCTGCCCAGGTGCTCCCACGGCAGCAGGGGATCGCTGCGGACGGCGACCTCGTCGTCGATCTCGGCGAGCAGCTGGGGCGCGCCCGCGGTGGTGAAGACGAACTGGACGGCGGCCACGGCGGTGAGCGCGGCGGCCCAGCCCAGCAGCAGCACGCCGCGGCCGCGCTGGGTCCCCGGCTCCTGACCCAGCGGCGTGCCCGCCAGCAGCAGCCGGACCCACCGGGGCGGCGCCGGCCACGTGGCGACGACGACGGCCGAGACCGCGGCGACCGCGGCCAGCCCCGCCACGACGACCAGCAGCGCGGCGTACACCCAGGCCAGCCCGGCGAACATGCCGGTGTCCGGCGCGTAGTTCTTGGTGGCGCCCCGGGCCCCGTAGCCGGCCAGCGCCCCCGCGGTCAGGGCCAGCAGCAGGTAGTGGACCCGCGGGCGCAGCCCGGCGGACAGGGCGGTGGCCGGCGGCTCGCCGGTGCGGACGAAGCCGGCGGCGGCCCGGCCCTGCAGCGCGGTGCGCCGGTCCCGGCCGCTCCGGCGCCGGCCGTGGAGCGCGTCGCGGACCAGGGTGAGGACGGAGACCAGCAGCCCGGCACCGACGATGGCCGGGACGAAGATCTGCGCCCCCTCGCCCTGGTCCCACCAGTCCTCGCGCACCCGCCGGCTCACGGCTCCTCCTCCGGGTGCAGGACGACCGTGCCGGTGTCCCCGTCCACGGTGACCCGGCGGCCGTCGAGGACCGCGGCGGCGCCCGGCAGGTTGAGCACGGCCGGCAGGCCCAGCTCGCGGGCCACGATCGCCGCGTGCGACAGCGGGCCGCCGCGCTCGACAACGACCGCGCCGGCGCGCAGGAACACCGGCGACCAGCCGGCGTCGGTGGCGACGGCGACCAGCACCTCACCGGGGGCCAGCAGCTCCGGTCGCGGCTCGGTGAGCACCCGGGCCCGGGCGGTGTGCCGGCCGGGCCCGGCGGCCCAGCCGGTGAGCCGGTCCCCGCGCGGGACCTCGACCGGCTGCGGCGCCGGCACGCCGCGGAACCGCAGCGGCAGCGGGGGGTCCTCCGCCCGCTGGTCCAGCCACCGCCGGCGGCGGGCCAGCTCGGCGGGGGGCGGTGGGTTCCCGGCCAGCGCCGGCCGCAGCTCGGCGTCGCGCAGCAGGTCGACGTCCTCCGCGCGCGCGAGCACGCCGGCGGCCACCAGCCGGCGGCCCAGCTCCAGGTGCACGCGGCGCACCTCGCCCCCCACGGCCAGCACGGCGGCCTTGACCTCCTCCCGGCGCGCCAGCCCCTCGGCCGCGTCGGCGATCCGCCGGCGCAGCACGTGCATGCGGACGTCGACGACCTGCCCGGTGAGCACGCGCACCCGCCGCCACCGGGGCCGGCTGCGCAGCTGCTCCTCGAGGTCCTCGCGCGCGGTGTCCCGGTCGGTGCGCCGCGAGGGGCGCGGGGGCAGCGCGACCTGCCCGGTCTCGGCCCAGGTCGGGCCGGCGAAGACCGCCCGGCAGGTGGCCGGCGAGCGGTCCCGCCGGGCCCCGGCCCCGGTGGTGACCCGCTGGGCGGCCGCGGCCGCCTCCTCCTCGCCGAGGTGTCCGGCCAGCGTCGCCTCCAGCTCCCGGTAGGCGGCGACCGCGGCCGCGGCCACCGCCAGCTCGACGGCCGTGCCGCGGGCGCCGAGGTCGACGAGCCGGCGGCGGGTGGCCAGCAGCGCGGCGTCGGGGACGTCCGCCGGCGGCGGGTCGGCCATCAGCGCCTCGGTGGCGGCCAGGACGACCCCGGCCTCGGTGGCCGCCCGGCGCCGGGCGGCCGCGGCCCGCAGCTGCAGCCGGGCGGCGCGCACCCGGTCGGCGGGGGAGAGCCGCCGGGCCGGGGCCTCCTCCCCGGCACCGGGGAGGGCGGCGCCGAACCACTGGCGCTCCAGCTCGGCCGCCGAGCCGCCGGGGACCGCGGCGGCCGCGGCCCGGAGCAGGTCCAGGTCGAGCGCGGCCCGGCCGCGCACCCGGCGCACGAGCTGGTGCGGCCCGCTCCGGTCGGCAGGCAGCCCCCACAGCCGGCCCAGGACCGAGCGCAGCGCCTCCTCCACGAGGAACGAGCCGACGTCCCAGACCAGCGGCGGCAGCAGGCCCGGCAGGGTCTCGCCGATGCCGGCGGTGGTGAGCTCGGCGCCGTCCACGGGCGTCTCGCAGCCGTCGTCGGCGCGGGCCGGGCCGGTGGTGATCGGCCGCGCCTGCACCACCCACGTGCGGTCGCCGTCCCAGGCCCACTCGACGTCCTGCGGCCGGCCGCCCTCGGCGGCCTCGATCCGCAGCGCCAGCGCGGCGGCCTCGCCGACCTGCGGCGGCACGCCTCCCACGCCGCCCTCGGGCGGGACCCCGGCCACCGGCCCGCCGTCGCGGGGCAGCAGGAAGACCTCGGGCGTGCGGGCACCGGAGACGAGGGCCTCGCCCAGCTCGGGCACCGCCTCCACGCGGACCCGGCCGGGCTCCCCACCGGGGTCGGCGGTGAAGACCACGCCGGCCGAGCGGGCCGGGACCATCCGCATCAGCACGGCGGGCATCGCGACGTCCTCGTCGGGGATGCCCCACGCCCGCCGGTAGGCGCACGGGGCCGGGTGCCACAGCGAGGCCCAGGTCAGCCGCACCGCGTCCACCACGTGCTCCGGGTCCACCCCCAGGCTCGAGCGGTACTGCCCGGCGAAGGAGGCGCCGGCCATGTCCTCCACGGTCGCAGAGGAACGCACCGCCAGGCACCCGCCCCCGGCGACCGCGCGGGCCGCCGTGACGACGTCCTCGGCGAGGGCGGCCGGCACCGGCACCGCGCGGAACGCGGCGTCGACCTCGCGGGCGGGCACCACGGCCCCGGCCCGGAGCCGGGTCAGCAGCGGTGCCAGGTCCGGGTGCGCGGCCACCGCCCGGTAGGTGTCCGCGGTGACCACCGCGGTCGGGGGGACCGGGAAGCCGCCCTGCACCAGCCGGTCCAGCGACGCGGCCTTGCCGCCCAGCTGCGCGGGGGGAGCCGGCCGGCCGGGCACCAGGGGGAGGACGGCGGTGACGGTGGCCGTCCCGCGCGGGGGAGCGCTCACCGCGGCGCGGCCGGCTCACCGGTGAGGCCGGCGCGGTAGGCCGCGACGCACCGGTCGGCCAGCCGCTCCCGGGGCTCGCCGGTGGCGGCCGACTGGTCGCGCAGCCAGGTGGCGAGGTCCGGCCGAAGGGGGACGCCGACCCGGCCGCGGACCACGGTGAGCAGGGCGGCCAGCTGCACGGCGGCCACCGCGGCGAGCAGCGCGGCGAGGTCGGGATCGGCCTCGCGCAGCGCGTCGACGAGGGCGACGGTGACGCCGAGGAGCGCCACGAGCTGGAGGATCGGGGAGCGCAGCACGGGGGCCGTCCAGGGGTGCGGGAGATCGGTACCCCGGACGCTAGGCGGCCGGTCCCGCGCCGCCCCGGGCCCACCGGCCCCTCCGTGCGGGACCTCCGTCTCGTGCTCGGTACCGGTCAGGCGCGGGCCGGGGCGCCGCCGGCCTCCCGCGTCACCGGCACCTGCGCGGGAACCCCCCGCAGCAGCCGCCGGAGCAGCTCCGCCCCGCCGAGCCCGAGGACGCCGAAGCCGGCGACCGGCCCGACCACCTCGGGGACGGTGAAGGAGATGCCGGCGGCCGCCTGCAGCGCGGTGCTCAGCCCGATGGTGGGCAGCAGCATCGCGATCAGGACGAGGAGGGGCGCGGCGAGCAGGTAGCCCCGCGGGTCCCGGCGGCGGACCAGGATCCCGGCCAGGGCCGCGGCCGGGGTGACGACGGCGAGGTCGAGGGCGTACGTCACCGGGGTGGTGCAGCCCTCCAGCAGGTCCGGCGGGCGGCCCTCCAGCAGGGCGGTGACCAGCGGCGGCGTCCAGACGGCGGCGGTCGTGGCCGCCGCGACGAGCAGGAACCACGACAGGGCCCGGTGCGGCACGGCGGGGTCCGCGGCCGCCGCGGCCAGCGCGGCCCGGTCGGTGGCGGCCGCCGCCGCGGCCAGCCCCCAGAGCCCGGTCGCCATCAGCGTCACGTAGACCAGGTAGAGGGGGTTGTAGGCCACGCCGACGGCATAGGTGGCGTAGACGTAGAGCAGGTAGCCGAACGCCCCGGTGAGCAGGAGCGAGCCGCGCGGTGACCCGGCCCGGTGCTGCAGCCACGCGGTGATCACCAGGGGCACCCCGAGCGCGAGCACGACCGCGTCGACGGCGGTGTTGCCGGCCGCGGTGAACACCGAGTCGTACCGGTAGAGCCCGCTGCCGGCCAGGCGCACGGTCTGCCCCCGCGGGGTCACGACGGGGACGGGGGCGCCCGAGGGCCGCCGCAGCAGGCCGGTCGCCGCGGCACCGGCCGCCAGCGCGGCGGCGGCACCGGCCGCCCGCGCGGCGGGTCCCCCGGACCTCCGGCGCAGCGCGGCGCGGGCCGCCGTCACCGGTCGGCCCCAGGGTGGGGCCCGGCCGGCGCGGCCGCCAGCCCGCTGCCGAGGACCACGAGGGAGAGGGCCACCGGGTAGACGATCCAGCGCTCGGTGCCACCCTCGCCCAGCGCGTCGAACACCGCCGAACCGCCGAGGAGCTCGTAGCCGAGCAGCGCGGCCAGCGCGACGGCGCCCAGCAGCACCGGCACGGGACGCAGCGGCCGCGGCACCAGCCGCGCGGCGAGGATCGCCGCGAGCCCGCCGCCGGCGAAGGCCACGAGCGACACCAGCTGGTGCACGGCCATGACCGTGTTGCCGGGGAACAGCCCGACGCCGACCATGCCCAGGCCCAGCGCGGCGAGCGGCAGCACGACCGACACCCCGGATCGCACCCGGGCCAGCAGGGCGGCGGCGGTCCCGATGAGCAGGCCGCCGACGACCATGGTGACGTTGAAGATCGCCGCCGAGGGCTGCCGGACGACGTCGTCGGGCCGCATGGCGGCCAGGTCGCTGACGGTGTTCACGCTGCTGCGGTAGTCGGCGGGGTAGAGCGCCTCCGCGGTGACGATCGCCAGCAGCACGCCGGCGCCGGCGGTGAGCAGCAGCAGCCCGGCGACGGCGCGGTCGCGGCGCCCGGCTGCGGTGGGTGCGGGGGTGCGGGTCGGGCTCGACGTCACGGGTCCTCCTCGGCGGGTCGTCCGGTGGGGTCGTCCGTGGCGGCCTGCGTGCGGTCGCCCGGAGCGGTCGTCCGGTCGGGTCCACGGTCGCGGGCGCCGGCGCCGCGCCGGAGGGGCCGGAGGTCCCGGTGGTGGAGGCGCTGGTCCCGGGGCCGGCGGGACGGGTCGCAGGGCTCACCGGGCAGGGACCTCCGGCCCGGGACCCGGGAGCGGACCGGCGGGGCACGATGGCCCGGTGAGCGGCGAGGGACCGGCCGGCCCCGGCCTGCGCGCGGGCGGCGACCTGCGCCCGGGCCACCCGCTGCCGCCCGCCGCCGACGGCCGGCGCCCGCCCGTGCCCGCCGCGCGGGCCCGCCGGCCGGTCCGGCCGGAGGGCGCCGTCCTGCGCCGCCCCTCGGGCCGGGACCGCACGACGCGCCTCCGGGTGCCGCGCGCGGCCTGGCTCGGCGCCGCGGGGACGGCCGTCGCCGTCACCCTCCTGGCGCTGTGGGCCGGCCGACCCGGCGGCCTGCCGGCGCTCGACCGCACCGTGCGGGAGTGGCTGGCCCCGTCGGGCGCGCCCCCGGGGTGGGGGGTCGACGCCGGCACCCTGGGCGAGACGCTGGGCTACCGCGTCCTGTGGCTGCCGACCGTCGTCGTCCTGGTCTGGACCGCGCGGTGGCGGCACCTGCTGGTCTACGGGGGCACCATCAGCGTCGTGGCGGCGACCGCGCAGGTCGTCTCCGGCGACGCCGCGCTCGTCCGCGTGGTGCGGGAGGAGGTCACCGGGTCACCCGGGCACCTCGGCCTGACGGCGTGGCCGGTGATCGTGCTGTCGACCGTGGCCACCGGCAGCCTGCTCGTGCTGGCGCCGCCGGGCCGGGCGCGGCGGTGGGGGTGGGGCGCGGTCGTCGCCCTGGTCGGCGGGCTGGTGGCCGTCCGGGTGGCCCTCGGCCTGGACACCGTCTCCGGCGCGGTCGCGGGCGCGCTGCTCGGGTGCAGCCTGACGGTCCTGGTCGTCGCCCTCCTCGCACCCGTGGAGCGGTTCCCGGTCACCTACCGGCGCGAGGTCAAGGCCCACCTGCGGCTCGACGCCGAGCGCACCGGGCGGGTGCGCACCGCCGTCCGCGACCAGCTCGGCCTCGTCCTGTCGGGGATCGAGCCGTACCGGCTGGACGGGTCGGCCGGCTCGACGCCCTGCCGGCTGCGGCTCGCCGACGGCCCACCCGAGCACCTCTTCGGCAAGCTCTACGCGACCACCCACCTGCGCTCCGACCGCTGGTACAAGTGGGCGCGCGTCCTGCGCTGGGGCCGGCTGGAGGACGAGGCCCCGTTCTCCTCCGTGCGCCGGCTGGTGGAGCACGAGGACTACATGCTGCGGCTGCTGCGGGACGGCGGCGTGCAGGTCCCCGAGCCGGTGGGCGTGGTCGAGGTCGTCCCCGGCCAGGAGTACCTGCTGGTGACCGAGCTGGTCCCGGGGGCGGTGGAGCTGCTCGACGCCCCGGTCGACGACGCGCTCGTCGACGACGCCCTCCGGCAGGTCCGCCGGCTCTGGGCGGCCGGCGCGGCGCACCGCGACATCAAGCCCTCCAACGTGCTCGCGCAGGGGCGCCGCGCCTACCTGGTCGACGTCTCCTTCGGGGAGCTGCGGCCCTCGCGCTGGCGCCAGGCGGCCGACCTGGCCGACATGCTGCTGGTCCTGGCGCTCGCCGTCGGGCCGGAGCGGGTCGTGGCCCGGGCCACGGCGTTCTTCGACCTCGACGAGCTCGCCGAGGCCCTCGCCGCGACCAGTTCGCTGACGATCCCCCGGCAGCTCGCCCGGCTCCTCGCCGAGCAGGACCGCGACCTGGTCGAGGACCTCCGGGCGCTGCTGCCCCCGCACCCGCGCATCCGGGTGCAGCGGTGGAGCCTGCGCCGGGTGCTGCTGGCGCTGGCGACCGTGGGCGGGGTGGTCCTGGCCGCCGTCCTCCTCACGCTGAACCTGGCCGCCGGCGGCCTGCTGTGACACCGGGCCCGGGGACCCCGTCACGGGCGTCCGCGGCCGGGACGGCCGGCGGGCCGGCGCAGGGGGACCGCCAGGCTGCCGCGCGGGTCGAGCCGGTGCTCCTGGTCGCGGACCCGCAGCGGCAGCATCGCGGCCCGGTGCGCGTCACCCCCGATGACGAGGGCGTCGTGGGTGATGGCGACCTCCACCTGGCGGTGCCCCCGGTAGCGCAGCCGGAACCGCATGCCGGTCAGCTGGTCGGGGAGGCACGGGTCCAGCCACAGCGCGTCCCTGCGGGTCTCCAGGCCGGTGAAGGCGCGCTGCAGGAGGTCGATCGTCCCCGCCATGGCGCCCAGGTGGATGCCCTCCCCGGTGGTGCCGCCCTGCACGTCGGCGATGTCGCTGTCCAGCGCCTCGAGGAAGTAGCCCCAGGCCCGGCGGCGGTCGCTGCGCGCCAGCACCCAGGAGTGGACGACCTTCGACAGCGTCGACCCGTGGGCGGTGCGGTCGAGGTAGTAGGCGACGGTGCGCGGGATCGTCCCCCGGTCGTGCCGGTAGCCCAGCCGGTCGAGGACGGCGTACAGCTCGTCGGCGGTCAGGAGCTGGAAGAGCATGAGGACGTCGGCCTGCTTGGACACCTGGTAGCGGTTGGTGCTGTCGCCCTCCGCCTCGAGGATGCGGTCCAGCCGGCTGATGTCGCCGTAGCGGCGGCGGTAGCCGGCCCAGTCGAACTCCGCCAGCCGGTCGTAGCCCCGGAACTGGGACAGCACTCCCTCGCCGTGCCAGCACAGCCGCAGCTTGCGGCTCACGTGGTCCCAGTGCTCGAGGTCGTGCTGGCGCAGGTCGACGAGGTCGAGCATCTCCCGCCGCCGCTCGGGCGGCAGGACGTCGAGGCACTCCAGGGCCCGCGTGAGGGTCCAGGCCGCCATGACGTTGGTGTAGGCGTTGTCGTCCACGCCGGGCTCGCCGCGCCAGGGCAGGGCGTCGTGGTACTCGTCGGGCCCCATGACCCCGCAGATGTCGTACCGGTCGTCGGCCGGGTCGTAGGTGGCCAGGTCGGCGAAGAACGACGCGACCTCGAGGATCATCTCGGCGCCGTACTGGGCCAGGAAGTCCACGTCGCCGGTGGCCTCGTGGTAGCGCCAGGTGTTGTAGGCCACCGCCAGCCCGATGTGCCGCTGCAGGTGGGAGTGGTCCGGCAGCCAGTGCCCCGACCGCGGGTTGAGGTGCACCGACTGGGACTCCTCGCGGCCGGTGGCACCGCTCTGCCACGGGAACATCGCCCCCCGGTGGCCGGCGGCCCGGGCGGCGGCGCGGGCCTGCGGCAGCCGACGCCACCGGTACAGCAGCATCGCCCGCGACACCTCCGGCAGCCGCAGGTCGAAGAACGGCAGCACGAAGACCTCGTCCCAGAACACGTGACCGCGGTAGGCCTCCCCGTGCAGCCCGCGGGCGGGGATGCCGACGTCGAGGTCGATGCTGTGGTGCGAGACCGACTGCAGCAGGTGGAAGACGTGCAGCCGCAGGGTGAGCGAGGCCCGCCCGGCCGGCTCCATCCGCACGTCGCACCGGTGCCAGAGGTGGCCCCACGCGAGCTCGTGGCGGCCCAGCGCGGTGGCGAACTCCCCGGCCCGGGCGACCTCGTCCACCGCGGCCTCCCCGGGCTCGCCGATGCCGGGGTCGCGGGAGGTGCACAGCCCGGCCAGCTTCTCGACGGTGAGGCGCCGGCCCGGGGCCATCGCCACCGTCAGGTCGACCGCCACCCAGCCCGGCTCCTCCACCGGCACCGGGGGCACCTCCCGCGGTGCGCCGTCGACCAGCACGCGGTGGCGCGCGGCCAGGCCGACCCGGATCCGGGACTGGCTGGTGTGCGCGGTCAGCGTGAGGACGCCGTCCCCACCCACGCCGCACTCCTCCAGCACCAGGTGCCGGCCGGCGAGGCCGCGGTAGCGGGCGACCCCGTCGTTGGTCACCCGCCCGTCGAGCCCCGAGCGCACGGTCAGCTCCCCGGACCAGTTCTCCGCCAGCACCGTGCACTCCAGCGCGGCCAGGCACGGGTCGGCCATCGAGACCAGCCGCCGCTGCGCGATCCGGGTGCGGCGGCCCTGCTCGTCCTCGATCCGGAACCGGCGGGTGAGGACCCCGCGGCGCAGGTCCAGCTCCTGCACGTGGTCGGAGACCGTGACCGCGGCGAGGTCCAGCCAGTCCCCGCCGTCGACGCGGACGGTGAGCGACTGCCAGTCGGGCAGGTTCACCACGCTCTCGTTGGCGACCTCGCGTCCGTCGACCCGGTCGACGAGCCGGTTGTGCACCCCGGCGGCGTAGGTGCCGGGGTAGTGGACGCCGTCGGCGCGGGACTCCGGCGCGGCGGCGCGGGTGGCGAACCGGCCGTTGCCCAGCGCGCAGAGGGACTCCCGCAGCCGCTCACCGTCCGGGTCGAGGCCCTCGTAGCGCAGCAGCCAGCCGGTCACGGCCCCGAGCCTGCACCGCGCCCGCCGTGCCGCACGGCGGCTGACCGGCCCTGCCCTCCGGGACGTCCGTCACTCCCGGCGGGCGGCGGGCCCGGCGGTGCACTGGAGGCCGTCCCCGGCCAGCGGTCGTGGGAGGACGTCGCGGACCCCCGCCTCGAGGACCCCGAGGACGCCGTCGTCCGCGTCGACGCGTTCACCATCTGCGGTACCGACCTGCACATCCTGCGCGGGGACGTGCCCGAGGTGACGCCCGGGACGATCCTCGGCCACGAGGCCCTCGGCACGGTGACCGAGGTGGGACCCGGCGTGCGCACCGTGCGCCCCGGGGACCGGGTGCTGCTGTCCTGCATCAGCTCCTGCTCAACGGCGGCGTCCGGCCCGGGGACACCGTCGTCATCGTCGGGGCGGGGCCGGTCGGGCTGGCGGCGGTCATGACCGCCGGGCTCGGCGCCGACGTGGCCATGGAGGCGGTCGGGGTGCCCGCGGCCTTCGACCTGGCCGTCGACGTCGTCCGGCCCGGCGGCCGGGTGGCCGGGTGGCCGGGTGGCCAACATCGGCGTCCACGGCAAGCCCACCACGCTGCACCTGGAGGACCTCTGGATCCGCGACGTCACCATCACCACCGGCCTGGTGGACACCTCCACCACCCCCGTGCTGCTGCGCATGCCGCGCGCCGGCCGGCTCGACGCCGGCCGGATCGTCACCCACCGGTTCGGCTTCGACCAGGTGCCCGAGGCCTACGACCTCTTCGACGACCCGGCCGCCTCCGGTGCCCTGGAGGTGGCCGTGCTGCGCTGACGGGTGCGGCGGCCGGCGCGCACTCCACGTCAGGCCCCGGCGGGCGTGGTGGCCCGGGCCGCGACGACCAGCTCGTCCAGCCCGGCCTCGATGCCGGCGGCGAGGACGGCGACGTCGGGCACCGCGGCGGCGTCGGCGGTGACCCCGACGGTGACCGCACCGCAGTAGCTGAAGACCGCCACCCCGGTGCGCAGCGTCGAGGCGATCGGCACGTACGGGACGATCTCGACGCACCGCCGGCCCAGGGCGTAGAGCGGCCGGCGGGGCCCGGGCACGTTCGTCGTCACGGTCACGACGGACCGCTGCCGCAGGTGCGCGGCGATCCGCACGGGCGAGGCGACCGCGGGGAACACGCCGTGGCCGGCGACCGCCACGACGGCGGCGCCCGCCTCGGCCTCCTGCCGGGCCTTCAGCTCGGCGAGGTGGGCCCGGACCGCGACCAGCCGCTCGACCGGGTCCGCCAGGTGCACCGGCGGCTCGGCGAGCAGCAGGGAGACCCGGTTGTCGCGGATGCTCTCGGCGCCCGGCGGGCGCACCGAGACCGGGACGAGCGTGCGCACCACGTGCGGGCGGGGCAGCTCCCCGCGGCGCAGCAGCAGCTGCCGGAACCCGGCGGTGATCGCGGCGAGGACGACGTCGTTGAAGGTGCCGCCCAGGGCGCGGCGGACCTCGCCCACCTGGGCCACCGAGCCGCGGGCGAAGGCGAACCGCCGTGACGCCGACAGCGGGCCGGTCAGGGAGGACCGCGCGGCGGGGACGAGGGCACCGGCCAGCCCGGCCAGCCCGCGCACGGTCCCGCGGGTGGCCCGGGCCAGGTCCCCCGGCCGCTGCAGCACCCCGGCGAGGGCCCGGGCCTGGTCGGCGGGCAGGGCGGCCAGCGACGCCGCCGCGGCGCCGGCCAGCCGCAACCGGGAGGGCATCGGGCCGGGATGCCAGTCGTCGGGGACCGGCGGCCGCGGCTCGGGTGTCTCGTCGAGGACGACCCGGTAGAGGTCGGTGCCGGAGATGCCGTCGGCCATGCAGTGGTGGATCTTCGAGATCAGCGCCCACCGGCCCTCCGCCAGGCCCTCCACCAGCCAGTACTCCCACAGCGGGCGGTCGCGGTCGAGCCGGCCGGACATGACCCGGCCCATGAGCGCGGCCAGCTCGGCGTCCCCGCCGGGCGCGGGCAGCGCCGTCCGCCGCAGGTGGTGGCCGAGGTCGAAGTCGGGGTCGTCCACCCACACCGGCGGGCCGAGGTCGAGGGGGACCTCCACGGCCCGCTGGCGGTACCGCGGGACCAGCGGCAGCCGGCCGGCGAGCATGGTGGCGAACTCCTGCTGGGCCGGCGCCGGGCCCTCGAAGACGGCGATGGAGGCGATGGCCAGGGAGACCCCGGCCTCCTCGTCCTCGCCCTGCAGGAACGCGGCGTCCAGCGGTCCCATCCGCTCCATCAGCCGACCAGCTCCCGCTTGAGGACCTTGCCGGTCGCGTTCAGCGGCAGATGGGCGCGGAAGTGCACCGAGCGGGGGTACTTGTACGAGGCGACCCGCTCCCGGACGTACCCGACGAGCTCGTCCTCGGTGGCCTCCTGCCCGGGCCGCAGCGCGACGAAGGCCGTGACCTCCTGGCCCAGGCGGTCGTCGGGGACGCCGACGACCGCGGCCTCGGCGACCGCCGGGTGCGTGTGGAGGACGTCCTCGACCTCGCGCGGGTAGACGTTGTAGCCACCGCGGATGATCAGGTCCTTCGCGCGGTCGACGACGAAGAAGTAGCCGTCCTCGTCGACGTAGCCGAGGTCGCCGGTGTGGAACCAGCCCCCGGCCATCGCCTCCGCGGTCGCCTCGGGGCGCCCGTGGTAGCCCTTCATGACGTTGAAGCCGCGCACGACGAGCTCGCCGATGTGCTCCCGGCCCGGGGGCAGCGGCCGGCCCTCGGGGTCCCAGACCTCGACCTCGACGCCGTAGACGGGCCTGCCGATGCTGTAGACCCGCCGGTCCTGCTCGCTGACGTTGAACGTCGTCGTCGACGCGGTCTCCGACAGCCCGTAGCCCTCGAGGACGACGGCGCCGACGGTGCGCTCGAACCGGTCGATGACCTCGGCCGGGATGGGGGCGCCGCCGGAGATGCCGACCCGCAGCGAGGAGAGGTCGTACCGCTCGCGGTGGGGGTGGTCGAGCACCGAGATGAACATCGTCGGCACGCCCTCGAAGACGGTGACGCGGTGCCGCTGGATCGCCTCCATGACGGCGGTGGCCTCGAAGCGGGGGACCAGGGCCAGCGTCGCGGCGAACCGGACCCCGCAGTTCAGGATGCTCGAAAGACCGAAGACGTGGAACAGCGGCAGCACGGCCAGGACGACGTCGTCGTCCCGGATGCCGAACAGCCGACCCGGGGTGTCGGCGTTCATGAACAGCTGGAAGTGGGTGAGCTCCGCGCCCTTGGGCCGGCCGGTGGTCCCCGCGGTGTAGACGATCACCGCCGTGTCGCCGGGGTCGGGCTGGTGCAGCGGGGGCCGGCCCAGGACCGGCGTCTCCAGGAGCTGCTCGAACGGCCGGCCGACGGTGGTGCGCGGGGCACCGGGGGTGGCGAGGACGACCACGTCGGTGACCCCGGCGTCCGCTGCGCCCTTCGCCGCCTCGTCGGCGACGCCGCTCCAGGTGACCAGCACGCGGGCACCGGAGTCCCCGAGCACGTAGCCGACCTCGCCGGCCTTGAACAGGACGTTCACGGGGACGGCGACGCACCCGGCCTTGAGGACGCCGAAGTAGGCGACGGCGAACTGCGGCACGTTGGGCAGCTGCAGCGCGACCGCGTCCCCGGGACCGAGCCCGCGCGCGGCGAGGCCGGTGGCGAAGCGGTCCGAGGCCGCGTCCAGCTCCGCGTAGCTGACCGCGCCGCCGTCGAAGAGCAGCGCGTCCTTCTCGGGGTGGGAGCGGGCGGCCTCGCGGAGGATGGTGGCGAGGTTCAGGCTCACGGCAGTGTCCTCCCGGGACGACACGGTCGGGGGCGGCCCCCGGGCGGGGCGCGGTCCCGTTCGACGTCACCGTGGCCCCCGGCGCACCCGGGCAGCACCGGTCCGAAGGCGGTAGGGGGAGGGACTTCGGGCCCCGGGCGGGCGCCGGGCGCCGTTCCTACGGTCCGGTCATGACCACCGTGCGCACCGTGCGCCGCCCGCCCGCGGGGCAGCGGAGGGCCGGCTACCTCGTGGGGGCCCTGGTCAACGGCGTCCTGCTGTGGCTCCTCCACGTGTGGCCGGGGTGGGAGGCGGTGCCCTTCCTCACCGACGCGACACCGCAGGCGCTGGGCCTGGTCGACGCCACGCTCGTGGCCGGCATCGTGGTCGCCGCCGTGGAGCTGGTGTGGGACCCCCGCCGGCTGGTCGCGCTGGGGGAGCTGGTCACCACCGCCCTGGGGCTGGCCGCGACGGTGCGGGTCCTGCAGGTCTTCCCGTTCGACCTCGCGGGCGCGTGGCCCGCCGTGGTCCGCGTCGTCCTCTGGATCGGGGTCGTGGGCGCCGCGATCGGGGTCCTGGTCGCGCTGGTCCGCCTGGTGCGACCCGCGGCCCGGTGACCGGGGGCGGCCCCGTTTGGACTGCTGCGGCGGAACCCACCAGGGTGGGCGGAGAACCGCGACCGCCCGGAGGCAGCCTTGGAGACCACCCTGGACATCACCGCGACGCCGGAGTGGGGCGCGCTGGCCGAGCACCACCGCGCCGTCGCCGGACGGCACCTGCGCGAGCTGTTCGCCGAGGACCCCGACCGCGGGCGGCGGATGACCGCGCGCGCCGGCGACCTGTACCTCGACTACTCGAAGCACCGGGTCACCGACGAGACGCTGCGGCTGCTCGTCGCGCTGGCCGAGCGGGCCGGCCTCCGGGAGCGGATCGACGCCATGTTCGGCGGCGAGCACGTCAACCCCACCGAGGACCGCGCCGTCCTGCACGTCGCGCTGCGCGCACCGGCCGACCGGCCGCTGAGCGTGGACGGCCAGGACGTGACCGCCGACGTGCACGAGGTGCTCGGCCGGATGCGGGACTTCGCCGGGCGGGTGCGGTCGGGGGAGTGGGTCGGCTCCACCGGCCGGCGGATCCGGGCGGTCGTGAACATCGGCATCGGCGGCTCCGACCTCGGCCCCGCGATGGCCTACACCGCGCTGCGCGCCTACAGCGACCGGGACCTCACCGCGCGGTTCGTCTCCAACGTCGACCCCACCGACTTCGCCGAGGCCACCCGCGACCTCGACCCGGCCGAGACGCTGTTCGTCGTCTGCTCCAAGACCTTCACCACGCTGGAGACGCTCACCAACGCGCAGGTCGCCCGCGACTGGCTGCTGTCCGGCCTCGGCGCCGACGGGTCGGCCGTGGCCAAGCACTTCGTCGCGGTGTCGACCAACACCGAGGCGGTCCGCGAGTTCGGCATCGACCCGGAGAACATGTTCGAGTTCTGGGACTGGGTCGGCGGCCGGTACTCCTACACCTCCGCCATCGGGCTGTCCCTCATGGTCGCGATCGGCCCGGAGGCCTACGACGAGATGCTCGCCGGCTTCCACACCGTCGACGAGCACTTCCGGACGGCGCCCTTCGAGTCGAACCTGCCGGTCCTGCAGGGCCTGCTCGGCGTCTGGTACACGGACTTCTTCGGCGCGCAGAGCCACGCCGTCCTGCCCTACAGCCAGTACCTCTCCCGGTTCCCGGCCTACCTGCAGCAGCTCACCATGGAGAGCAACGGCAAGTCGGTGCGCTGGGACGGGCAGCCGGTGACGACGGCGACCGGCGAGGTGTACTGGGGCGAGCCGGGCACCAACGGCCAGCACGCGTTCCACCAGCTGCTGCACCAGGGGACGACGCTGGTGCCGGCCGACTTCATCGGCTTCGGCGAGCCGGTGCACGACATCGGCGAGATGCACGACCTGCTGATGGCCAACATGTTCGCCCAGGCCGCCGCCCTGGCGTTCGGGAAGACCGCCGAGGAGGTGGCCGCCGACGGGACCCCCGAGGAGCTGGTGCCGCACAAGGTCATGCCCGGCAACCGGCCCTCGACGACGGTCCTGGCCCCGCGGCTCACCCCGTCCACCCTCGGCCAGCTGGTGGCCCTCTACGAGCACGCCGTCATGACCCAGGGCGTGATCTGGCAGATCGACTCCTTCGACCAGTGGGGCGTCGAGCTCGGCAAGGTCCTGGCCCGCGAGCTCGGGCCGGCGCTGAGCTCGCCCGAGGTGCCCGAGCTGGACCAGGACGCCTCCACCACCGCCCTCGTCGAGCACTACCGGGAGCTGCGCGGCCGCCGCGTGTGAGCCGCAACGGGGCCGTCACCCGATCGACACGTGCGGGGGCCTTGAGGTCGACCGGTGCCGGCGGGACGGTGAGGGCAGGGCACCGGCAGCCCCTCGGTGCCACGACCGGCGGGCACGCGAGGAGGCCGCCATGACCCGCACCACGCAGCTCCCCGTCGACCCGGGCCGGCTCCGCGACCAGGTCCGCGAGAAGTACCGGCAGGTCGCCGTCGACCCGTCCGGGGAGTACCACTTCCACACCGGCCGGGTGCTGGCCCGGCGGCTGGGCTACGACGAGGACGCCGTCGCCGCGCTCCCGGACCGCGCCGTGGAGTCCTTCGCCGGGGTCGCCGACCCCTTCGCGCTGCGCCGCCCGGAGCCGGGCGAGCGCGTGGTGGACGTCGGCTCGGGCGGCGGCCTCGACACCTTCCTCGCCGCGCGCCTGGTCGGTCCCGGCGGGCGCGTCGTCGGGGTCGACATGACGCCGGAGATGCTCGAGCGGTCCCGCGCCACCGCCCGGGAGCTGGGGCTCGACCACGTGGGGTTCCGCGAGGGCCTGGCCGAGGACCTCCCGGTGGAGGACGGCTGGGCCGACGTCGTCGTGTCCAACGGCGTGGTCAACCTGTGCGCCGACAAGCGCGCGGTGCTCGGGGAGGTCCGCCGCGTGCTGCGCCCCGGCGGCTGGTTCTCCTTCGCCGACATCGCCAACGGCCGGCCGGTGCCCGAGGCGGCGGTGCGCGACATCGACCTCTGGACCGGTTAGATAGCCGGCGGGCTGCCCCGTGCGGGCTGGCAGAGGATGCTCACCGAGGCCGGGTTCACCGACGTCGAGATCGGCGAGCCCTGCGACACCTTCGGCGAGGCCGGAGGGGAGGCGAACGCCCGCGCCTACGAGGTGTACGGGCACCCCTTCCTGGCCCGGAAGCCCGGCTGAGCCTCGCCCGTGGACCTCGCCGTGGATCTCGTCCGGGCCGGTGGTCTGTCGATCGCCTACCGCCGCGCGGGGGCGGGTGAGCCGCTGCTGCTGCTCCACGGCGGGTGGAGCGACGGCCGGGACTGGGGGCCGCAGCTCGACGACCTGTCCGACGAGTTCGACGTGGTGGCGTGGGACGCGCCCGGCTGCGGCGGCTCACCGGACCCGCCCGCCGACCTGACCATCGCCGGGTACGCCGACGCGGTCGCCGACCTCGCCGGGGCGCTGGACCTGGGCCCGGTGCACCTGTGCGGCCTCTCCTTCGGCGGCGGCCTGGCGCTCGCGGTGTACCGGCGCCACCCCGGGCTGGTCCGGTCGCTGGTGCTGGCGTCGGCCTACGCGGGGTGGAAGGGGTCGCTGCCGCCGGAGGAGGTCGAGGCCCGCCTGTCCCGGGTCCGGGCCGAGCTGGACCGCCCGCCGGCCGAGTGGGTCGACGGTTACCTGCCGGGGTTCTTCGCCGGGCCGGTGCCCCAGGAGACGCTCGACCTCGTGCGCACCGTCATGCTCGACGCCCGCCCGGCGGGGACGCGGTCGATGCTGACCGCGTTCGCCGACGCCGACCTCCGCGACGTGCTGCCGACCGTCGCCGTCCCCACCCTCCTGCTGTACGGCGCCGAGGACGTGCGGGCGCCCCGCCCCGTGGCCGAGGCGCTGCACGCGGCGATCCCCGGCTCCCGGCTGGTGCTGCTCCCGGGGGTCGGGCACGTGACCAACCTCGAGGCGCCGGAGGAGTTCGACGCCGAGGTCCGGCGCTTCCTGCAGGGGACGCGCCACCGCTGAGCGGGCGCAGCGCGACGGGAGGGGAGCGCGCGGTGACCCCCGGCGGGTGAGCGCCCCCCCGGCGTCCGGCGGGTGGGCCGGGCCGGGCTAGGGTCCGCCGACCGCGTGTCCACCGGGGGAGCCGACCCCGGGTCGCCTCGACCGCGGCCAGGGGGAACCCCGTGCCCGTCCTCTCCCGCGCCGGTGCCCGGCGCCCGGTCGCCGTCTCCGCCGTCCTGGCGGTGCTGCTGTCCCTGCTGGTGGTCGCCGGCGCCGGCGGGGCGGAGGCCGCCGTGCTGCCCCGCGGGTTCACCGAGGCGGCGGCGTTCAGCGGCCTGATGCAGCCGACCGCGGTCCGGTTCGCCCCCGACGGCCGGGTGTTCGCCGCGGAGAAGCGCGGCACGGTGCAGATGTACGACGGCCTCGACGACGCGACCCCGACCCAGGTCGCGGACCTGCGCACGGAGGTGCACAACTTCTGGGACCGGGGGCTCCTGGGCCTGGCGGTGGACCCGGCCTTCCCGGCCCGCCCGTACCTGTACGTGCTCTACACGTTCGACGGCCCGGTGGGCGGGACCGCGCCGCGGTGGGGGACGCCGGGAGCCGACAGCGACCCCTGCCCCGACCCGCCCGGCGCCACCGGCGCGGGGTGCGCGGTCAGCGGGGTGCTCGCCCGGCTCACCCTCGAAGACGGCAGCACCACCCAGCAGGTGCTCGTGCACGACTGGTGCCAGCAGTACCCGAGCCACGGCGTCGGCGACCTGCTCGTCGGCGCGGACGGCGCCCTCTACGTCTCCGCGGGCGACGGCGCGAGCTTCGACGTCGTCGACCACGGCCAGGCCGGCGGCAACCCCTGCGGGGACCCGCCCGGCGCGGTGGGCGAGGTGCTCAGCCCGCCCGCGGCCGAGGGCGGGGCGCTGCGGTCCCAGGACCTGCGCACCCCCGGTGACCCGGTGACGCTGGCCGGCACGGTCATCCGGGTCTCCCCGGACACGGGCGAGGCGCTGCCGGACAACCCGGCCGCCGGCGCGGCCGACCCCAACGCCCGGCGCATCGTCGCGCACGGCCTGCGCAACCCGTTCCGGATGGACCAGCGGCCGGGCACCGGCGAGATCTGGCTCGGCGACGTCGGCTGGCGCGCCGTCGAGGAGGTCAACCGGATCGCCGACCCGACGGCCGGCGTGCCGAACTTCGGCTGGCCCTGCTACGAGGGCGGCGAGCGGCAGCCCGGCTACGCGGCCGCGGGCCTGCCGATCTGCGCGGACCTCTACGCCGACGAGGCCGCGCACGCGGTGCCCTTCCTGACCTACGCCCACGGCGCGCCGGTCACCCCCGACGAGGACTGCGACCCCGCCCGGGGGTCCTCCCTCTCCGGGGCGGCGTTCTCCTTCTACGAGGGCGGCCCCTACCCGTCCCGGTACGACGGCGCGCTGTTCTTCTCCGACTACTCCCGCAACTGCATCTGGGCGGTCCCCCCGGGGGCCGACGGGCTGCCGGACCGATCGCGCGCCACGCCGTTCGTCACCGGCGCCGCGGGGCCGGTGGACCTGGAGATCTCGCCGGCCGGCGAGCTGTTCTACGTCGACCTCGTCGGCGGCACCGTGCGGCGGATCAGCCACGGCGCGGCCGGGCCGGTGTCCTGCCCCGCCGGCCAGTTCCTCGCCGAGTACTTCCCCGGCCGGGAGCCGGTGGGGGAGCCGGCCGTGCGGGCCTGCGAGGCCGCCCCGCTGGACCACGACTGGGGGACCGGTGCGCCGGGCGGGCTCGCCGCGGACGACGTCTCCGCCCGCTGGACGGGGGAGTTCGACTTCCCGGCCGAGGGCCCCTGGACGTTCACCGCGACGGCCGACGACGGGATCCGCGTGTGGGTCGACGGCGAGTTGCTCGTCGACGAGTGGCGCGACCAGCCGGCGTCGGTGTTCACCGCGACGCGGACGCTGACCGCCGGGACGCACGAGGTCCGCGTCGAGTGGTACGAGGGCGGGGAGGCGGCGCTGACCCGGGTGGGCTGGTCCGGCGGCACGGTGGACGCGCCACCGGAGCCGGTGATCGACGAGCCGGCGGGGGCGTGGGCCGTGGGCGGGACCATCTCCTTCACCGGGTCGGCGACCGACCCGGAGGACGGCGTCCTGCCGGCGAGCGACCTCACGTGGGAGGTCGTCCTGCAGCACTGCCCGGACGCCTGCCACGCCCACCCGCTCCGGACCTGGACGGGGGTGGCCGGGGCCTCGATCGCCGCCCCGGACCACGGGTTCCCGGCGCACCTGGAGCTGCGGCTCACCGCCACCGACTCCGCGGGTGCCACCACGACGGTCACGCGGCGCCTGGATCCGCGGACGGTCGAGCTCACCGTCGCCTCGGACCCGCCCGGGGTCGTGCTGGGCCTCGGTGGGCGGACCGGCCAGGCACCGATCACCGCCGCGGTGATCCAGGGCTCGTCCAACAGCCTGTCGGCGCCGTCACCGCAGACCTTCGGCGACGTGACGTGCGTGTTCGGCGGCTGGTCCGACGGCGGGGCGCAGGCGCACGACGTCACCGCCGACGGCACGGCCACCCACGTGGCCACGTTCGTCGGGACGGACGGCGGGCCCTGCACCGCAGTGCCCCTCGGCTGACCCGGCCGGCCGGGTGGGCTCCCCGCCCCCTCCGCGGTGATCACGGGGTCGTCGCCGCCGGACACGCCGGTGGTGGCGCGTCGGCGGGCCGCACCCCGTGATCACGGCGGGAGGGGATGCGGGGCGGGCGGCGAGGGCAGGGCGGCGGGGCGGTCAGCGGTAGCAGTACGAGTCGGACGACGCGTCACCGCCCTGCAGGCGCACCTGGTGCACCCGCAGCCCCCGGAACTCCTCGCCGTGCGGGAAGAACCGCTCGTCGAGGGTGAGGCCGCCCGAGACCGGATCGGTGTCCATCCTGGCCATCCAGGCGCCGACCCCGTCGGGGTAGAACTGGTCGTCCCAGGCCCCGTACAGCGAGTTGGTCACGTAGACCCGCCGCCCGTCCCGGCTGACCTCGACCATCTGCGGCCCGCCCGCGAGCCGCTCGGCCGGGGCGGCCGGGTGCGGGGCGCGCCGCACGATCCCGCCCAGGTGCACCGACCCGACCTCGCGCGGGGCGGCCGGGTCGGACACGTCGTACTGCTTGAGCTCACCGGTGCCCCAGCAGGAGACGTAGAGCATCCGGTCGTCCACCGACAGGTCGATGTCCGAGACCAGCGGGGGCACCGCGCCGAAGGGCTGCAGCGCCGGGGGGAGGTCGGCCGGGTCGGCGGGCTCGGCCGGGATGGTGATGACCTCGTCGACCTGCCAGGCGTCCCCCTCCCGGTGCCAGCGCCACACCGAGGCGGACAGGTCGGCCGTGGAGATGACGACGCCGACGAAGCCCCAGGTGGCGTCCGGGTCGTGCGAGGGGCGGATCTCGAGCACCATCTGGTGCTCGGCCCCGAGGTCGACGGTCTGCCGGTGCCTGCCCTCGGCGAGGTCCCAGAAGTGCAGGCGGTGCCCGTACTGCTGACCGAGCAGCAGGTCGGGGACGAGACCGTCCTCGATCATCGAGGGGGTGCCCCACTCGCTGGAGACGAGGGTGTTCTGGTTGAGGTGCCACCAGGCGTCGTAGGCCAGGTGCTGGTCGCCCCGGTCGGTCTCCCACGGCCCGATGACGTCGAAGGTGGCGTGGTCGAGCAGGGCGATGCCGCCGGGGCCGCCCCCGTCCTCCGACCCACCGAGGCAGGTGAGGAACACCCCGTCCGGCCCGCAGTGCAGCGTGTGCGGCCGGGAGTAGCCGGCCCTGGTGCGCAGCTCCTCGGCCTCGATCGTCTTGTGCAGCCGCGGGGACCGGGGATCGGGGTGGGTGTCGAAGACGTGCACCCGGGAGCTGCGGATGCCCGGCACCAGGAGGTACCGCCGCTGCAGCCCGTCGTCCCCCGTGTCGTGCCCGGCGTGCATGAGGGCACTGGAGCAGGCGTTCCAGCCGAAGTGGTGCAGCTCGTCCCCGGTGGTCGGCATGTCGACCCACCCGACGACCTGCCCGTAGGTGTCCGAGGCGGCGTCGGTGTCCACGACGGTCAGCGCATCCGGGCGCTGCCCGGACCGGTCGAAGGCCACCACGTAGGCCAGCCGTTCGGTCGGTGCGGCGATGGCCTCGGCGGCGCTGCGGTAGAAGGTGGGGTCGGTCGGGACGGCGGTGCCGGTCGGTCCGCTCATCGTCTTCTCTCCTCGACGGGGTGATCGTGGTGATCCGATGCTTCGCCGCCGCCGGGGGACGCGGCCAGGGACCTCGGGCCCGCCGATGGGGGACCCCGCGCCCCCCGGCCGCCGGCTCCGGCAGGATCGCGACCGGACCGGGGCACCTGCCCCGGCGGCGGGGAGGTGCGCGTGCGGGTACGACCGCGGGTCCTGGTGGTCCTGGTGGCCCTGGCGTCGGCGGTGGCGCAGGCCTTCGGCCGGTTCTCCTTCGCCATCCTGCTGCCGTCGATCAACGCGGACCTGCTCGGCTCCTACGCCGTCGCCGGCCTCGTGGGCACCGTCAACGTCGGGGCCTACCTGCTCGGCACCCTGCTGGTCAGCGTCGTCGCCGCCCGGGCCGCCCCGGCCACGCTGATCCGGGTCGGGCTGGCCGCGAGCACCGCCGGGCTGGGGATCGCGGCCTCCGCGGGCGGGGCGGGCCGGCTCGCCGCCGGCCTGGGCCTGACCGGCCTGGGCGGCGCGCTCATCTGGGTGCCGGCCCCGGGCCTGGCCGGGTCGGTCGTGCGCCCCTCCCGGCGCGGCGCCGCCATCGGCGTCGCCGGCTCCGGCATCGGGCTCGGCATCGTGGTCGCCAGCGCCCTGGCCGCGGCGCTGCACTCCGCCGGCGGGGACGCCTCCTGGCGCACGGTCTACCTGCTCGAGGCGGGCATCGCGGCGGTCACCCTCGCGCTGTGCCTGGCGTTCCTGCGCCCGGCACCGCACCGCGACGACGCGGCACCCGCGCGCCCCCGGGCGCTGCGCCGGGTGCCCGGCTGGCTGGGCCTGGCCGGTGGCTACGCCGCCTACGGCCTGGCCTACTCGGTCTACACGACCTACCTGGTGAGCGCGCTCGAGGACGACGCCGGGTTCTCCGACCGCCACGCCGCGGCCGTCTACACCCTGGTCGGCGTGGCGCTGGTCTTCGGGGGCCTGCTGCTCGGCCCGCTGTCGGACCGGTGGGGGCGGGGCCGCGCGCTGGTGGTGGGCTACCTGGGCATGGCGGCCGCCATCGCCGCCGTCCCGCTGGGGGTCGAGCCGTTCGCCGCCCTGTCGGCGCTGCTGTTCGGCCTCACGATGTCCGGGCTGCCGGCCGTCATCGCCGCCCACCTGTCGGACTCGCTCACCCCGCGGGAGTTCGCCGGTGCGTTCGGCCGCTGCACCCTCGCCTTCGGCGTCGCGCAGCTGTGCGGCCCGCCGCTGGGCGGGTTCCTCGCCGAGTCGGCGGGCACCTTCCTGCCGGCCTTCGCCCTCGCCGCGGGCGTGGCCCTGGCCGGCGCCGCCCTGAGCGTCGCGGTGGTGCGGGCCGCGGCCGGGCAGGGGGACCCGGTGGCCGGCTCCCGCCGCTGACCGCCGGGGCCGGTGGCCCGGCGGTCAGCGGCCGAGGTGCGCCCGCACCGCCGCCACGACCATGCGGTGGTCGGCGAGCTGCGGCAGCCCGGAGACCGCCACCGCCCCGACCGGCCCGACAGACCGGACCGAGATCGGGAAGGCGCCGCCGTGCGCCGCGTAGCGCAGCGGGTCGAGGCCGAACTCCGCCTCGAAGGTGGTCCCGCGCTCGACCGAGGCCTGCCGGACGTACAGGCTGCCGTGCCCGAACCGGTGCACGACCCGCAGCTTCCGCTCGATCCACGCGTCGTTGTCGGGCGTCGCCCCGGCCAGCGCGGCGGAGAACAGGCGGTGGCCGTTGCGGACGACGGCGACCGCCACCGGGGCGCCGTCCCGGCGGGCGGCGGCCACGAGCGCCGAGCCCAGGTCCCACGCGTCGTCGTTGGTGAAGCCGGTGAACTGCAGCTCCTCCTCCTCGGCGGCGAGCTCGGCGAGGGACGGGAAGTCGTCGGGCATGCGCCCTTCCTACCGGTCGCCGCGCCGGGGTCCCCTCGGGGCCGCCCGACGCCTCATCCCCGGCGGGGGAGGCGGCCGCGCCGTGCCGGGGCTGGGATGGCGGCATGTGCCGCTGGCTCGCCTACTCGGGGGATCCCGTCCTGCTCGAGGACCTGCTGTACCGGCCGGCGAACTCGCTGGTGATGCAGAGCCTGCACTCCCGGCTCGGTGCCGAGCCGACCAACGGCGACGGCTTCGGGGTGGGCTGGTACGACGGCCGGCCCCGGCCCGGGCTGTTCCGGAGCACCGACCCGGCCTGGAACGACCGCAACCTCCAGGAGCTCTCCGCGCACGTGGAGGCCCCCCTCGTGGTCGCCCACATCCGGGCCTCCACGGGGACGGCGGTCCAGCAGACCAACTGCCACCCGTTCCGCCACGACCGGTGGTTGTGGGCGCACAACGGCGTCCTCGCCGGGTTCCCCCTGGTCCGCCGCGACCTGGCCATCGCCGTCGCCCCGGAGCTGTTCCCGCTGATCGAGGGGTCCACCGACTCGGAGCTGTTCTTCTCCCTCGCGCTCACCCTCGGCCTGGAGGAGGACCCGCCGGCCGCGGTGGCCCGCGCCGTGGGGCTGATCGAGGAGACCGGCCGGCGGCACGGCATCGACTTCCCGGTGCAGATGACCGTGATCACCACCGACGGCGAGTCGCTGTGGGCCTTCCGGTACTCCAGCGAGGGGCGGTCGCGCTCGCTGTTCACCAGCACGGACGTCTCCACCCTGCGGGCCCAGTACCCCGACAACCCGCTGCTGCAGCGCGTGTCCGACCGGGCCCGGCTGGTGGTCTCCGAACCGCTCGGTGACCTCCGGGGTGCCTGGCACGAGGTGCCCGAGTCCAGCTGCGTGGTGGTGCGGGCGGGGGAGCAGCAGCTGCTGCCCTTCGCCCCCGCCGTCCCGGCGGCGGCCTGAGCCGGCCTCCGTGGAGGGAACACCCCGTGGCCCGGCGCCCTCCGGCGCAGCGGCGGCCGCGGTGACGCCCGGGCCCGTCCCGCCGGCCGGCAGCGGTGCCGTCCCCGTCCCGGCCGGCCCGCTCCCGGCTGCCCGGGTGACCACCGTGGGCGTCGAGGAGGAGTTCCTGCTGCTCCACCCGGACGGCGTGGCCGCGACCGTGGCCCCCGACCTGCTGCAGGCACTGCCGGGGGAGGCCGGCCTGCAGGCCGAGCTCATGCGGTTCCAGGTGGAGAGCACCTCCCAGGTGCGGACGGACCTGCGGGCGCTCGCCGGGGACCTGACCCGTGGCCGGCGGGCGCTGGCCGCCGCGGCGGGGGAGCTCGGCGTCCTGCTGGTGGCCGCGGGCACCCCGCCGTACCGCGTGCCCGGTCGGATCGCCGTCACCCCGTCGCCGCGGTACCGGCTGATGCTCGACCGGTGGAGCCCCGCAGGGGAGGACGTGTCGTGCGCGACGCACGTGCACGTCGGCGTGCCGTCCCGGGACCTCGGGGTGGCGGTGGTCGACCGGATCCGCGGCTGGCTGCCGGTGCTGCTGGCGCTGGGGGCCAACTCCCCGTTCTGGCGGGGCCGGGACACCGGCTGGGCCAGCTACCGGCACGCCGTCCTGCGGGCCTGGCCGACGGCCCTCCTGCCCCCGCGGTTCCGGGACGCCGCCGCCTGGGACGAGGGCGTCGCCGAGCGGATCGCCGAGGGGGCCGCGCTCGACCCGGCCAGCGTCTACTGGTTCGCCCGCCTCTCCCCGCGCTACCCGACCGTGGAGGTGCGGGTCGCCGACGCCGCGCTCACCGCGGCCGAGGCGGTGCTGCTGGCGGGTCTCTGCCGCGGCCTGGTGGTCACCGCCCTCCGGGAGGCGGTCGCCGGGGCCCCGCCGCCGGAGCTGCCGGACGCGGCGCTGGCGGCCTCCGTGGTGGCCGCCGCGCGCCGCGGGCTCGGCGGCCTCCTCCTGGACCCGGCCACCAGGCGGTGGCTGCCCGGGCGGGACGTGCTGCCCGGCCTGCTCGCGTACCTGGCGCCGGCCCTGGAGGAGTCGGGGGACGCCGTCCTGCTGCGCGGGCTGCTGAAGGCGCGGCTCGCCGCCCGCTCGGGCGCCGCCCGCCAGCGGGCCCTGCGCCGCCAGGTGGGACCGGGGGGTCTCGTGGCGGCCCTGGCCGCGGCGACCCTGGCCGACGGCGAGGTGGGCTACACGCCGCCCACCCCGCGGGTCCCGGAGGGCTGAGCCGGCCCGCCCCCGCGGGCCGACCCCCGCCGGCCCGCCCCCGCGGGCCGGTCAGCCCCGGGCGAGCTCGGCGAAGGTGTCGGCCACCCAGTCGGCGACGAACGTGCTCACGTGGGGGAGGTGGTCCAGGCCGATGTGCTCGGTGGCCCCCTCCTCGGGCGTGAAGACCCGCAGCTCCCGCTTGGGGGAGTTGACCGCCTGGTCGTAGGAGCGGTGCGCCATCTCCAGCGGGATCTGCCGGTCGTTCGCGCCGTGCGCCACCAGGAACGGCACGGTGATCCGCTCCACCACGCCCTCGAGGTGCACCGCGTCGGCGAACTCGATGAACTCGTCGAGGTCGGTGTGACCCCACACCCAGAGCACGTGCTCCCAGTAGTGCGGGACGGGGCGCTCGCCCTCCCGCTGCCGGCGGCGGCGCTGCACCGCGCCCCAGTCGTGGTTGGCGCCCCACGCCGCGCAGAGCGCGAACCGCTTCTCGAAGGCCGCGGCGCGCGGGGCGTAGTAGCCGCCCAGCGACCAGCCGACGATGCCGATGCGGGCGGCGTCGACGTCCTCGCGCCGCTCGAGCCAGTCCACCGCCGCGCCGGCCCAGGCCTCGGTGTCGATGCGGGCGGTCAGGCCCTGCAGCCGCAGCGCCTCGCCGGTGCCGGGCTGGTCGAGCATCAGGCAGGAGATGCCGCGCGCGGCGAGCTCCTCCCAGTGGTTCGAGGCGTACATGTGCTCCTTGGTGGAGTCCAGCCCGTTGACCAGCACGACGACCGGCGCGGGACCGTGCTCGGTGGCCGGCGCGGCGCTGAAGTAGGCCGGCAGCGTCGTCCCCTCGTAGGGGACGGCCACCCGGGACACCCGCGGGCTGTGCGTCTCGAACGCCTTCTGCGCGATCTCCAGCAACCGGCGGTAGGTCGGCACGCGGTCGGGGTCGGAGTGCGCCAGCATCCGCTCGGCCTGGGCGAGGTAGTTGCTGGCGCGGAACCACAGCTGCCCGGCGGTGCGGAGGTGCCCGGCCTTCTCCGCCTCCTCCGCCTGCTCGACGAGCTGGTCGGTGAGCGCGGTCCAGGCGCGCAGGAAGTCCGGCGTCCCGGCGTCCTCGCCGGCGTTCGCGGCGTCCTTGATCGGCCGGCAGGCGCGGTCGACCTCGTCGATCAGCCCCCCGGAGTTCAGCGTGGCGACGACGGACAGGTTCCAGGTGTAGGGGCCGGTCGGGAAGTACTCGAACACGCGGGTTCCTCTCAGGAGTTGCGGGTGCGGGCCCGCGAGCGGGGCCGGGCCGGCCGCACCGGGGGCAGCTGGACGCCCTCGACGACCCGGTTGCGGAGGGTGCCGATGCCCTCGACGGTCATCTCGACGACGTCGCCGGGCCGCAGCGGCGGGGGAGCGGCGTCACCGCGGGTTCCCCACAGCTCGGCCAGGCAGCCGCCGTTGCCGCAGGTGCCCGAGCCGAGGACGTCGCCGGCGCGCACCTCGGTCCCGCGGGAGGCGTAGGCGATGAGCTCCTCGAAGGGCCAGCCCATGTTGGACAGCAGGTCCTGGCCGACCTCCACGTCGTTGACCGACACCCGCAGGTCGAGGGCCAGGAAGCCGTCGTCGTCCCGGTAGGGCTCGAGCTCGTCGGCGGTGACCAGCCAGGGGCCCAGCGTGGTGGCGGAGTCCTTGCCCTTGGCCGGGCCCAGGTTGACCTTCATCTCCCGGGCCTGCAGGTCGCGGGCGGACCAGTCGTTGAGCACCGTGTAGCCGAACACGTGCTCGCGGGCCTGCTCCGGCGTCAGCGAGGCGCCGTCCGAGCCGCCGACAGAGCCGACGACGACGGCGACCTCGAGCTCGAAGTCGAACCGCTGCGATCCCGGCGGGACCGGGACGTCGTCGTGCGCGCCGACCAGCGCGTAGGGGTTGGTGAAGTAGAACGTCGGCGCCTGGTACCACTCCGGCGGCACCTCCGCGACCCCGTCGATCGCCTTGCGCACCCCCTCGACGTGCTCCTCGAAGGCGACGAAGTCGCGCACGGTCGGGGCCTGCAGCGGCGGCAGCAGCCGGACCTCCGCCAGCGGGACCGCGGGCGCGGACAGCGCCGCCAGCCCCGCGTCCCGCGCGGCCGGCAGCCCGGCGCGGACCAGGTCGAGCACGGTGACGTCGGGCGGCAGGGCGTGCAGCCCGTGCTGGCCGACGACGCCGGCGGTGACGATCCCGCCGTCGTCCCAGGTGGCGAAGCGCATCGGACGCCCCGCTCAGACCGGCGGGGCCACGAACAGGCCCTTGTCCGGGTCGTTGAACGACCGGGCCGCGACGAACTCGTTCATGGCGTTCGCCGTCCCCCACTGGTCGGAGACCTCGGGCTGGGTGAAGTCGTACAGGTGCGGGTGCCAGGTGTCCTCGTCGACCAGCTCGAGCTCCGTCGTGTACTCGACGGTGTTGCCGTGCGGGTCGAGGAAGTAGGAGAAGGTGTTGTTCCCGGCCATGTGGCGGCCGGGGCCCCAGATCTTCTCCACACCGGCGCGCAGCAGCCGCCCGGTGCCGCGCATGTACTCGTCGATGCCGCGCATCTCGAAGCTGGCGTGGTGCAGCGAGGGGTGCGGGCCGCGGGCGACGGCCATCGAGTGGTGCCAGGCGTTGGTGCGCAGGAACCACATCATGTCGCCCATCCGCGGGTGCATGAGGGTGTCGGAGAGCGCGAACCCGAGGTGCCGCTCGTAGAAGGCCACGGTGCCCTCGGGGTCGGCCGAGTTGACGACCACGTGGGACAGGCGCACCGGGATCGACTCGCCCTCCTCGACCGGCCGGTGCGTCCGGACGGCGACGTCCGAGCTGACCTCGACGGTGCGGCCCTCGTTGTCGAAGAAGCGGAAGCCGTAGCCGCCGCCGGGGGTCTGCAGGGTCCTCGGCTCGTGCACCAGCCGCACGCCCGCGGTGGCCATCCGCCCGGCCAGGGTGTCGACGTCGGCGGCGTCCTTCGCGCCGAAGGAGATCAGGTCGATCCGCTTGTCGGCGGACTCGCGCAGCCGGACGACGTACTGCTCGGGGCTGCCCTCGGCTGCGAGGAAGGTCAGGCCGGAGTCGGTGTGCTGCTCCGTCAGCCCCCAGGTGTTCGTGAAGAACTCGCGCTGCGTGGCGAGGTCGGGCACGGCGAGGTCGACGTGCCGCAGGTGGGTGATCAGGCGCTGGGTCATGGTGGTCCCTCGTCTCAAGCGGGCTGGCTGGTGAGCGCGGCGATCGAGCGCATGAGGCCCGGGATGTCGCCCTGCACGTGGTCGAGCTGCCACTGGGCGAGTGAGTTGGAGGCCTCGACGACGGTCCTCACCCGCTCGTACCTCCGGGCGGAGAAGGCGTCCCACAGGTCCTGGTCGAGCGCGGCCCGCCCGGTGAGCAGCTCGGCGAGGACGACGGCGTCCTCCAGGGCCATGGCGCCGCCCTGGGCGATGGTCGGCGGGCAGGTGTGCGCCGCGTCCCCGATCAGCACCACGCGGCCGCGGTTCCAGGGGACGTCGAGGACGTGCGTCTCGAACCAGGTGTAGTTGACCCGGGTCGGGTCGGTGAGCGTCGCGCGGATCTCGTCCCAGGGGCCGTGGTAGGCCTCCGACAGCCGCCGCATCGTGGCCAGCTGCTCCTCGGGGGTGAGGCCGCTGCGGTCCTGCGCGTCCTCGACGATGTAGGCGTAGAGGCTGTCGTCGCCGGTCGGGCAGTAGCCGGCGATGTAGGAGGGCCCGCCGTAGTAGAGGTCGGTGCGGGTGACCGACGCCGGGCGGGGGCCGAAGGCCCGCCAGATGCCCATGCCGACCGACCTGGTCTCCAGGTTGATGCCCAGCGCCCGGCGGGTCCAGGAGCGCAGGCCGTCGGCCCCGACGACGAGGTCGTAGCGGCCGCGCCGACCTCCGGTCGCCAGGCCTTCCGCGCCGTCGGAGAAGGTGACGTCGACGCCGGTGCCGTCCTGGGCCAGCTCGGTGAAGGTGGCGCCGAGCCGCACCTCGACGCCCACCTCGGCCGCGCGGTCGACCAGGATGCGGGCCAGCTCCGGGCGCGGCATGCCCATGGCGGCCGGCAGGTCGGGGCCGCCGGTCCTGGCGTCGGGGATCTCGGCGACGACGCTGCCGTGCGGGTCGGGCGCGCGGATGCCGGTGACGTCGAAGGCGTAGCCGGCGGCCTGCACCTGCTCCCACACGCCGAGGGAGCGCAGCTCGCGCAGCGCGTTGCCCTGGAGCGTGATGCCGGAGCCCAGGGCGGGGACCTCGGGCTTGATCTCGACCAGGTCGACGGCGACGCCCGCCGCCGCGAGGTGGATGGCGGTGGCGGTGCCGGCGAGGCCGGCCCCGACGACGAGGACGCTGGTCACGGCGGGCACGGGGGCGCTCCTCACTTGACGGCGATCGGGTTGACCGGGGCGCCGACGGCGCCGGTCACGGGCAGGGGGGCGGCGGTGAGGAAGAAGTCCCACACGCCGTCGGCGGCGCAGTCGGCGGCGAGGGCGTCGGCGTCCCACATCTCGCCGACGAACAGGCCCATGTTCGGGATGACCACCTGGTGCAGCGGTTGGAAGGCGTCGTCGAACTCGTTGGGCCGGACCTCGAAGCCCCAGGTGTCGGTGGCGACGCCGGCGATCTCGGTGGCGTGCAGCCAGTCGGCGGTGGTGAAGCTCAGCCCGGGGGCGGCGCCGCCGGCGTAGTCGCCCCAGCCGCGGCCGGCGGCGAGGTCGCGGCGGGCGCGGGCGAGCCGGCCGGTGCGGACCACCAGCAGGTCGCCGCGGCCCACCCGGGCGCTCTCCCCCTGGGCGGCGACGGTGGCCTCGAGGTGCTCGACGGTGATGGCGAAGCCGTCGGGGAGCTCGCCGTCGTCCCCGATCGCCCGCCCGACGTCGAGCAGCACGCCGCGGCCGGCGATCTGCGCCGCGGCGGTCTCGATCCCGGTGACCTTGTCACCGTCGCTGGTGACGACGTCGCCGGCACGGCGGCCGTTCCAGGCCATGCCGTGGTCGAAGATGTGGCCCAGGCCGTCCCACTGGGTGGAGGCCTGCAGCGGCATCGCGATGACGTCGTCGGCGCCGCCGATGCCGTGCGGGAAGCCCTGGACGCCGCGCTCGGCGTCGGTGCCGGTGTCGAGCATCGTGTGCACCGGGTTGGTGCGGCGGCGCCAGCCCTTCTGCGGGCCGTCCATGTCGAAGCGCTGGGCGAGGGAGAAGCTCACCCCGCGGCGGACCAGCCGGGCGCCCTCGACCCGCTTGGCCTCGGTGAGGAAGTTCAGCGTGCCCAGCACGTCGTCGTCCCCCCATCGGCCCCAGTTCGAGCAGCGCTTCGCTGCGGCTGCGATGGCGCCCTCGGGGTCGGTCCGGTCGAGCGGCGGGACGTCGGTGGCGCGGGTCACGTCGTCCACGGTCGGCGCTGCGGGCCCATCAGGGAAGTGCCAATGGGTGATGTGCCGCATCGACGTCGCTTATAGGCTGCGCGGCCGTGAACCTGGCCAACCTGGACCTCAACCTGCTGGTGTCCCTCGACGCCCTGCTCGAGCAGCGCAGCGTCACGCGGGCGGCGCAGCAGCTGGGGCTCAGCCAGCCGGCGCTGTCGGCGGCCCTGGCCCGGCTGCGCCGGCACTTCGGTGACGAGCTGCTCTCCCGGGTCGGCAACAGCTACCGGCTGACCCCGCTGGCCGCGCAGCTGGGGCCCCGGGTCCGGGTCGCCCTGGACGGCGTCGAGCGGGTGTTCACCGCGCAGCCGGAGTTCGACCCGGCCGAGTCGAGCCGCGAGTTCTCCGTGCTGGTGAGCGACTACGGCTGCGCGGTCCTCGGGGACGCCCTCGCCCGGCTCCTGGCCGCGGAGGCGCCCGGGGCCCGGCTGCGGCTGGCGCACAACACGCCGGAGGCGGTCGACCAGGCGGCGCAGACGCTGCTCGCCACCGACCTGCTCGTCCTGCCGCACGGGTTCGTCACCGACCTGCCGCACGCCGACCTGCACCGCGACCGGTGGGTGATCGTCGTGGCCGCGGACAACCCGCACGTCGGCGACGAGATCACGGTCGGGCAGCTGGAGACGATGCCGTGGGTGGCCACCTACTACGGGCCGACGGCGTCCACCCCGGCCGCGCGGCAGATGCGGATGCTCGGCATCGAGCCGCGGGTGCAGGTGGTCACCGAGAGCTTCCTGACCGTCCCGGGCCTGGTGGCCGGCAGCGACCGCATCGCGCTGCTGCAGGAGCGGCTGGTCCGGCGGCTGCCGCCGGACGCCGGCATCCGGGCGCTGCCGTGCCCGTTCGAGGCGGGGCCGCTGCTCGAGGCCGTGTGGTGGCACCCGGTGTACGACCGGGACCCGGAGCACGCCTTCTTCCGCGATCTCCTCGTCCGGGCGGCGCGGGAGATCGGGGACCCGGTGGGCTGACCGGCTCGCTCATCACCCGCGCTGATGGTGGGCATCAGCGATGGGACGTTCCCTGATGCCCGCGGGGGTGCGCACACTCCTCGGTTAGTGACGCCGGTCACCGGAGGCCGGCGCCCGTCCCTGGTGGGAGTCGCCCGTGTCCGAGAACGTCCTCGACCCCGCGCGGTCGCCGGCCGAGCCGCTCGCCGGCGAGGTCGCCGTCGACCCCGCGACCGGCCGGCCCGCCGGCCGCCCGCAGGCCCTGGTGCTGCTGTTCTCCAGCTGCCTGGCGGTGCTGGGCGCGGTCCTGCTGGCCCCGGTGCTGCCCCGCATCCGCGATGCCTTCGCCGGCACCCCGGGCGTCGAGGCGCTGACCCCGGTGGTGCTCACCGCCCCGGCGCTGGTCATCGGCCTGACCGCGATGATCGCCGGGCGGATCGTCGACCGGGTGGGCCGCAAGCGGCTGCTGGTCGGCGCGCTGGTCGTCTACGCCGTCGTCGGGACGGCGCCGGTGTGGCTGCCGTCGCTGCAGCTGGTCGTGGCCAGCCGGGTGCTGCTGGGGCTGACCGAGGCGGCGATCATGACCTGCTGCACCACGCTGCTGGCCGACTACTTCCACGGTTCCCAGCGGGAGCGCTACTTCGGCCTGCAGGTCCTCTTCACCACCGTGGCGGCGACGATCTTCTTCGGCCTGGGCGGGGCCCTGGGGGCCGCCGACTGGCGCACCCCGTTCTGGCTGTACGCGGTCAGCCTGCCGCTGGCCCTGCTCGCGGCGAGGTACGTGTGGCAGCCGGCGCCCACCGCCCGCGCCGGGGCGCTGCCGCCGCTGCCGTGGCGGCAGCTGCTGGCCCCGGTCGGGGTGAGCCTCCTCGGCGGGCTGGTGTTCTACGTGCTCATCGTCGAGCTGTCGTTCAAGCTGGACGCGATCGGCGTGGAGTCCACCGGCACCATCGGCGCGGTCAGCGCGATCGGCTCGCTGGGCACGGCCTGCGGCGCGTTCCTGTTCGGCCGGGTGGCCCGGCTCGGCCCGGCGGTCACCGTGCCGGCGGCGTTCGCCTTCTCCGGCGTCGGGCTGCTCGGGCTGTCGATCGCCGGCTCGGTCCCGGTGGTCGTGGCCTTCGCGGTGGTGACCGGGTTCGGCAACGGCCTCCTGCTGCCCTCGCTGCTCACCTGGGCGCTGGGGTCGCTGACCTTCGAGCAGCGCGGCCGCGGCACCGGCGTGTGGACGTCGGCGGTCTTCCTCGGCCAGTTCATCTGCCCGCTGCTGGTGCTGGGGCTGTCCGACGTCCTCAGCGGCCTGGACTCGGCGCTGCTGGTGCTCGGCGTGGTCGCCGCGCTGGCCGCGGTCGGGGTCCGGCTGGTCCGGCCGGTCGGCGCCGCGCACTGACCCCCGGCGGGCCGGGGTCGCCCCCGGCCCGCTCGCCCGTCGGTCGGCCCGCGGCCGGTCACCACTCCGCTCGCGGGGGGTGGCCGGCCGCGGTGCGTCCGGGGTCAGAAGGGCGGATCGTCGCCGGCGCCGGGGTGACCGGTGCCGGTCCGAGGTGGGCCGGTGGGTGGTGCGGTGTCGCGGTCGGTGCCCGGTGGGGTGCTGAGGCGGGTGACGCCGCTGGGGGTGCGCACCAGCACGCGGCCGTCGGCGAGCAGGGTGAAGGCCCAGCCGGGGGTGTGGGTCTTGATCCGGTGGTGGGTGCGGCACAGGCAGCAGAGATTCCAGCAGTCGGTGGGGCCGCCTTCGGCGTGGGGGGTGGCGTGGTCGAGGTCGTGGCGGGCCGGGGGTCGGGCGCAGCCGGGCCAGCGGCAGCGGCGATCGCGGGCGCGGACGAAGCGGCGCTAGGCGGCGGTGGGCCGGTAGCGCCGGGTGGCCGCCGGGCGGCGCAGCCCGGGCCCGGCGGAGGTCTGCTCGTCGACAGGTCCGGATGCCGATGAGTCGCCGCGGGGACATGTCGCCGTGTCGACGCCTCGATCCGGCGACCCGCCGGCCCGGCCGTGGTTCCGGTGTCGGTGGCGGCGGGTGCGGCCGGCGGCGCGGGCCAGCTCCTGCCGGGTGGCGACCGCGCGCAGCGCGCCGGTGGTCGGGCCGTGCACCGCCACGGTGACGCTGCCCCCGCGCGGGGCGGCGGCCACGCCGAGCACGCCCAGGCCGGTGAGCAGGGCCCGGCACTCGGTGGCGGGAACCACGACCCCGTCGATCTCGCAGGCGGGCTGGGTCGGGGCGGTGGGGCAAAGGGCGGGCAGGTCGGCGTGAACGGTCAGGTGGGCGGTGACCGGCGGGCGGGAGGTGTCCCAGGGGCGCAGCACCAGGTCGTGGACCACGCCGGCGCGGATGACGCCGATGGGGCGGTCGTCGCCGCCGGCGCGCTGCTGGTCGGCCAGCCGGCGCACCGCCTCCCGGCAGGCCAGCGCCTCGGCGGGAGGCAGCTCGGCGACGAGGGCGGACAGGCCCTCGGCGACCGGGCGGACGGTGACGTCGGCGCGGCGGGCGGCGCGCTGCCGGCGGGCGGCCAGCGCGTCGGGGTCGACCTGCGCCAGGGCGCGGCGGGTGCGCTCGCGCAGCCGGGCGGCGGTGCTCTCCCCGGCGGGGAGCAGCACCCGGGCCAGGACCGCGGCGGCGGTGGCGTCGCTGACCTCGCCGAGCAGGTCGGCCAGGACCGCGGCGCGGCGGCGGTCGATCCGCCCGGCGTAGAGCGCGCTCCACACCGCCGGAAGCCGCTCGACCAGGACCAGGGATCCCACCGCGAGCACCGCGGCCTCGGCCTCCGAGCAGCGGCGCAGCAGGGCCAGCTCGGGCACGAACCCCTCGCACACGTCGGTGAGCACCGGCGGGCGCCGGTCGAGGGTGTCGGTGCCCGGCCCGCCCCGGCCAGCGAGGGCGCACAGCTGGGCGTCGCGGGCGGCGCGGTCGAGGCGCCGGCGGCGGGCCAGCCGGGCGATCCAGACGGCGAGTCCGGCAGCGGCGCGGGCGGCGCGGGCGTCGGCGGCCCAGATGTCGGCGACCTCCTCCAGCTCGCTGCCGGCGTCCATCAGCTCGGCCGGGTCCACCTGGAGCAGGAGGCCGGGCTCGGGCGGTCGCGGGGGCTGCATCTCCAGCACGACCCCATCCTGACCTGCAGGTACGACACTTCCGGGTCCTCGGCAGCGGCCCCGTGGACGAGGAGAGGCGGGGGCGGTCACCACGACGGGCCGCTCGATGAGTTCCGGGTCCCGCGCGGGTCACAGCCTCCGGGACCACCCAGGGACCGACGCGCTCGTACCCGGAGGAGACGCATGGGCAAGCTCATCTACTCGATGATCACCTCGCTCGACGGCTACGCCGAGGCAGCCGAGGGTGACCTCGGCACCGGGCCGGCCGACGACCCGGAGGTGCACACCTTCATCGGCGACGTCTTCCGCTCCGTCGGCACGTACCTCTACGGCCGGCGGATGTACGAGACGATGGTCTTCTGGGAGACCGTGCACGAGGAGCCCGGCGTGCCTCCGCACGTCCTGCAGTACGCCGAGGACTGGCAGGCCGCCGAGAAGATCGTCCACTCCACGACGCTGGAGTCGGTGTCGAGCGAGCGGACCAGGATCGAGCGGACCTTCGACCCGGACGCGGTGCGCCGGCTCAAGGCCGAGGCCGATCACGACCTCACCGTCGACGGCCCGAACCTCGCTGCCCAGGCGATCGCGGCGGGCCTGGTGGACGAGTACCACCTCTTCGTCACCACGAGCGTGGTCGGCGGCGGCAAGCGCTTCTTCCCCGACGGCGTACGCCTCGATCTCGACCTGGTCGAGGAGCGGGCCTTCGACAGCGGGCTGATCTACGCGCGCTACCGGACCCGCTGAGCTCACGCCCCGGCGAAGCCCCGACCGCGCTCGGCCAGCTCCGCCCGCAGGAGCCGGACCGCCTTCGGGCCCACACCGTGCAGGGCGAGCAGCTCCTCCTCGCGGTGCCGGGCCACCTCGGACAGCCGGGTGATCCCAGCCGCGCGCAGCGCACCGAGCGCCGGGCGGCCGATGGACTCGGGCAGGTCGTCGTCGGTCATGCCAGGGCAGACCACGTCCGGCCCCGGGACTCATCGCGCCCGTCCCGTCGACGTCCTCCCCGGACCCGCCGACGCGGGGAGCCGGGGCGGGCGGGAGGGTGGCGGCATGCACGTCGGACGGGAGGCGGAACGCCGGGAGGAGGGGTACCCGGAGGAGGCGCCCTGGGCGATGCAGCTCGTGGCGCGCATCGAGCGGAGCGCCCCACCGACCCGGACGGCCGTCTGCGAGGCCGCGGCCGTCGCCGTCGTCCGGCTGCTCGCCGACGAGCGGGCGCGGCCGGGTGGGGAGTGGTCCCCGCAGGTCCGGCGGTGGGCCGACGGGCGGATCCGCAAGCACTGCCGGCGGGCCCGGGGCGTCACCTGGGAGCGGGTGCGGGCGCTGCCCGGCGTGACCGCCGAGGTGGCCGGCGCGCAGCTGCGGGCACTGGTGCCGACCGCGACCGACGGGATCCCCCGGGAGGTCGCCCGGCTCCCGCTGTCCGGCCGCGAGCTCGACGACCCGGACGCCCGCCGGGTGGCCGACCCCTCGCCGGGGGGCTCCGTCGTGGTGTCGATCTGCCCGGAGCCGCCCCTGCCGCTGGGCAAGGCCGCGGCGGCCGCGGGGCACGCCGCGCAGCTGACCGCGGCGCGGCTGCCCGGGGACCGGCTGGCCGCCTGGGCGGAGGCCGGGTTCCCGGTGGTCGTCGAGCACCCGGACCCGGCCCGGTGGGCGGAGCTGCGCGGGCACGCCCCCGTGCAGGTCGTCGACGCGGGGCTCACCGCGGTGGCGCCCGGGACGTGCACGGCGCTGGCCCGCTGGGCGTAGCAGCGGCGCGATCCCGGGGCGGCACCGGGATCGCGGGGTGGCGGCGTGGTGGCGCGTCCGGCCGGACCGCCCGGACCTGCGTGGCGGGGCGCCCGGCCGGGTACCGGTCGGCGATCCGCCGGGAGACCACCGGCGGCCTGCGCAACGACCCTCGAGGGGACATGAGCACCCACAGCGACAACCACTTCCTCGCCCAGTCCGTCCACGACCTCGGCTCGGCCCTCTGGCTGGGCGGTGCGGTCATGGGGATCGCGGGCGTCAACAAGTCCGGCAGCGACCTGACCCGCGGCATCGACCGCATCCGCGTGGCCGGCTCCGCCTGGAGCCGGTTCGCCCCCGCCCAGTGGGGCGGCATCGCCGCCACGCTGCTCGCCGGCCTGCGGCTGACCCAGGTCAGCAAGGGCCGGATCGCGCTGCAGCGCGGCTACGGCTCGATCGGCGCGCTGAAGGCCGGCCTCGCCGTCGCGGGGGCGGGCGCGACCGCGTTCGCCGCCTACTCGGGCGGGAAGATCGGCAAGCTCGCCGAGGAGGCCGAGCGCCAGGGCCGGACCGTCGAGGTCAAGGACGCCACCCTGCCGACGTCGGGCACCCCGGAGGAGATCGCCACCTGGCAGCGGCGGCAGCGGATCACCCAGTTCGCCGTCCCGGCGCTGGCCGGCGCGAACATCGTCTGCAGCTCCTGGCTGGTCCAGGCCCAGCGGCCGGTCGCGAGCGCGAGGGGGGTCCTGGGCCGGCTGTTCGGCGACTGAGCTCCCCTCTCGACCAGTGAGAGACCGCTGGGTCGCGGTGTGGCGGGGGTCGCATCCTCGTCGCACCGCGACCTGGAGGTGACATGTCCGACGCCGGCACCCTGCTCGCCCCGCCGGGGACCGCCCCGGCCGTCCCGGGCCGGGGCGCGAGCACGACCGTGGCGACCCTCGAGGTGGTCGCGAAGACCACCGTCGCCGAGGACGTCGTCGCCCTCACGCTCGCCGACCCCGAGGGACGACGGCTGCCGGACTGGACCCCCGGCGCGCACATCGACCTGGTGCTGCCCTCCGGCGACACCCGCCAGTACTCGCTGTGCGGCGACCGGTTCGACCCGCGCACCTTCCGCGTCGCCGTGCTGCGGGAGCCGGCCGGCCGCGGCGGGTCGGCCTACGTGCACGACACCCTGCGCGCCGGCGACCGCGTCGGCGTCGGCGGCCCGCGCAACAACTTCCCGCTCGTGCCCGGCGAGCGCTACCTGTTCGTCGCCGGCGGGATCGGCATCACGCCGCTGCTGCCGATGGTGGCCCAGGCCGAGATGCTCGGCGCGGACTGGCGGCTGCTCTACGGGGGACGCCGCCGTGCCTCCATGGCCTTCCTCGACGAGCTCACCCGCCACGGCGACCGCGTCCAGGTGATGCCGCAGGACGAGACCGGCCTGCTCGACCTCCCCGCCTTCCTCGGGCAGCCACGGGACGACACCAAGGTCTACTGCTGCGGGCCGGGCCCGCTGCTCGACGCCATGGGCGTCGCCTGCACCGACTGGCCCCCCACCGTGCTGCGCACCGAGCGGTTCGTCGCCGAGCAGCAGGCCGCCCCGGTGCGCTCGGCGCCCTTCGAGGTGGAGCTGGCCCGCACCGGGACCACGGTCACCGTCGAGCCGGGCACCTCGGTGCTGGAGGCCGTCGGCGCCGCCGGCGTCGAGGTGCTCTCCTCCTGCCGGCAGGGCACCTGCGGCACCTGCGAGACCACCGTGCTGGCCGGCGTCCCGGACCACCGCGACTCGATCCTCGACGACGCCGAGCGCGCCGCCGGCGACTGCATGTTCATCTGCGTCTCCCGGGCGGCCGGCGACCGCCTCGTCCTCGACCTGTAGAGAGGGATCGGCCGTGACCAGCACCGCAGCCCCCGCCCACCTGCCCACCACCGACGCCGACCCGTTCGCCCACGACGTCCTCGAGGACCCGCTGCCGCTGCACCGGCAGCTGCGCGAGGCCGGCCCGGTCGTCCACCTCGAGCGCTACGACGTCTTCGCCCTCGCCCGGTACGCCGAGGTGCGCGCGGCGCTGGTCGACTGGCAGGACTTCTCGTCCGGGGCGGGCGTCGGGCTGTCCAACTTCCGCTACGAGAAGCCGTGGCGGCCGCCGTCCCTGCTGCTGGAGGCCGACCCGCCGCGGCACGACGCCCCCCGCCGGGTGCTCGCCAAGGTGCTCGGCCCCCGCGCGCTGCACCGGCTGCGCGAGCGCTGGGCCGCGGACGCCGAGGCGCTGGTCGACGAGGTCCTCGACCGCGGCGAGTTCGACGCCGTCCCGCACCTCACCGAGGCCTTCCCGCTGCGCGTCTTCCCCGACGCGGTGGGCCTCCCGCAGGAGGGCCGGGAGAACCTGCTGCCCTACGGCAACCACGCCTTCAACGCCTTCGGCCCCGACAACGACCTCACGCAGGCCGGCGCGCCGCGGGTCGCCGAGCTCTCGGCCTGGGTGGCCGGGCAGTGCGCCCGCGACGTGCTGGCGCCCGAGGGCTTCGGCGCCGACATCTGGGCGCAGGCCGACCGCGGCGAGATCACCCACGAGCAGGCGCCGCTCGTCGTCCGCTCGCTGCTCACCGCCGGGGTCGACACCACGGTGCACGGGCTGTCGGCCGTCCTGTACGCCCTGGCGACCCACCCGGCGGAGTGGGCGCGGCTGCGCGCGCAGCCCGCGCTGGCCCGGGTGGCCTTCGACGAGGCGGTGCGCTGGGAGTCGCCGGTGCAGACCTTCTTCCGGACGGCGACCCGCGACGTCGCCGTCGGCGGCGCCGTCATCCCGGACGGGCGCAAGATCCTCATGTTCCTCGCCGCGGCCAACCGCGACCCGCGCCACTGGGCCGACCCGGACCGCTTCGACCTCACCCGCGACCCCTCGGGCCACGTCGGCTTCGGGTTCGGCATCCACCAGTGCGTCGGCCAGCACGTCGCCCGGCTGGAGGCCGAGTCGCTGCTCACCGCGCTGGCCCGGCGGGTGGCCCGCATCGAGCTCGCCGGCCCGACGACGCGGCACCACAACAACACCCTGCGCGCCTGGGGGAGCATCCCGGTCCGGCTGGTGCCGGCCTGACGCCGCGGCTCACAACCAGGTGATCAGCGAGGCGCCGACCGCCACGTGCAGCACCGAGCCGGGCACCACCCCGACCGCGGTCCCCAGCACGTACGGCCGCCAGCGCAGCCCGGTCAGCCCCGCGGCGTAGCTGGTCAGCACGAACGGCAGCGGGCTCACCCGGGCGGTGAGGACGGCGAGGAACCCGCGGTCGGCCAGCAGCCGCTCGGCCCGGTCCAGCCGCCGCCCGGCGACCCGCGCCACCGCGTCCCGGCCGAGCACCCGGGACAGCCCGAACCCCGCCACCCCGCCGAGGAAGCCGCCGGCCACCGCCACCGCCAGCCCGGCCGGGAAGCCCGCGGCGGCGCCGAGCAGCACCGACACCGCCGTCCGCGGCACCGGGACGAGCATCGCCAGCGACGTCGCGAGGACGAGCAGCGTCCAGCTGCCGGGCCCGGCGGCGTCCAGCCAGCCGCGCACCGCCGGCACCCCCGGGCGGTCCACGGTCAGCGCCAGCACCACCGCGACGGCGAGCAGGACCCCCAGCAGCGCCAGCCGGACCCACGGCCCCTGCAGGAGGCGGAGCGCCCGGTCGAGGTCGGGTCGGGCGGGGCTCACCCGCGCCAGGCTACGGCCGCCGGCCGCCCCGTCGCGGGCGCTGTGACGGGGTGCACGCCGAGCACCCGTGACCGGCCGGGCAGGATGGCCGCGTGGCCGACGGGCAGCAGGTGAGGGACGCGACGGCGGCCGACGCGCGGGCCTGCGCCGCCGTGTACGCGCCCTACGTCCGGGACACCGCGATCTCCTTCGAGGCCGAGCCGCCGTCGGCCGCCGAGATGGCCGGCCGCATCGACGCCGCCCTGGCCACGCACGCCTGGGTGGTGCTCGAGGACGGCGGTGAGGTCGCCGGCTACGCCTACGGGACGGCCTTCACGGCCCGCGAGGCCTACCGCTGGTCGACGACGGTGAGCGTCTACACCGACCCCGGCCGCCGGCGCCCCGGCGCCGGCCGGGCGCTCTACGGCGCGCTGCTGGACCGGCTGGCCGCGCGGGGCTACCGCCGCGCGCTCGCCGGCATCGTCCTGCCCAACCCGGCCAGCGAGGGGCTGCACCGGGCGCTGGGCTTCGAGCCGGTGGGCACCTACCGCCGGGTCGGCTGGAAGCTGGGTCGCTGGCACGACGTCGCCTGGTACCAGCGCCCGCTCGGGCCCGAGGGGGACGACGACGGCGATGACGACGGCGCTCCGGAGCCGCCGCGCTGAGGACGGGAGGTCCGCATGACCGCGCTGAGCGCCCAGGAGGAGGAGATGGTGGCCCTCACGGCCGCCTTCGTCGACGAGCGGGTGCGCCCACGGGTCCGGGAGTTCGAGGCCGACGACCGCTATCCCGAGCCGCTGATCGAGGAGATGAAGGCCCTCGGCGTCTTCGGCCTCCTGGTGCCCGAGGAGCACGGCGGCAGCGGGGTCAGCACCGCCTGCTTCGCCCGCGTCACCGAAGAGCTGGCGCGGGGCTGGATGAGCCTGGCCGGCGCGATCGGCGGCCACTCGGTCATCGCGCACCTGCTCCGGACCTTCGGCACGCCCGAGCAGCAGGCCGCCCACCTGCCGCGGATGGCCGACGGGTCGCTGCGGGCCACCATGGCGCTCACCGAGCCCTCCGGCGGCAGCGACCTGCAGGCCATGCGGACCACCGCCCGGCTGGACGGCGGGACCTACCGGGTCACCGGCAGCAAGACGTGGATCTCCAACGCCCGGCACGCCGGCCTCATCGGCCTGCTGTGCCGCACCGACCCCGACGCCGACCCGCCGCACCGCGGCATGGGCGTGCTCCTGGTCGAGCCGGGGGAGGGCCTCACCGTCGGCCCGAAGATCGACAAGCTGGGCTACCGGGGCGTGGAGGCCTGCGAGCTGGTCTTCGAGGACATGGCCGTGCCGGCCTCCGCGCTGCTCGGCGGCGAGCCGGGCCGCGGCTGGGTGCAGATGATGCGCGGCCTGGAGGTCGGCCGCGTCCAGGTCGCCGCCCGCGCGGTCGGGGTCGCCCAGGCCGCGCTGGCCGCGGCGACCCGCTACGCGCAGGAGCGGGAGTCCTTCGGGCAGCCCATCTGGCGGCACCAGTCGGTGGGCAACCTGCTCGCCGACATGGCCACCCGGGTGCAGGCCGCCCGGCTGCTCACCGCCGACGCCGCCGAGCGGCTCGACGCCGGGGGGCGCGCGGACATGGAAGCGGGCATGGCCAAGCTGTTCGCCTCCGAGACGGCCATGCAGGTGGCGATCGACGCGATGCGGGTGCACGGCGGCTACGGCTACAGCCGGGAGTACGACGTGGAGCGCTACTTCCGCGACGCCCCGCTGATGATCCTCGGCGAGGGCACCAACGAGATCCAGCGCTCGGTCATCGCCGCCCAGTGGATCGCCCGGCACCGGATCTGAGCGCGGCCCCGGCGTGCGCCGCCAGGTCGGCGACCACCTCGGCGGCCGGCCGCACCGCGGTGACCTCGGCCACGCCCTCCCCGGCGTACAGGGCCATGGCGGCCACGTCCCCGGACACGGTGGCCAGCGGCGGCAGCCCGGCCCCCGGCGGCAGCGGGACGGCGCGGTCCCCGGCGGTCAGCGTGCCGACGACGTCGCCGTCGAAGGAGCCGACCCGCTCGACGGCGCTGGTCAGCACCCGGGCCCGCGCGCTCGTCGCGCACAGCGGGCACCCGGTGGCGAACGCGCCGGTGACCTCGGTGGCGCCCGGGCCGGCCTCGACCACGGCCCGCTTGTAGCCCGGGTGCGCCCCGGACTCCTCGGTCGCGACGAACAGCGTGCCGATCCGGGCGCCGTCCGCGCCGTCGGCCAGCACCGCCGCCAGGGCCGGACCCGAGGAGATCCCGCCGGCGGCCAGGACCGGGACGGGCACCGCGCCGAGCACCTCGGCCAGCAGCGGGCGCAGCGGCCGCGAGCCCCGCACGTGCCCGCCCGCCTCCACCCCCTGCACGGCCAGCACGTCGCAGCCGGCGTCCGCCGCCGCGCGGGCCTCCTCCGCCGAACCGACCTGCCAGCTCGCCAGCGCGCCCGCGCGGTGCACCAGCTCCACCAGCCGGGGTCGCGGGGCCAGCCAGAAGAAGTCGACCAGCCGGACCCGCTCGGCGACGGCGACGACGAGGTCCTCGTCGACGTCCTCGGTGAGCACGTTGACCGCCAGCACCCCCGCGGTGCGCGCCCGGGCCTTCTCCACGGCGCGCAGGACCTGCTCGACCTCCAGGCCGAGGGCCGACAGCGTGCCGACCGCGCCCGCCGACGCGACGGCCGCGGCGAGCGCGGGGGTGGAGACCGCGCCCATCGGGGCCTGCTGGACCGGGACCGTGCAGCCGGTCAGCTCGGTGAACCGGGTGGCGGCCATGGCGCCTCCTCGATGCGCTGCCGGGGGCGGCCGTGGTGCCGCGCCCTGGACCGCGCCCAGTGTGGGGGTAGTGCGGGGGTCCTGTGGCTGCCGCCGTCCCGCCGCCGCCGACAGGCTCGTGCCCATGACCGAGACGACCTCCCGCCCCCTCACCGACGTCCACGACATGGTGGTGGTGCACCGCGCGTTCCGCCGCGAGTTCCGGCTGCTGCCCGGGCTGGTCCGCGCGGTCCCGGCCGGTGACACCGCGCGTGCCGCCGTCCTCGCCGCGCACGCCCGGCTCTGCCTCACCGGGCTGCACCTGCACCACACCGGCGAGGACGACCTGCTCTGGCCCGAGCTCCTCGAGCGGGCCGCCCCCTCCGCCGCCCTCGTGCACCGGATGGAGGCCCAGCACGGGCGGGTGGAGCAGGCCCTCGGCCGGCTCGGCCCGGCGCTGGACCGCTGGGAGGCCGAGGCCCGGCCGGCGGTCACCGCGGAGGTGGCCGGCGGCCTCGACGCCCTCGCCGACGCGCTGGTCGAGCACCTCGACGAGGAGGAGCGGGAGATCCTCCCGCTGGCCGCCCGGCACGTGACGCCGGAGGAGTGGGCGCAGCTCGGCGAGCACGGGATCTCCGGCATGTCCCGGTCCCAGCTGCCGATCATGTCCGGGATGGTCCTGGAGGAGTGCGACCCCGAGGAGCGGCGGGCGATGCTCTCCGTCGTCCCCGCCCCGGTGCGGCTGCTGGTGCGGACGGTCTTCGCCCGCCGGTACCGCCGCTACGTCAGCCGCGTCCGCCAGGGACGGTGACCTCCCCGGCGAGGCGGGGCACGTCGGCCGGGCGGATGCCCAGCCCCCGCTCCCACGCCCGGCCGAAGGCGGCCTCGCCCAGCCGGGCGCGCACCTCGGGCAGCCAGTACCGGGCGCTGTCGAGGTCCGGGGGGAAGCGGACCGCCACGGCGGCCGCCTCGGCGGTCGCCGCGCCGGCCCCGAACAGCTCCGCGGCGAGCTCCGGGCGACCACCCCGGGCGGCGAGCACGGCCAGCGCCGGCAGGGTGTGGGCGAGGGTCCACGTCGTCCCGACCGCCGCGGCCAGCCCGGCGGCCTCCCGCAGCCGGTCGAGGGCGGCGGCGTCGTCCTCCCGTGCCGAGGCGAGGCTGGCCTGCACGTTGAGGACCAGCGCGAGGGTGAAGGGGTTGCCGAGCGCCCGCGCCAGCGCCTCCGCGCGGTCCAGGACCGCCGCCGCGCCGTCGAGGTCCCCGGTCACCAGCGCGAGCTGGCCCCGGACGGTCTCGGCCAGCGCCGCGCACCAGCGGTCCCCGCGGGTGGCCGCCACCCGGGTCGCCTCGTCGAGCGCCGCCCCGGCGGCCGCCGCGTCGCCGCGGAACACGGCGGCCGCCCCGGCGAGCAGCAGCGCCTCGGCCCGCAGGTCCTCGGCGCCCGCAGCCCGGGCCGCGTCGACGGCCGCCGCCGCGGCGCGCAGCGTCGTCACCTCGTCGCCGGAGGCGAAGGCCAGCCCCGCCTCGGCGAGGTCGAGCGCCGCCCGGACGGCCGGCGTCGGCCCCCCCGCGGCCCGACGGGTGCGGGCGACCCGGTCCAGGCCCTCGCGGGTGGTGCCGCGCAGCGCGCGGTACGGCCAGGTGTCCGCACCGAGGACGGCGGCCCGGTCGGCCTGCCCGCGGGCCAGCAGCCGGGCCAGCGCCGCGTCGAGGTTGGCCTGCTCGCGGTCCAGCCGGTCCAGCCACGGGCCCTGGTCGGCGCCGCGCAGCCCCTCGCGGGCCCCGGAGGCGAGGTCGGCCAGCCAGGCGGCGGCCCGGTCGGCGGTCGCCTCCGCCTCGCCGGCCTCGGCCAGGCGGGCGGCGGCGTACTGCCGGACCGGCTCGAGCATCCGGTACCGCGGCCCGTCCGCGCCGCCGTCGACCGGCACCACGAGGGACTGCTCGACCAGGCCGCCGAGCAGGGCCACCACGTCGACGGCGGCGTCGGTGCCGGCCACCGCCTGCGCCGCGGGGATCCCGAAGCCGCCCGGGAACACGGCCAGCCGGCGCAGCAGCGCCTGCTCGTCGGCGGTGAGCAGGTCGTTGCTCCAGTCCAGCGCCGCCCGGAGGGTGCGCTGCCGGGGCGGCAGGTCCCGGGACCGCGCGGCGGCCACCGCCTCGTCCAGCCGGGCCAGCAGCGCGGCCGGGGGCAGGTGGCGCGCGTGCGCCGCGGCCAGCTCGATCGCCAGGGGCAGGCCGTCGAGCCGGCGGCAGATCGCCGCCACGTCGGCCGCCGTCGCCGCGTCGAGGTGCACCGCCCGCCCGGCGGCGCGGGCGCGGTCCAGGAAGACCCGGGCGGCGGGTGCGGCGGCCACCGCGGCGACGTCCGGGGACGCGGGCACGGCCAGAGGGCCCAGCGGGCGGTCGTGCTCGGCGCGCACCCGCAGCGGCGCCCGGCTCGTCGCCAGCACCGACAGGCCCGGGCAGCGGGCCAGCAGCGCGGCCACGTCGGGCGCGGCGTCGAGGACGTGCTCGACGTTGTCGAGGACGACGAGCACCCGGCGCCCGCCGACGAAGGCGGCCAGCCCCGCCACGGTCGGGTCGGCCGACTGCGGCACCCCCAGGGCCCGGGCCACCGCCGCCGGCACCAGGCCCGCCTCCCCGACCGGGGCCAGCTCGACGACCGCCACCCCGCCCGGGAAGCCGTCGGCCACGGCGGTCGCGACGGCCAGGGCCAGGCTCGTCTTGCCGACCCCGCCCGGGCCGGTGAGGGTCACCAGCCGCGCGGTTCCCGAGCGGAGCAGGCCGGCGACCTCGGCGCGCTCGGCGTCCCGGCCGACGAGGGGCACGGGGGGCAGCGGGACGGCGGGGGGCGGGGCGGGAGCCGGCCCCGCGTCGCCTCCCCGGCCCGCGGCGGCCAGGGCGGCGCGGTCGCCGGGCGCGAGGTCGAGCGCGTCGGCCAGGGCCCGCACGGTGTGGGGGTACGGACGTCGCCGTTCGCCGCGCTCGAGCGCGCTCACCGCCTTGGCGGTCAGCCCGGCCCGCGCGGCCAGCTCCTCCTGGCCGAGCGCCGCCGCCGTCCGCAGCCGGCGCAGCAGCCCGCCGAAGTCCCCGCGCTCGCCCACCGGCGGCGAAGGTAGCAGCGGTGGCCGGTCGGGCCGGATGCTCCTATCGTCGTCAAGTGGCGGTGGCCAGGTGGTCGAAGTCGGCCAGTAGCGACGTGTGGACTTCGCGGATGACGTAGCGCTTGAGGCAGCGCATGATCTCCTGCTTGCTCAGGCCTTGGGC
>NZ_JBJGYK010000005.1:0-189386 GCF_054049955.1 Geodermatophilus sp. SYSU D00758
GGGTGAGCAGGACCGCGGCCCCCTCGCAGGGCCCCGCCGCGAGCACGCGAGCGGCGGGGGGCCAGGGGTGAGCAGGACCGCGGCCCCCTCGCAGGGCCCCGCCGCGAGCACGCGAGCGGCGGGGGGCCAGGGGTGAGCAGGACCGCGGCCCCCTCGCAGGGCCCCGCCGCGAGCACGCGAGCGGCGGGGGGCGAGGGGGTCCTTCTAGGGTCGGGGACGTGGCTGCCGCACCGATCGCCGTGCACGTGGGCCCCGGCCTGACCGACGACGGCGAGCTCGACGACGGCGGCCCGCTGGCCCGGGCCGCCGAGATGGACGCCGACGGCGTGCAGGTCTTCCTGGCCGACCCGCAGGGCTGGACGGCGCCGAAGCCGCGGCCGGACGCCGACGCCCTGCGCGACGGCGACCTCGTGGTCGTCGTCCACGCGCCGTACGTGCTCAACGTGGCGACGACGAACAACCGGATCCGCATCCCCAGCCGCAAGCTGCTGGACAAGCACGCGCAGGCCGCCGCGGCGGTCGGTGCGCCGGGCATGGTGGTGCACGGCGGGCACGTCCTCGCCAAGGACGACCCGGCGGCCGGGGTGGACAACTGGCGCAAGACCTTCGCCCGGCAGGCCGAGAGCGGGGGCTTCGCCGTCCCGCTGTGGATCGAGAACACCGCCGGCGGCGGCAACGCCATGGCCCGCGACCTCGACGCGATCGCCCGGTTGTGGGACGCCGTGGGGGAGTTCGGTGCCGGGTTCGTGCTCGACACCTGCCACGCCTGGGCGGCCGGCTGGGACCTCGCCACGGCGGTGGACGACGTCCGCGCGATCACCGGGCGGATCGACCTGGTGCACCTCAACAACAGCCGCGACCCGGCCGGCTCCAGCCGTGACCGGCACGCCCCGCTGGCCGGCGGGGAGATCCCGACCGAGCTGCTCGTCGAGGTGGCGCGGGCCGCCGGCTGCCCGGTGGTGCTGGAGACCCCGGGGGACAGCGCCGCCCACGCCGAGGAGGTGGCCCTCCTCCGCGCGGCCCTGTCCGCCTGACCCGCGGGACGACTGACCCGCGGGACGGCCCACCCGCGGGAGAGGGAGCAGTGCCGGCGTCCAGCAGCCCGGGACGGGGGCATCGCTTGCTGTCCCGCGTGACTTCCTACCCCGCGTGGGCGGCCGACCGCCGGCGCCGGGCCACCCGGTCCGGGGCGTGGTCGAGGACACCCCCGGCGGGGTCGTCGACGGCGGGCCAGCTGGTGCGGACGACGTCCCGGTCGGGGTGCAGCACGTCCCGCACGACCAGCACCACGAGCGCGACGACGGCGGCGTCCCGCAGGGTGACCGCGAGGAAGAACCACTCGACGTCCACCCCGCGGTTGTCCGTGCCCAGGTACCAGAGCATCCGCGGCACCCACAGCAGCGCCTCGGTGGCCTGCCACAGCAGCAGCGACCGCCAGCGCGGCCGGGCCAGCACGGCCAGCGGCAGCAGCCACAGCGAGTACTGCGGGCTCCACACCTTGTTGAGCAGCAGGAAACCGGCGACGAGCAGGAAGGCCACCTGGGCCACCCGCGGCCGGACCGGTGCGGACAGCACCAGCCAGCCGACCGCGGTCACCATCGCCAGCGTGCTGACCGCCACGACGGCGTTGAGCACCGTCGGCGCCTGCCCCTCGGCCAGCGGCCCGTCGAACAGCCGGCCGCCGCTGGCGGTGATCGCGATGTTCCACAGCGAGTCGGGGTCGGCGGGCCGGGTGCTGTTGAGCCGGAAGAAGCGCGACCAGTTCTCCGGGGCGAGCACGGCCACGGGGACGTCGACCGCGAGCCAGGCCAGCGCCGCCGCGGCTGCGGTCCGCGCCCAGGCGGTCAGCCGCCCGGCCCGCAGGCACAGCAGGAACAGCGCCCCGAGCAGCAGCACCGGGTAGAGCTTGGCGGCCACCCCCAGGCCCAGGAGGACGCCGGCGAGGACCGGCCGCTCGCGGGCCCACGCCCACAGCCCGAGCGACGCCAGCGCGACCGCCCACAGGTCCCAGTTGGTGAACGCGTGGACGAACAGCACCGGCGAGAGCCCGACCATCGCGGCGTCCCACGGCCGGCGGCCGGCGGTGCCCAGCACGGCCCGGGTGGTGACCAGCGCGCACACCGACAGCAGCAGGCAGGTCGCCACGTAGTACGCCTGCACCGGGGGGACGTCGGGCAGCAGCGCGGTCGCGTCGGTCAGCGACCCGTAGACCCGGCCGAGCGCGGCGGCCACGACCATGAACGCCCCGGTGAGCACGGGGTACTCGACGGCCGAGTCGAGGTAGGGCAGCTCGCCGCGGTCCAGGCCGTGCAGGCCGAACAGCGGGACGGTGTCGGAGTAGCACAGGTGCGTGTACTGCACCGACCCCGCCCAGTTCCCGTCCGCGCAGGGCGACTGCTTGGCCCAGGCCAGGGCGAGGACCGCGGTGGTGAACAGCAGGCAGACCCGCAGCGGGGTCCAGAACGGTGCCCGGCCGGTCACCGCGTGCCGGCCCCACGGCCCACCGACCGCCTCGCTGGCCTGGGCGACCACCGGGTCGGTCCAGGTCGGGACGACGCGGTCCGGCTCCGTGCCGTCGTCCCCCGGCGGCCGTCCCCCGGACGGCACGGACCCCCCGGCCGACGGTGCGGCCGGGGGGTCCGGGAGGGGGTCGCTCGGGCGGTGCGGGCTCACCCGCGCCAGTCTGCCCGAGGAGCGGTCAGCCGCCCTGCTGCTGCGGGTCGACGGGGGGCGCCCCGTTGGCGGGGGGCTCCTGACCCGGGCTGCCCTGCTGCTCCTCGGGATCCGGCGACTCCGGCGGGACCGGCGGCTGCGGCGGCTGCGTCGACGGGGGAGCGGTGGTCGGCGCCGGCGGCGTCGTGGTGGTCGGCGCCGGCGGCTCCGGGGCCTCGGTCGTCGTCGGCGCGGGGGCCTGCGTCGTGGTCGGCGCGGGCGCCCGCGTGGTCACCGGCGCCGGAGCCGGCACCCCGCGGTCGCCCTTGTCGCCGCGGATGGCCGGGCGGTCGGGCAGGTTCTCCTCCGGCGTCCCCTGGAGCGCGGTGTCCATGAACCGCTGCCAGATGGCGCCGGGCAGCCCGGAGCCGTACACGATGGCCCCGCCGGAGTTCACGATCGGCTCCCGGCCGTCGGTGCCCATCCACACCGCCGTCGACAGCGACGGGGTGTAGCCGACCATCCAGGCGTCGGAGTTGTCCTCGCTGTTGAGGCCCTGGGTCCCGGTCTTGCTGGCGACCTCGCGCCCGCCGCTGAGGGACCGCTTCGAGTACCCGGCGACGTCCTTCAGGGCGTAGGTGACGTCGTTGGCGACGTCGGCGCTCATGACCTGCTCACCGGGGTCGCCGCCGTACTGGAGCAGCACCGCGCCCTCGGTGTCGGTCACGCGGGAGACGAAGAACGGGTCCCGCTCCACCCCGCCGGCGGCGAAGGTGGCGAAGCCGTGGGCCTGGTCGATCGGGCGCATCTCGTACTCGCCGATGCCGATGGCCGAGCCGGTGTCCCCGTCGGCGTTGGCCAGCGTGGTGTTGCCCTCCAGCGGCCCGCCGGCCCAGGTCTCGGGCAGGTCGGTGGCCGCCAGTGCCGTCTCCCGCACGTTCTGCGGGCCCACCTCGTAGGCCAGGCCGTAGAAGGTGGTGTTGAGCGACCGGGTCATGGCCTCGACGAGGGTGCAGGCCCCGCAGGAGACGCCGCCGGAGTTGCGCACCGGCGCCTCGCGGTCGGGGAACTCCTGCGGCGAGGAGCCGTCCCGGCGCGAGGTGACGCTGATGCCCTGCTCCAGCGCGGTGGCCAGGACGTAGGGCTTCATCGACGACCCCGGCTGGCGCTGCGCCTGCGCGTAGTCGTTGCCGGTGCCGCTCGGCCCGCCGTAGTACGCGCGGACGGCGCCGGTCCTCGGGTCGATGGCGACGAGGGCCTCCCGCAGGTTCTCCGGCTCCCCGGCGGTCACGTCGGTGACCGCGGCGATGGCGGCGTCCTGCGCGGCCTTGTCCACCGTGGTGGTGATCCGCAGGCCGCCGGCCCGGATCTGCTGCTCGGTGTACCCCTTGGCCTCGAGCTCGCCGATCGCCCGCTGCACGACCAGGCCCTCCGGGCCGGAGGGGATGCCCAGCGAGGAGCCGGTCTTGGGCAGCACGGCCGGGTAGCCGGCGGCCTCGCGGGCGGCGGGCTCCAGCCAGCCCTCCTCGACCATCGCGTCGAGGACCAGCCCCCAGCGGTCCTGCGCACCCTCCGGGTTGGCCTCCGGGTCGTAGGTCGAGGGGCTGCGCACCAGGACGGCCAGCACCGCACCCTGCTCTGCGGTCAGCTGGCTGGCCGGGACGCCGAAGAAGGTGTTGGCGGCGGCCTCGATGCCGTAGGCGCCGCGGCCGAAGTAGATGGTGTTCAGGTAGTTCTCGAGGATCGCGTCCTTCGAGTACTGGTTGTCCAGCTTGATGGCCAGGAAGAGCTCCTGGAACTTGCGGCTGAACGTCTGGTCGGTGGTCAGGAAGGCGTTCTTGACGTACTGCTGGGTGATCGTCGAGCCGCCCTGCGTCGAGCCGCCGGTGAGGTTGTTCCACGCGGCCCGGACGATGCCGGTGAACGAGATGCCGGGGTCGTTGTAGAAGTTCCGGTTCTCCGCGGCCAGGATCGCCTGCCGCGCCGGCTCCGAGACCTCGTCCAGGCTGACGTTGGTGCGGTTCTCCGCACCCAGCCGGGCCATCTCGGTCGTGCCGTCGGCGTAGTAGACGACGGTGGTCTGCGCGTTCTGCACCGAGCCGGGGTCGGGGACCTCGGTGGTGGCGTACACCACGCCGACGAAGACCCCGAGCAGCACGAACAGGCCGACGAGCGCGGCCAGCGCGGCCTTGAGCACCCGGCGCCGCCTCGGCTTGGCCTTGCCCGCAGGGCGCTTGCCCGCGGGACGGGAGCCGGCGGGGCGGGACCCGCCGGTCCGGGACGCCGTCGTCCGTGCACCGCGCCCGGCCGGCGGGCGGCGGGCGCTGCCGCCGCCGCGGGCACCGCCGCCGCCGTTCCCGGCCGTGCGCCCGGGCGGCGGCCGGCGGACCGAGCCGCCGCGCGGGCCGACCGGTGAGGTCTCGTCGTGGGGAGGCACGAGGGGCCCCTCTCTGGTTCGATACACGGGGACACGCCGACGGACGTCGGTCATCCCAGGGTGGCGTCTTCAGGTGTGGCACCGCGGGAGACCCGCGCAGCGGCCGCAGGGCGACGCCCCACCAGCCCCAACCAGTGAACACGGCAGGGCCTGTTCCCCGCCGTGACTCAGAACACGTGCTCCCGGGCGGCGACCACCCCGTCGCGACCCGGCGACTACTCCGTCGCGACCCGCCGGCGGCTTCGCCGGCGCTGGCGGGCCGGATCCGGCTCCGCACCCAGGACGTACGAGCAGTCGAGGTGGTTCCACCCGCACCCGCGGCACACCTCGACGGCGTAGACGGTGAACTCCTCCTGGGCGGCGTCCATCCGCGCGAGCTCGGCCTGGGTCTTGGCCTGACCGGCCGCCGGGCCCAGGGCGTCACCGTAGACGTAGTTGACCCGGGTCAGCCGCTCCCGGCGGCACACCGGGCAGGCGACGTCGGTCTGCTCCCCGTGGTACTTGGCGGCGCGGGACAGGTACGGGCTGGCGTCGCAGACCTCCGAGACCCCGGTGCGGCCGGCGTACACGCCGGCCAGGACCGCTCGCCGCTGCAGCGAGTAGTCCACGACGGATCGACGTCCGGGCACGCACCCAATCTACGCACCGGGCCCCTGCCCCGGGACCCCTCGCCGACCGTGGGCGCCGTCCCGGCGGTCGCCGCGGGACACCTGCCGGTCACCTCCCGTTGGAGTGCCCGACCGATGCCGATGTATCGTCCCGATACATCGAGGCGCAGGGGACCGGAGGGGGGCGACGTGCTGGAGTTCGCCATCCTCGGACTGCTGCAGCAGTCCCCGATGCACGGGTACGAGCTGCGCAAGCAGCTGGCCCAGGTCCTCGGGGGGCTGCGGAGCATCTCCTACGGGTCGCTCTACCCCGCGCTCAAGCGCCTGCACGCCGCCGGGTACGTCACCACCGACGAGCCGGCACCGGGTGCCCTGCTGCCGGCCGACGCCCCGCCGCTGACCGGCCGGCGCGGCAAGGTGGTGTACCGGATCACCGCGGAGGGCAAGGAGCGCTTCCACGAGCTGGCCGGCCAGTCCGGCCCGGAGGCCTACGACGACGGCGGCCTGTTCGGCGTCCGCCTGGCCTTCTTCCGGCACACCGCCGCCGACGTGCGGCTGCGCATCCTCGAAGGCCGCCGCCGCACCGTCGAGCGGCAGCGGGAGGGGCTGCGGGCCTCGCTGGCCCGCACCCGCGAGCGGCTCGACCGCTACACCCTCGAGCTCCAGCGGCACGGCCTGGACTCGGTGGACCGCGAGGTCCGCTGGCTGGCCGAGCTCATCGACCGCGAGCTGGTCGACACGGACCCCGCCCGCACCGAGCACACCCGTACCGAGCAACCCGACCACGACCGGCGTCGAGACGACGGCGCCGGACCGACCGGGACCGGCCCCGACGAGGGGGCCGGCAGACCCCGTCCTGACTGACACCCGGGGGTAGCACCGCCCCCGTCCACCACCACCCGGACCGTTCGCGGTCCGACCGCCCACCGACCGCGAACCGGTCCGTACCAAGGAGATCTGCATGGGAACCGTCAAGGTCGCCATCGTCGGCGTCGGCAACTGCGCCGCCTCGCTCGTGCAGGGGGTGCACTACTACCGGGACGCCGACGAGACGACGTCGGTCCCGGGCCTCATGCACGTGCGCTTCGGCGAGTACCACGTCTCGGACGTCGAGTTCGTCGCCGCCTTCGACGTCGACGCCAAGAAGGTCGGCCGCGACCTCTCCGAGGCGATCGTCGCCAGCGAGAACAACACGATCAAGATCTGCGACGTGCCGCCCCTGGGCGTGCCCGTCCAGCGGGGCACCACCCTCGACGGGCTCGGCAGGTACTACCGCGAGACCATCGAGGAGTCCGACGAGCAGCCGGTCGACGTGGTCGCCGCGCTGCGCGAGTCGGGCGCCGACGTCCTGGTCTGCTACCTGCCGGTCGGCTCGCAGCAGGCCGCCGAGTTCTACGCCCAGGCCGCCCTGGACGCCGGGGTGGCCTTCGTCAACGCGCTGCCGGTCTTCATCGCCGGCACCCCGGAGTGGGCCGACAGGTTCACCGCCGCGGGCGTCCCGATCGTCGGCGACGACATCAAGTCCCAGGTGGGCGCGACCATCACCCACCGGGTGCTGGCCAAGCTCTTCGAGGACCGCGGCGTGCAGCTCGACCGCACGATGCAGCTCAACGTCGGCGGCAACATGGACTTCAAGAACATGCTCGAGCGCGAGCGCCTGGAGTCGAAGAAGATCTCCAAGACCCAGGCCGTCACCAGCCAGGTCGACCGCGACATGGGCCAGGGCAACGTGCACATCGGCCCGTCGGACCACGTGCCGTGGCTGTCGGACCGCAAGTGGGCCTACGTCCGGCTCGAGGGCCGCGCGTTCGGCGACGTCCCGCTGAACCTGGAGTACAAGCTCGAGGTGTGGGACTCCCCGAACTCCGCGGGGATCATCATCGACGCCGTCCGCGCGGCGAAGATCGCCAAGGACCGCGGGATCGGCGGTCCGATCCTGTCCGCGTCGTCCTACTTCATGAAGAGCCCGCCGGTGCAGTACTCGGACTCGGAGGCCCGCGACGCGGTCGAGGCCTTCATCCGCGGGGACGTCGAGCGCTGAAAGGACTCGTCCTCCTCACCCCTCGCAGGCTCGGGGTGAGCCTCGGGACGGGGCCGCTCCGGCGGCGCAGGCGGTTCACCGGGCCCGTCCCCTGCGGGGGGCGGGCCCGGTCGCGTGTCGGGCCACCGCGCCCGGCCGGGCGGCTGCCTACGCTGGCCGCCATGCCCGCCCCGCGCCGCCGTCCCCTCGCCGCCGGCGTGCTGGCCCTCGGCCTGGCGGGCCCGGGGCTGCTCGCCGGCTGCGGGGGCGACGTGCAGCGCCCGGTGGGTGACCAGGTCACCGCCGACGAGGCCGGCGTCCTCGGCGGCCTGCTCAGCCGCAACGCCGAGCAGGGCGGGGCGGCGTTCGTCGCCAGCGCGCCCTACGGCTCGGACGGCGTGCTGACCCTCACCGGCGAGGTGGACCTCGCCGGCCGGGCCGGGCGGGCGCAGGCCGTCGCCGACCCCGGCGACGGCGGCCCCGAGCTGACCCGCACCGTCTTCTTCACGGCGGACGACGTCTGGCTGGGCGACGTTCCCGGGCTGGCCGACGCCCTGACCGCCGCCGGCCTGCCCGCCGCCTCCTACGTGCGCCGACCGCTCGCCGAGGGGGATGCCCCGCCGCTGACCGACGTCCTGGTGCGGGTGGTGCTGGGACTGTCCGCCGAGGAGGCCGACGACCCCGCGGCCTTCCTCGACGGCGGCTACCGCTGGCAGGGCGACCGCTCGATCGACGGGGAGCTGACCAGCGTCTACGGCGCCGAGTCGGGGTGGACCGTGGCGGTCGACCGCAGCAGCGACCTGCTCGTGCAGTTCGTGGCGCCGGTGGGCGGCACCGACGCCACGGTGACCCTCTCCGAGCACGGGCCGCGCACGATCGCGCTGCCTCGGGACGAGGAGACGGTGGACGGCCCGGCACACCCGGAGGTGGCGGCGACCGTCGGCCTCTGAGGGGCCCGCCGGCCGGAGCCGGACATGGGTGGAGGGGGCGGCCTCTTCCCCAGACCGCCCCCTCCGACCGCTTTCCTACCAGAGATCGGCCCCGCGCGCCTCCCCTGGCCGCGCGACGCGCCGGATCGAGTGCACCGGTCTCAGCGCACCGGATCGGGTGGGCCGGATCGGGTGGGCCGGGTCAGTTGAGGGTCGGGTCGGCCGGCGCGGTCGACAGCACCGCCAGCAGGCCGGTCTGGCGGGCGAGCACCCGCCGCCACAGCTGCGGGCCGGAGAGGTCGCTGACGACGTCCTCCGGCGTCCCGGGGACGCAGGCCCACGCCCCCTCGGCGACCTCGCCGGCCAGCTGGCCGGGCGACCAGCCGGCGTAGCCGGCGAAGACCCGCAGCCCGCTGACCTCGCCGTCGAGCTCCTCGGGGTCGGTGTCGAGGTCGACGAGGTAGACGTCGCCGGCCACCCGTCGCAGCCCCCGGTCGCCGAGCGCGGCGGCGGCGGGGGAGACGGCGAGGCACAGGGCGGTGTCGGTCTCGCACGGGCCGCCGACGTGGAAGACCCCGGGCGGCACCGCCAGGTCGCACCAGCCGGGCAGCACGTCGCGGATCTCCACGCCGCTGGGCCGGCCGAGGACCACGCCGAGCGTGCCGCTGTCGTTGTGGTCGAGCACGTACACCACGGCGCCGGCGAAGGTCGGGTCGGTCAGCGAGGGCATCGCCACCAGCAGCGACCCCGGTCGCACGTCCGCGACCGAGCCGATCGAGACGGCGGGGGCGGCGTCGGGCCGCCGCCTGCCGGTCGCGGGACGGGCCGGCGGGCCGCTGTCGGGGTCGGGCGCGGACGGGGGAGTCATCGCCGTCCAGTGTGCCCCACCCGGCGGCCCGGGGGAGGCTCCGGACGCCTCCGTCCCGAACGTCACGGCCGCGTCCCCGGCGGCCGTAGGGTGAGCGGCGTGCGGCAGGCCGGGGCGTCCGCGCGGCACCTGCTGCCGCGGGCGGACTTCCGGCGGCTGCTGGCCACCCGGCTGCTGGCCCAGGCGGGGGACGGCGTCCTGCAGGCGGCGCTCGCCGGGACGGTGCTGTTCAACCCGCAGCGGGCCGCCGACCCCGTCGACGTCGCGGCCGGCTTCGCGGTGCTGCTGCTGCCGTACTCGGTGGTCGGCCCGTTCGCCGGCGTGTGGCTGGACCGCTGGAGCCGGCGGCAGGTGCTGCTGTGGGCGGGGCCGGTGCGCGCGGCCCTGGTCGCCGTCCTGGCCGCCCTCGTCGCCGCCGGGGTGGCCGGGCCGGCGTTCCTGCTCGCCGGGCTGGCGGTCTTCTCGGCCAACCGCTTCGTGCTCGCGGCGCTGTCGGCCGCGCTGCCGCACACGGTGGAGCAGCCGTCGCTGGTGTCGGCCAACGCGCTGTCGACCACGGCCGGGGGCGTGGCGACCGTCGCCGGCGGTGCGGCCGCGGTGGCCGCCCTGCCCCTCCTCGGCGCCGGGGACGCCGGCTACGCGCTGGTGGCGCTGGCGGCGACGGTCCCCTACCTGGCCTCCGCGGCCGCCGCGGCCGGCTTCCCGCGCCCCTACCTCGGCCCCGACGCCGGTGCCCGGTCGGCGGCCGGCGAGATGCGCGACGTGGTGCACGGGATGGTCGCCGGCGCGCGGCACGCGTGGTCCCGGCCCCCGGCGCGGGCCGCGCTCGGCGTCATCACCGTGCACCGGCTCTGCTTCGGGCTGGTGACCCTGATGACGCTCCTGCTGTTCCGCGCCACCCCGGGCGGCGAGGGCCCGGTGCCCGGGGGGCTTCCCGGTCTCGGGGTGACCGTCGCCGCCGGGGCCGTGGGGACCGTGGCCGCGGCGGCGGTGACACCGGCGGCCGTCCGGCGCTGGGGCCGGTCGCGCTGGGTCGCGGGCCTGCTCGCGGGCGGGGGCGTGCTGGTCGTCGTCCTCGGGTTGCCGGCGCGGCCGACCGGGGTGGTGCTCGCGGCGCTGGTGCTGGGCTTCCTCGGCCAGGGGGTGAAGGTCTGCGTCGACACCACGCTGCAGGAGGTGGTGGACGACGACGTCCGCGGCCGGGTGTTCTCCGTCTACGACACCCTGGTCAACGTCGCCTACGTGGCCGCGCTGGGCCTGGGAGCGGCCGTGCTCCCGCCCGCGGGGGCCTCGCCCCCGGTGCTGCTCGCGGTCGGCGCGCTGTACCTCCTCACCGCGGCCGCGGCGGCCCTCCGCCGCTGAGCACGGTGCCGCGCCCCGGTAGCGGAGTGCCCCGTGCGAGAGAACCTCGCACGAGGCACTCCGCTCACCCCTCCTCGACGTGCGGGGCGAGCTCCAGACCGCAGGCCAGCGGCTCCGCGCGCAGCCGGCGCACCGGGAAGCGGAAGAGGACCAGACCCACCGAGTGGAGCGCGTTCTGCCGGAGCAGGTCACCGCCCCAGTCGGCGGCAGAGAGGTGGAAGGCGGCCCCGTCGGCCTCCGCCGCGACCCTGCGACGCCGCCACAGCGCGTCCACGAAGAAGGTCCCCCGCGGGGTCTCGACGACTGCGCCCCACTCCGGCTCCGGGAGGCCGGCAGCGAGCACAGCCCGCCGGAGGTCCGCCTCGCCCACCGACCGCATCCCGCGTCCGGCATCGGCGACCGCCTGCCGCAGCCACGGGGTGGACCGCCTGCCCAGAGCTGCCACCTCGATCTCCAGGTCGCCGACCGTGCACAGCTCCCGCTGCAGGACGTCCGCGACGACGTGGTCGACGTCGGCACGGCGCCCGGCCGTCACGGCGACGTCCACCGCCGCGCGTGCCGGTGGTGCCACGGCAAGCCGGTCGACGACCCAGCCGGGAGGTACCGGCCGCCGGCTCTGGTGCACGACGACGAAGGCCCGTGAGAGCAGGTGCCGGCCGTGGGGGACGGTGATCTCCACGAGCCCGCCTCCGCTCGGGGCCGCGTAGCGACCTCTCACGCCGGCCACCCGGGACGCCCGCCTGGCCTCGTCCACCCGGGCGCCCCAGGCCAGCAGTGCGCTGCGGTGGGAGAGGACGGCGTCGGCCCCCGCGTAGCAGAGCGCGGCCTGCCAGCGCTGCCGCAGGGTCAGGGGTCCCGAGTGGCTGACCAGCACGCCGGGGAGCGGTTCCTGCCAGCGCCCGGACTCCACCGCCGTCCGCAACCGGTGGTGACTGAGGCCTGCCTCGAGCAGGAGCCGCCGAGGGGCGACCGGCTGGCCGAGGTGGTCGATGGGAGGCAGTCGCACCCGCGAGAGGGTGGCGGACCACTCGCTCACCCGCGCCCGCCGTCCACAGCGGAGTGCCGCATGCGGGAAAACCTCGCACGCAGCACTCCGCATCCGTTCAGTGGCGGCGGGACCACCAGGCGCGCAGCTCGGCCTCGGCCTCGTCGGGGTCCAGCGGCCCGCGCTCCAGCCGCAGGTCCTTGAGGAACCGCCAGGCCTCGCCGACCTCGCGCCCCGGCGGGATGCCCAGGACCTCCATGATCCGGTTGCCGTCGAGGTCCGGGCGCACGCGGGCGAGGTCCTCCTGCTCCGCCAGCTCCGCGATCCGCCGCTCCAGCGAGTCGTAGGTCGCCGCCAGGGCCGCCGCGCGCCGCCGGTTGCGGGTCGTGCAGTCCGAGCGCACCAGCTTGTGCAGCCGCGGCAGCAGGTCGCCGGCGTCGGTGACGTAGCGGCGCACCGCCGAGTCGGTCCACTCGCCCCGGCCGTAGCCGTGGAAGCGCAGGTGCAGGAACGTCAGCCGGGCGACGGCCTCGACGACGTCCTTGGGGTAGCGCAGTGCGGCCAGCCGCTTGCGCACCAGCTTGGCGCCGACCACCTCGTGGTGGTGGAACGAGACCCGGCCGCGCGGCTCGTGCCGGCGGGTGGCCGGCTTGCCGACGTCGTGCAGCAGCGCGGCCAGCCGCAGCACCAGGTCGGGGGACCCGTGCTCCGGGTCGGCCCGCTCCAGGGCGATCGCCTGGTCGAGCACGGTCAGGGAGTGCGCGTAGACGTCCTTGTGCTGGTGGTGCTCGTCGATCTCCATCCGCAGCGCGGACAGCTCCGGCAGGACGACGTCGGCCAGGCCGGTCGCGACGAACAGCTCCAGCGCCGCGCGGGGGGAGTCCTGCAGCAGCGTCTTGGTCAGCTCGGTCTGCACCCGCTCAGGGGTGATCCGCGCCAGCTCGCCCGACATCGACGTCATCGCCTCGACCACCGCGTCGGACGGCGTCAGCCCGAGCTGGGCGACGAACCGGACGGCGCGCAGCATCCGCAGCGGGTCGTCGGCGAAGGACGCGGTCGCGGCCCCGGGGGTCCGCAGCCGCCGTGCCAGCAGGTCACCCAGGCCGCCGTAGGGGTCGGTCACCGTCCGGTCGGGCCCCAGGGACACCGCCATGGCGTTGACCGTGAAGTCCCGGCGGGCGAGGTCGTCGACGAGCGAGTCACCCCAGGCCACCTCGGGGTTGCGCGACTCCCGGTCGTACCGGTCGGCACGGAAGGTGGTGATCTCCAGCCGGACGCCGTCCACCTCGGCACCCACGGTGCCGAAGGCGATACCGGTGTTCCACGTGGAACTGGCCAGGCCGCGCAGCAGGCGCAGGACCTCGGTCGGCCGGGCGTCGGTGGTGACGTCGAGGTCGCCGGGGACCGCCTGCCCCGCCGACCCGGCCGCGAGCAGGGCGTCGCGCACCGACCCGCCGACCAGGTGCGCCTCGAAGCCGGCCTCGGCGAAGCGCTTCCCCAGCCGGGTGAGCACGGGGGAGAGGTCGACGAGCTGCCGCACCGTCTCCTGCACGGCGGGGGGCACGGCCTCGGCGGGGGGCACGGCTGCCGGGGAGGGCGCCGCGGCCGCGGAGGGCGCGGTGGCCGACGACGGCACGGCAGTGGCAGCCGGCGCCTCGTCGGCGGGCGACCCGGCGCGGGCCGGGGGAGGACTCTGCGGCTGTCCGGACACGACGATCCAGGGTAGTGGCGCCGGTCGCGCTACCCTCCTCGCATGGCTGGGACGGGCGGGCGAGGGCGCCCCGGCCGCCGGTTGCGCCGGGTCGACGAGACCTCCGCCGGGGGCCTGGTGGTGGCCGACGACGGTGTGACCGGGCCGCGGGCGGCCCTCATCGGCCGGACCGACCGCCGGGGCCGGCTCCTGTGGTCCCTTCCCAAGGGCCACATCGAGGAGGGGGAGACCCCCGAGGACACCGCCGTCCGCGAGGTCGCGGAGGAGACGGGGATCATCGGCGAGGTGGTCGCCCCGCTGGGCATCATCGACTTCTGGTTCGTGGCGGACGGCCGCCGCGTGCACAAGACGGTGCACCACTTCCTGCTGCGCGCCATCGGAGGAGCCCTGTCCGACGCCGACATCGAGGTCACCGAGGTCGCCTGGGTCCCCCTCGAGGAGCTCAGCGCCCGGCTGGCCTACGCCGACGAGCGGGCACTGGTCGAGCGGGCCCCCGCCCTCCTCGCCGACAGCGCGTGACCGGGGGCACCAGGTCCTCGCAGGAGCGCTCCCCCGGCACCGCCGGCGCCCGGCGGACGGCGGACGCCCCGCGACCTGCCCGCCGCCCGCTGGCCGCGCTGACCGCGGCGGTGCTCGCGCTCCCGGTGACCCTGCTCGGCCCGCCCGCGGCCGCCGCGCCGGGCTCGGTGGCACCCGACGACGCCAGCGACCCCGACCGGCCGGTGGCGGTCGACCTGACCCGCCTGGAGCCGCGCACCGTCACCCCCGGGGTGCCCGTCACCGTGGCCGGGACGATCACCAACGGCGGGGACGAGACGGTCACCGACCTCGACGTCCGGCTGCAGCGCGGCGAGCAGCTGACCAGCCGGGCCGCGCTCGTCGCCACGGATACCGACCCCGACCCGGCCACGGCCGCGGCCACCGCCTTCACCGACCTGCCCGGCGAGCTGGCGCCCGGGGACTCGACGAGCTTCAGCCTGACCACCACCGCCGAGGAGCTCGGGATCGCCGCCGACGGCGTCTACCCCCTGGTCGTCAACCTCAACGGCGTGGACGAGGACGGCGAGCGGCGGCGGGTGGGCGAGCTGACCACCTGGCTGGTGCAGCCACCTGCCCAGCCGGCCGCCCCCACCGGCGTGGCGTGGTTGTGGCCGCTGACCGAGCGGACCCACCGCGACGCCGCCGGGCGGTTCGTCGACGACGGCCTGGCCGACGCGGTGTCCCCCGGGGGCCGGCTGGACCGCGCGCTGGCCGCCGTGGAGCGCATCCCGGAGGCCGCCGCCGTGGGCGCCGAGCCGGCCCCGGTCGCGCGGGTGACCCTGGCCGTGGACCCCGCGCTGGTCGAGGAGCTCGAGCTCATGGCCGCGGGCCCCTACGACGTGGCCGGCCGGGAGGACGCCGGCCAGGGGACGGAGGAGGCCGGGGAGTACCTGGACCGGTTGCGCGCCGTCGCCGCCGAGCACGACGTCCTCGCCCTGCCCTACGGCGACGTCGACGCCGACTCGCTCACCGCCGCCGGCCTGTCCCAGGTGGTCACCCGCAGCCTGCCCGGCACCGCCGGCACCGCCGGCACCGACGCGGGCACGGCCGGCGGAACGGCGGACCCGAGCGGCGCGCCGGACGGCGAGCGGCCGCCGGTCGCCGGCGTCGGCTCCGACGTGCTGCGCGAGGCCCTCGACGTCGAGCCGCGGACCGACCTCGCCTGGGCGGTCGGGGGCACGCTGGCCGCCGACACGCTGACCACGCTGCGCGCCGGGGGCACCTCCGGCGTGGTCGTCGCGGCCGGCGCGCTCGACGACGGGACGGCCGCGCTCGGCCTCACCGGCGAGGGGGCCGCCGCCCGCGCCGCGGTCCCGGGCGCCGACGGCGAGGTCCCGGTGCTGGTGTCCGACCCGCGCCTGGGCCCGCTGCCGACCCGGGACGGCGGGGGGCTCGCCGAGGGCGGGCAGCGCTTCCTCGCCGAGCTGGCGCTGCTGACCCTCGCTCCCGCGCCGGGCGGCACCGCCGGGCAGACCGTCCTCGTCGCGCCGCCGCGCGCGCTCGACGTCGACCCGGCCACCGCGGCCGCGCTGATCGCCGACCCGGGGGTGCAGCCGTGGCTGCGGGCCCTCACGCTCGGCCAGCTCACCGACGGGCCGCGGGCCGCGGCCGGCGAGCTGGTGCCGCAGGTGCAGCCGGGCGGCCTGCCCCTGGACGGCCTGGCCGACCTCGCCGCGGCCGTGGCGGTCCGGGAGGACCTCGCCGGCGCCGCGGCCGAGGACCCCGCCACCGCGCTCGCCGTCTACGACGAGGCGATCGCCCGCGCCGCCTCGGCGGCCTGGCGGGACGAGCCCGACGGCTTCCGCGTCGCGGCCGCGGACACCCGTGCCACGCTGGAGGCCCTGCGCGAGCAGGTCACCCTGCTGGCGCCGGCCGAGGGCAGCTACAGCCTGGCCTCCAGCGAGGCCCCGCTGGTGCTCACCGTGCAGAACGACCTGCCCTTCGCCGTCCGCGTGCTCCTGGAGGTGCGCGCCCGCGGCAACGCCGCGCTGACCGTGGAGGACATCGGCCCGCAGGTCCTCGCGCCCGAGCAGCGCACCACGCTGCAGGTTCCCGCCCAGGTCCGCCAGTCCGGGCGGTTCGGCGTCGTGGCGACCCTCACCACCCCGGGCGGCGTGCCGCTGGGCGACCCGGTCGAGCTGCAGGTGAAGAGCACCGCCTACGGCTCGATCTCGCTGGCCATCACCATCGGCGCCGCGGCGCTGCTCGGGCTGCTCTTCCTGCGCCGCCTGGTGCGCTTCCTGCTGAGCCGGCGGCGGGGGACGCCGGAGACCGCGGACGACGCCGTCCCGCTGCCGCCCACCCGGAGCCCGGTGTGAGCCGGCCGGCCGGTGACCGGCGGCTCGAGGACCGGCCGCCCGACGAGCGCCCGCCCGAGGACCCGCCGGAGGACGGCGGCCCCCCCGGGCACGCCGACGCCGTCCGGCAGCGCGCCCGGCCGCTGCCCCCCGTCCCGCCGCCCACCGGGCCCCAGCGCGCCGCGGAACCCCCGCGCGCCGCAGGGCCCCGGCGCTCCCCGGGGCCCGCCGCCGGGCCGGCGTCCGCCGGTGGGTCGGTGCGCTCGGGTCGCGGGACCCCGCTGCCCCCGCCGCCCTACCCCCAGGCGCCGGCGACCCCCGGGCCGGGCACCGCCGCGGGGCTGGCCGCACCCGCGCCGCGGCCGCTGCCGCCGGTGCCGCCGCCGGTCGCGCGGGCCCGCCCGCTGCCGCCGCCCCCGCCGCCGCGCCGGCCGGCCCGCTTCGTCCCGGGCCCCGACGACACCCAGCTCATCCCCGTGCTGCCGGCGGTGCCCCGGCGGGTCTACGAGAGCGACGAGGAGGCCGAGGCCCGGGAGGGCACCCCCGGCGCGAGCGGGGGGATCCTGCGGGCGGCCGGCACCATGGCCGTGGCCACCCTCGTCTCGCGGGTCACCGGGCTGCTGCGCACCATGGTCCTGGCCGCGGCCCTGGGCGTCGGCCTGGTCAACGACGCCTACAACACGGCCAACACCCTCCCGAACATCGTCTACGAGCTGCTGCTGGGCGGCGTGCTGACGTCGGTCGTCGTCCCGCTGCTCGTGCACGCGCAGGAACGCGACGCCGACGGCGGCGTCCGCTACGCCCAGCGGCTGGCCACCGTCGCCCTCAGCGGCCTGGTGGTGGTCACCGGGCTGGCGATCGCCGCTGCCCCGCTGCTGACCTCGCTCTACGGCATCTCCGGGGACCCGGACCAGGTGCGGCTGGCCAACTGGCTGGCCCGCATCCTCCTGGTCGAGATCCTCTTCTACGGGGTCGGCGCGCTGGCGCAGGCGGTGCTCAACGCCCGCGGGGTCTTCGGCCCGCCGGCCTGGGCGCCGGTGCTCAACAACGTCGTGGTCATCGCCACCGGTGGGCTGTTCATCGCCGCCAGCGGTCCGGGGGAGCTCTCCCCGGCGACGATCACGCCCACCCAGGTCTGGCTGCTGGGCATCGGCACCGCCCTCGGCATCGCCCTGCAGGCGCTGGTCCTGCTGCCCCTGCTGCCCCGGGTCGGCGTGCCGCTGCGCCCCCGCTGGAGCCTGCGGCAGACCGGCCTGCGCGAGGCCGGCTCGCTGGGGCTGTGGGTGATCGGCTACGTGGCGGTCAGCCAGATCGGCGTCGTGGTGGCCACCCGCATCGCCAACCAGGCCAACCGGGACGGCGGCCTGGGGTCCAGCGCGTTCGCCATCGCCAGCCTGCTGTTCCACATGCCCTACGGGATCATCGGCGTCGCGCTGCTCACCGCCCTGCTGCCGCGGATGAGCCGCGCCGCCGCCCGCGCCGACGTGCCGGGCGTGGCCCAGGACCTCTCCCTCGGCACCCGGCTCTCGGCGCTCGGTCTGCTGCCGGTCACCGCGGCGCTGACCGTCGTCGGCCCGGCGCTGGCGGTGGTGGCCTTCGCCCGGGGCAACACCAGCGTGGAGGAGGCCCGGGCGATCGGTGTCGCGCTGGCCATCGGCGCCTTCGGCCTGCTCCCGATGGCGGTCACCCTGCTGCAGCTGCGGGTGTTCTACGCGATGAAGGACGCGCGCACGCCCACCCTCATCCAGGTCGGCATGGTCGGCGTCCGGGTCCCGCTGCTGTTCGCCGTCCCGGCGGTGGTCCCGCCCGACGGCGTCGTCGCGGGCCTGATGCTGGTCACCAGCCTCACCTACGTCGCCGGGTGGGTCCTCGGCAACCTGGCGCTGCGGCGCCGGCTGGGCGCGCTGCGCACCGGCGAGGCGGCGGGTCAGGTGCTGCGCGTGGCGGCGGTGTCACTGGTCGCGGCCCTGCTCGGGTGGATCGCCGTCGAGGTGACCGAGGACGCCTTCGGGACCTCGGTCACAGGCTCGCTCGGGACCCTCCTCGTCGGTACCGTGGTCGTCGGTGTCGCCTCCCTCGTCGGGATCGTGCTCGCCCGGGTGCCCGAGGTCCGGGAACCCCTGGCTCGGGTCAGGGCCCGGCTGGGTCGTCGGTGAGCGGGCGGGCGGCGCCAGGGCCGGGGCACCCCGGCCCTGGTGAGCAGCGAACAGGGGGCCGGCCACGCCGATGACGTCCACGATCACCGGCCTCCCGGACCGCTACCGTCCGCTCGACGAGGTGGGTCCGCCCGAGACCACGGCGACCGGCGTCGTCCACGCCTGGCGCGCCCGCGACCGGGTCCTCAACCGCGACGTCGCCATCCGCGTGCACACCCCCGGCGGCCGCGCCGCCCGGGAGTGGATCACCCGTGCGCTCACCGCCGGCGGGCTGGCCACCCCCACCCTGGCGATGGTCTACGACGCCGCCGAGGGCCACGACGGCCCGGGCGGCGCGGCCTACGTCGTCAACGAGTGGATCGAGGGGCGCACGCTCGCCGACCGGCTGGCCGACGGGCCGATGCCCGAGGCCGAGGCGCGGACCGTGCTGCGCCGGCTGGCCGAGGGCGTCGCGGAGGCGCACCGCGTCGGCCTGGCCGTCGGCGGGCTGACCCCCGAGGCCGTCGTCCTGCGGCCCAACGGGCTGGTGGGCCTGCGCGCGGTCCCGGCCGTCACCGGCACCATGCAGGGCGACATCGCCGCGCTGGGCGAGCTGGTCGAGCGCTGCCTCACCGCGGGCGCCCCCGGCCGTGCCGCCGGCCTCTCCCCGGACCTGGCCGCCCTCGTCCGCCGGGCCCGGTCCACCGAGCCGGGCAGCCTGTCCAGCGTCGCCGCCATGGCCGCCCTGCTCGCCGAGCGCCCCCGCCGGCCCGTCGCCGACACCGCCCGCGGTGCCGACGAGAGCGACAGCGGGTGGCTCCGGCGGCTGCGGGACCGGCGCGACGCCGCCGGCCGGGCCGACGACGGCGACGACGCGCGGGACGACGGCGTCCTCCTCCTCGCGCCCGAGGACGACGACCCGGCCCCGACCCTGGCCGCGCACGGCTCGCGGCTGCCCGCACCGCCGGCAGCCCCCGGACGCCGGGACGCCGAGGAGGACCTGCTGCCCCTCGGCGACGGGTTCGGCGCCGAGGACGACGAGCGGTGGGAGGACGACCGCTGGGACGACGAGCGGTGGGAGGACGACGACCGCTGGGCGGACGAGGCGCAGGGGACCGGCTCGGTGCCCGCGAACCGCCGCCGGGCGCTCGTCATCGGCCTCCCGCTGCTGGCCCTCGCCGTCGTCATCGCGCTGGCGTGGTGGGTCGGCACCAACGTGCTGTCGGTCGCCGGCTCCGTCGAGGAGGCCGACGGCGCGGCCACCTCCCCGCCGGCCAGCAGCGCCCCGGCCGAGGAGCCCGAGCCGGCGGCCCCGCCGGCGGGCGGGCCGGCCGCCGTCGCCGGGTCCGCGGTGTTCAACCCCTTCGGCGACGGGGATCCGGAGAACGACGACGCGGTCGGTCTCTCCCACGACGGCGACCCGGCCACCGCCTGGTCGACGGTCACCTACCGGGGCTCGGCCGCGTTCGGCAACCTCAAGCCGGGGGTCGGCGTCCGGTACGACCTGGGCAGCGCGCAGCCCCTCTCCGGTGTCTCGGTGGCCACCACGACGCCGGGGATCGCCGTGGAGGTCCGGGCCGGGACCGCGGACACCCCGGACCTCGAGGGGTACACCACCGTCGCCGCCGGCACCGTCGACGGCACCACCGAGCTGGCCTTCGAGGAGCCGGTGGACGCCCGCTACGTGCTGGTGTGGATCACCTCGCTCGCGCCGGCCGAGGGTGGGTTCGAGGGCGATCTCGCGGAGGTGACCGTCACCCGGGCCGGCTGACCGGCAGACCCTCCCCGGGGCCGAGGAAGCGGCCCCGGGGCAGGGGCACCGGGCGGCGGCGCGGCCCCGGGGCCGGGGAATGGCGCCCCTACCATGCTCGTTGTGCCGCCTGTGACCAGTGACCACCAGCCCACTCCCGGCCCCGCGGTGACCGCCGAGCACGCCGAGCCCGCGATCCCGCCCGCGGAGCACGACGGGGTCCGCGATCTGATCATCATCGGCTCGGGTCCGGCCGGCTACACCGCTGCCGTCTACGCCGCCCGCGCCAACCTGCACCCGCTCGTGTTCGAGGGCTCGCAGTTCGGCGGGGCGCTCATGACCACGACCGAGGTCGAGAACTTCCCCGGGTTCCCCGAGGGCGTCCAGGGCCCGCAGCTCATGGAGGACATGCGCACCCAGGCCGAGCGCTTCGGCGCCGAGCTGGTCGCCCGCGACGTCAGCGAGGTCGACCTGACCGCGACGCCGAAGATCGTCAAGGTCGGCGACGAGGTGCACCGGGCGCACGCCGTCATCGTCGCGACCGGGTCCAAGTACCGGTACCTCGGCCTGGACAACGAGGCCCGCCTGCTCGGCCGCGGCGTCTCGGCCTGCGCCACCTGCGACGGCTTCTTCTTCCGCGACCAGGACATCGTCGTGGTCGGCGGCGGTGACTCGGCGATGGAGGAGGCCACCTTCCTCACCCGCTTCGCCAAGAGCGTCACGGTCGTGCACCGGCGTCCGGAGCTGCGCGCGTCGAAGATCATGCAGAAGCGCGCCCAGGACAACGAGAAGATCCGCTGGGCGCTGAACCGGACCGTCAGCGACGTCCTCGGCGAGGAGACCGTCGCCGGCGTCGAGCTGACCGACGTCGACACCGGTGCCACGGAGACGCTCCCGGTGGCCGGCATGTTCGTCGCCATCGGCCACGACCCCCGCAGCGAGCTGTTCGCCGGCCAGCTGAAGCTGGACGACGAGGGCTACATCCAGGTCGAGCACCCGACGACGCGCACCAACATCGAGGGCGTCTTCGCCTGCGGTGACGTCGTCGACCACATCTACCGGCAGGCGATCACGTCGGCCGGCACCGGCGCCGCGGCGGCCATCGACGCCGAGCGCTGGCTGGCCGAGACCTTCGGCGAGCGCTGAGACCTTCGGCGAGCGCTGAGACCCGGCGGGCGCTGACCCCCCGGCGAGCGGCGACCCGGTGCCCGAGCGCGCCCCGGGTGCCCGGTTCGGCAGGCGCCGGACCGGGCACCACCGGCATCGGGCATAGCCGGCCGCCCCCGCTGGTTGTGCCCGGCGGACCCCGACCACGAGAGGAAGACCATGGCAGGCAACACCAAGACGGTCACCGACGCCAGCTTCGCCGACGACGTGCTGGGCAGCGAGAAGCCCGTGCTCGTCGACTTCTGGGCCGAGTGGTGCGGACCGTGCAAGATGGTCGCCCCGGTGCTCGAGGAGATCGCCGCCGAGCACGCCGACAAGCTCACCGTCGCCAAGCTCAACATCGACGAGAACCCGCAGATCGCCCGCGACTACCAGGTCATGTCGATCCCGACCATGACCGTCTTCCAGGGCGGCAAGCCGGTCAAGAGCATCATCGGCGCCAAGCCGAAGGGCGCGATCCTCTCCGACCTCGCCGACTACCTGTAAGGGCCGCCTCCAGGGCCTCCCCGGCACCCGCGCCGGGGAGGCCCTGCCGCGTTCCGGGCCGCCCCGGTGCGCCGACACCCCCTCGGGGGGACCACAATCGACCGGGATGGGAACCGACAGCCGCATGCACCCGCTGCGCCCCGGGGACCGCGGTCCCGCCGTCGCCGACGTCCGGGCCGCCCTGCGGGCCCTGGAGCTCCTGCCGGCGGCCAACGGCGCCGGGCCCGGTGACCCCGGGGACCTCGACCAGGCCGGGTACGACCGGGCCACCGAGCTCGCCGTCCGCCACTTCCAGCAGGTCCGCGGGCTGACCGTGGACGGCCTGGTGGGGGAGGAGACCTACCGGGCGCTGTCCGAGGCCCGGTGGTCCCTCGGCGACCGCCTCCTGCACCACGACCCCGAGCGCCCCACCCGCGGGGACGACGTCACCTCGCTGCAGGAACGCCTGCACGAGCTCGGCTACGACGCCGGCCCGGTCGACGGGGTGTTCGGGGCCGACACCGAGCGGGGCCTGCGGGCCTTCCAGCGCGACTACGGGCTGACCTCCGACGGCACGTGCGGGCCGGCCACGTTCCGAGCGCTGCGCCAGCTGGGCCGCAAGGTCACCGGCGGCCGCCCGCAGCTGCTGCGGCAGAGCGCGGTGTTCGTCGAGAGCGGCCCCCACCTCATCGGACGGCGCATCGTCGTCGACCCCGGCCACGGCGGGCCGGACCCCGGCCACACCGCGGGCGAGACCACCGAGGCCGACCTGGTGCTCGACCTCGCCTCCCGCATCGAGGGGCGGCTCGCGGCCGCGGGCGCCACGGTCTACCTCACCCGTGGGCGCTCGCAGAACCCGAGCGGTGAGGAGCGCACCGCCTTCGCCAACGACGCGCGGGCCGACCTCTTCCTCTCCCTGCACGTCGACGCGCACCCCTCCCAGCACGCCCGCGGGGTGGCGAGCTTCTACTACGGCACGGGGTCGGGGGCGTCCTCCACGGTGGGCGAGCAGTTCGCGAACCTGCTCCGCCGGGAGGTCGTGGCCCGCACCGGGATGGTCGACCTGGGCTCGCACGCCAAGACGTGGCAGATGCTGCGGGCCTCGCGGATGCCCGCCGTGCGGCTCGACTGCGGGTACCTCAGCCACCCCGTCGACCGCCTGCTGCTGCTCGACGCCCGGCTGCGCAGCACGGTGGCCAGCGCCGTCCTGGCGGCCGTGCAGCGGCTGTTCCTGCCCGCCGAGGCCGACCCGCCGACGGGCACGTTCGTCCTCCCCGCGCGGGTCTAGCGGCCCCGCCCGGCCCGTCCCGCGGGTGGGCGGGGCTCGAGTGACGGGTGGGGGCGGACCGGTCCGTCCCCCCGTGTCCCCCGCCGGAGCCGGCCGAGGGCGTCCCTACACTCGACAGGTGGTCTCTCTCCCGCCCGGCACCTCCCCGGGCCCCGGTGTGCACCCGGCGCCGCGCCACCCGCGGCTCGACCCGCTGGCCGACCGGTACGCAACCCGCACCCACGGGATGAAGAGCTCGGAGATCCGGGCGCTGTTCTCCGTGGTGAGCCGCCCCGAGGTCGTCTCGCTGGCCGGCGGCATGCCCGCGGTCACCGCGCTCCCGCTGGACGCCGTCGGCTCCATGATCGGGGAGCTGGTCTCCGGCATGGGTGCGCAGACGTTGCAGTACGGCTCGGGCCAGGGCGACCCGCGGCTGCGGGAGCGCATCTGCGACGTCATGGCGCTGGAGGGCATCACGGACGCCTCGCCGAGCGAGGTCGTCGTCACCGTCGGCTCCCAGCAGGGGCTGGACCTGGTCACCCGGGTGTTCTGCGACCCCGGCGACGTCATCCTCGCCGAGGGGCCCTCCTACGTGGGCGCGCTGGGCGTCTTCGAGGCCGCCCAGGCCCGGGTCCGGCACGTGACCATGGACGACGACGGCCTGGTGCCCGAGGCGCTGGAGCAGGCGCTGCTCGAGTGCCGCGCCGGCGGTGAGCGCGTCAAGTTCCTCTACACCGTGCCGAACTTCCACAACCCGGCCGGCGTCACCCTCTCCGAGCCGCGCCGCCAGGCGGTCATGGAGATCGCCGACCGGTACGACCTGCTGGTCGTCGAGGACAACCCCTACGGCCTGCTCGGCTTCGACCGCGAGCCGATGCGGGCGCTGCGGGCGCGCGACGACCAGCGGGTCATCTACCTCGGCTCGTTCTCCAAGACCTTCTCGCCGGGCCTGCGGGTCGGCTGGGTGCTCGCCCCCCTCGCGGTGCGCGAGAAGCTGGTGCTGGCCACCGAGGCGCAGGTGCTCTGCCCGCCCTCGCTGACCCAGTACGCCGTGGCGCGCTACCTGGACACCCAGCCCTGGCGCGAGCAGATCAAGCTGTTCACCGAGCTCTACCGCGAGCGCCGCGACGCCACGCTGGAGTCGCTCGGGGCGCTGATGCCGGCCGGCACCACCTGGACCCACCCGGACGGCGGCTTCTACGTGTGGCTCAAGCTGCCGCACGGCCTGGACGCCAAGCTCATGCAGCCGCGGGCGGTCAACGCGCACGTCGCCTACGTCCCGGGCATCGGCTTCTACGCCGACGGCTCGGGCCGCGAGTACATGCGGCTGTCCTACTGCTACCCGGAGCCCGAGCAGATCCGCGAGGGCGTGCGCCGGCTCGCCCGGGTCATCGAGGCCGAGCTGGAGCTGCACGCCACCTTCGACGGCGTCGACACCGGCAGCTTCCGGGCCGTCCGCGGGGGCAGCCAGGTGCCGGGCGTGGACCCGTTCGTGGGGCCCGCCAACAGCGACCGTTACGGGGACCGGGGATGAGCGAGTCCGCCACCACACCTGCCGCCGCACCCGCCGAGACACCGGTGGCGACGCCGGCCGCGCCCGCGCCCCGGGCGGCCGCCGAGCCGCCCGGTCGCAGCGACCCGCTGCGGGCGGTCGTCCTCGCCGGCGGCCTGGCCTTCGAGCGGGAGGTCAGCCTGTCCTCGGGCACGCAGGTCTGGGAGGAGCTCAACCGGGTCGGCTTGGACGCCGAGCTGCGCGACGCCGACGCCGACCTGCTGCCCGGGCTGGCCGCCGCCCCCGCCGACGCGGTGTTCATCGCGCTGCACGGGGCGACGGGGGAGGACGGGTCGCTGCGGGCGGTGCTCGACCTCGCCGACGTCCCCTACGTGGGCTCCCCGGCCGCGGCCTGCCGGCTGGCCTGGGACAAGCCCGCCGCGAAGGGCGTCGTCCGCTCCGCCGGCCTCACCACCCCCGACTGGGTGGCACTGCCGCACAGCACCTTCCGGGAGCTCGGCGCCGGCGCGGTCCTGGACCTCATCGTCGCCCGGCTCGGCCTGCCGCTCATGGTCAAGCCCGCCTCGGGCGGCTCCGCGCTCGGCGCGCAGAAGGTCGCCCGCGTCGAGGACCTCCCCGCGGCGATGGTCAGCTGCTTCGCCTACGGCGACACCGTGCTCGTGGAGCGCTTCGTGGACGGCGTAGAGCTCGCCCTCGGTGTGGTGGACCTGGGGGACGGGCCGCAGGCCCTGCCGGCCGTGGAGATCACGCCGGAGTCCGGCGTCTTCGACTACACCGCGCGGTACACCCCGGGCCTCACCGAGTACCACGCCCCGGCACGGGTGCCCGACGACGTCGCGGCGCGGGCCGCGGCGCTCGCCGTGGAGGTGCACCGGGTGCTCGGGCTGGCCGACCTGTCCCGCACCGACGCCATCGTCAGCCCGGACGGCGAGGTCCACTTCCTCGAGGTCAACGTCTCCCCGGGGCTGACGGAGACCTCGATGTACCCGATGGCGCTCGAGGCGGCCGGCTACTCGCTGGGCGACGTCCTGGCCCGGCTTCTCACCCGGCGGGCCGCCACGGCTCGCTGAGCGCCGTCCCGCGGCACCACGCGGACGAAGCAAGCCATGCCCCCGTCAGACGGCCCGTGACACGGGGATGGCTTCCTCTTCGGAGGCAGGTGCCGGTACCGGACGACACGAGGCCCATTTCCGCAGTGACGGAAATGGGCCTCGTGTCGTGAGAGGGAGGCGGTCAGTCCTCCGGGTTCCGCCCGGTGATGTCGGGGGCCATCTGGCCGATGATCCGCTGGAGGTCGTCGACCGAGCCGAACTCGACGACGATGCGCCCCTTGGCCCGGCCGATCTGGATCCGCACCTTGGTCTCGAAGGCGTCGGAGAGGCGGCCGGCGAGGTCCTCCACTCCCGGGGCGTTGAACCGCCGCGGCCGGCGCTTGGCGGTCGGCTGCTCGGCGACGGCCAGCGCGACGGCCTCCTCGGTGGCCCGCACCGACATCCCCTCGGCGACGATCCGGGTGGCGAGGGCGTCCTGCGCCTCGGCGTCCGGCAGCCCGAGCAGGGCCCGGGCGTGCCCGGCCGAGATGACCCCGGCGGCCACCCGGGTCTGCACCTTCACCGGCAGCTTGAGCAGCCGGATGGTGTTGGTGACCTGCGAGCGGCTGCGCCCGATCCGCTGGGCGAGCTCCTCGTGGGTGGCGCCGAACTCCTCGAGCAGCTGCTGGTAGGCGGCGGCCTCCTCGAGCGGGTTGAGCTGGACCCGGTGGATGTTCTCCAGCAGTGCGTCCCGCAGCAGGGCGTCGTCGGTGGTGTCCCGGATGATCGCCGGCACGCTCTCCAGCTCGGCCGCCCGGGCGGCGCGCAGCCGACGCTCGCCCATGATGAGCTCGTAGCCGCCGTCGGCCCTCTCCCGGACGACGATGGGCTGCAGCAGGCCGAACTCGCGGACCGAGTGGGTGAGCTCCTCGAGCGCCTCGTCGTCGAAGACCTGGCGGGGCTGCCGCGGGTTGGGGACGACGTCGGCGACGGCCACCTCGCGCAGCTGGGCGCCGGGGACGCCGACGGCCGCCTCCTCCGCCTGCCGGGCCACCGTCGCCGCGGCCTGGGCGGCCGGGGGGAGGAGGTGGACGGGTGCCGCGGCCGGCTCGGCGCTCGCGGCGCCGCCCGGACCATCGGGCTCCGGCGGGGTGCCGGGAGCCGGCTGCTCGGCCGGCGGGGCGCTGGTCGGGATCAGGGCCGCCAGTCCCCGGCCGAGACCGCCGCGCTTGGTCATGCTCGCTCCTCTGTGGTGCGGGACGGGGGAACCGGGACGCCGGCCGCGCCGCCGTCGCCGAAGGCCAGGGACGCGGCAGGGGGTGCGGTCACCGGGGCCGGGCCCGACGGCGCCGGCAGCGGGGGCAGCGAGACCCCGCGCTCGGCCAGCTCGCGGGCCGCCTCGACGTAGCTGGTGGCGCCGCGCGACCCCGGGTCGTAGGTGAGCACCGACTGCCCGTAGCCGGGCGCCTCGGAGACGCGGACGTTGCGGGGGATGACGGCGTCGAGCACCAGCTTGCCGAAGTGGTTGCGTACCTCCTCGGCGACCTGGTCGGCCAGCTTGGTCCGTCCGTCGTACATCGTCAGCAGGATGGTGCGGACGGCGATGCCCGGGTTGAGGTGCTGCCGGACCAGGTCGATGTTGTTGAGCAGCTGGCCCAGCCCCTCGAGTGCGTAGTACTCGCACTGGATGGGGATGAGCACCTCGTCACCGGCCACCAGGGCGTTGAGGGTGAGCAGGCCGAGGGACGGCGGGCAGTCGACCAGCACGTAGTGCGGCCGGTCCTGCTCGGGGAGGGCGTGCAGGTAGGCCTCGATGGCCCGCCGCAGCCGGTACTCGCGGGCCACCACGGAGACCAGCTCGATCTCCGCGCCGGCCAGGTCGATGGTGGCCGGGACGCAGCGCAGCAGCGGGCTCGCCGAGGTCGGGTGGACCACCTCCGACAGCGAGCTGTCACCGACGAGGGCGTCGTAGATGGACGGCGTCCCGACGCTGTGCTCGACGCCCAGGGCGGTGCTGGCGTTGCCCTGGGGGTCGAGGTCGATGACCAGCGTCCGCAGGCCGTACAGCGAGAGGGCGACGCCCAGGTTCACCGTGGACGTCGTCTTCCCCACGCCGCCCTTCTGGTTGGCGACGGAGATGACGCGGACCCGGCTCGGCGCGGGGAACGGCTCCTGGTCGGCCGCGTGCAGGACACGGGTCGCCCGGAGCGCCTCCATGGCGATGGGGCTGTCGAAGTCGCCCGGCGTCGCACCGGCCGTCCGCTCCCCGGCGGCGCTGTCGGCCGCGAGGCTGCTGCGCAGCCGCTGGCCCGGGTCGGTCATCCGGATCCCTCCCTGCCGATCCGTTTCACGTGGAACGGAGTCGGGTGACGCTGCGGTTCCACGTGGAACCGCACTCACCGGCGTCCACGGGTCATGACCACCACGGTAGTGGCAGCCTCCCCGAGCTCCGCGCCGACAGCCCGGGCGGACACCTCGTGCATGCCCGCAGCTTCCAGTTCGGGGAGCATCGCCGGCAGGTCCTCGACGGCCCGGGAGCCGACCAGCGCGACCAGCAGCGTGCCCGGGGCCATGAGCCCGCGGCACCACCCGACCAGGCGGGGGAGTGCGGCGACCGCCCGGGCGGTCACGACGTCGACCGGGCCGACGGCGGAGCGCGTCGTCCGCTCCTCGGCTCGGCCGCGGACCACCCGCCAGGGGGCGCCGAGCTCCTCGACGACCTCCTCGAGGAACTCCACCCGCCGGGCCATCGGCTCCACCAGGGTGAGGGCGACGTCCGGCCGGGCCAGGCCCAGCGGGACGCCCGGCAGGCCCGCCCCGCTGCCGATGTCGGCCACGCGCGCCCCCTCCGGCACCGCCTCGGCCACCGCGGCGCTGTTGAGGACGTGCCGCTCCCACAGCCGCGGCACCTCGCGCGGGCCGATCAGCCCGCGGGTGACGCCGTCCGTGGCCAGCCGGGCCACGTACCGCTCCGCGCCGGTCAGGGCGTCCCCGAAGACCGCCCGGGCCTGCTCGGGGGCCGGCGGCACCTCGGGGGCGACGGGCGGGGTCACTTCTCCGGCAGGACCACGACGCGGCGGTTCGGCTCCTCGCCCTCGGACTCGCTGCGCACACCGGCCACCCGCGCGATGACGTCGTGGACGACCTTGCGCTCGAACGGGTTCATCGGCGAGAGGCGCTCCGGCTGGCCGCTGGTGGCGACGCGCCGGGCGGTCTCGCCGGCGAGGGAGGTCAGGTCGGACCGCCGCCGGGCCCGGAAGCCGCCGACGTCGAGCATGAGCCGGCTGCGGACGCCGGTGGACTGGGCGACCGCCAGGCGGGTCAGCTCCTGCAGCGCCTCGAGGACGGCGCCGTCCGAGCCCACCAGGTCACCGAGGTCGCCGCCGACGATGGCGACGCTGGCCCGGTCGCCCTCGACGTCGAGGTCGATGTCGCCGTCCACGTCGAGGATGTCGAGCAGCCGCTCCAGGTAGTCACCGGCGACGTCGCCCTCGCGGACCAGCAGGTCGTCGGCCTCGTCCGCCCCACCCGCCTCGTCCGCGTCGTCCGCGTCGTCCGCGTCGTCGACGAGCGCGGCGGCGCCGTCCTCGTCGGGGTCGGGCAGGTCCGGCTGCGCGACCGGGCCGTCCTGCGGCACGGGGCTGAGCACGGCGCCCGAGGTCGCCTCGGCGGTGGCGGCGGTGTCGGTGGGGTGCTGCGGAGCACTCACGGGGGTCCTCCCAGGTCGGTGAGGGGCGGCCGGGTTCTCCCGGTGGTCGGTGGGGTGCGGCGCTCGGGCCGGTGCCGGTGGGGCGCTGCTCAGCGTCGCTTGCGCTTGCCCCGGTTGGCGGGGCCCTGCCCGCCCCGGCCGGCGCCGCTGCGGGGCCGGTTGCCGCCGGAGCGGGGGACGGGTGGCTGGCCGTTGGAGGCCGCCGTGGAACCGCCGGAGGGAGCGGCACCCGCGGGCGGCGTCGCGCCGTCCCCGTCGGCGGTGAGCGCGGCGCCGGCGTCGCCCTTGCCGAGGTCGACCGGCGGGGTCGCCGGGCGGCCGGGCTTGGGGCGCACCGGCTTGGCGCCGGGCTTGGGCGCGAGGGTCCTGGGGTCGACGGCCGGCTTCTCGGCGGCCGCCTTCGCCTTGGCCGCGGGGGAGCCGGGCGGGGGCATCTTGCGGAGGATGAAGAACTGCTGGCCGAGCGTCCACAGGTTGTTGGTGAACCAGTAGAGCAGCACGCCGATGGGGAAGAAGAAGCCCGTGACGAAAAGGCTGATCGGCATGCCGTAGAGCAGCAGCTTCTGCACCATCGCCGCCTGGCCCTCGACGGGACCGGCCCGCTTCATCGTCTGCTTCTGGGTCACGTACGTCGTCACGCACATGATCACGATGAGCACGAAGCCGACGACGCGGATGTTGACCCAGCTCACGCCGTCGAGGGCGAGCAGGGCCTCGGCCTTCGGGCCGGTCATGAAGAACGAGGACGAGATCGGCGCGCCGAACAGGTCGGCGACAGCGGCCTGCCGCGTGGTCGTGTCGTCCCAGCTGTACAGACCCTGCGCGTCGGGGGACAGGCGCCGCAGGACGTGGAACAGCGACAGGAAGATGGGGATCTGCGGCAGGATCGGCAGGCAACCGGCCAGCGGGTTGACGCCGCGCTCCTTCTGCAGCGCCATCATCGCCTGGCTGAAGCCCTGCTTGTCGCTGCCGTACTGCTTGCGCAGCTTCTGGATCTCCGGCTGGATCTCCTGCATCGCCCGCTGCGACTTGATCTGCTTGACGAACAGCGGGAACAGGAGGATCCGGATCGTCACCACCAGGAAGACGATCGCCAGGGCCCAGGTGATGCCCCCGGCCGGGTCCAGGAACGTGGAGAAGAGGTCGTGCCACCGGGCCATGACCCAGGAGATGGCGGTGTACAGCCAGTCAAGCAAGGCCAGCCTCCTGCTGGGCGGACCGGCGGGGCGCCGGCACGTGGTCTCGGTCGGTGCGCGCCGGCGGGACGGGGTCGAACCCGCCGGGGTGCCAGGGCGCGCACTTCAGCAGCCGGCGCAGGGCCAGCCAGGTGCCGCGCGCCGCGCCGTGGACCTCGAGGGCCTCCGCGGCGTAGGCGCTGCAGGTCGGTGCGAAGCGGCAGCGCGGCGGGAGAGCCGGGCTCACCGCCCGCTGGTAGAAGCGGACGGCGGCCAGCAGGGACCGCCGCACCGGTGCCCGGCCGGACGACCCTCGGGGCGAGCTCACCGCGGGGCCGGTCCTGCGGTGCCCGCGCGCGGCGCGAGGAGACGGTCGAGGCCGGAGGCGAGGTCGCGGCGCAGCCGGGCGGAGTCCGCGTCGGCGGCCTCGGGCCGGGCGCGCACCACCAGGTCGGCCGTCCCGGGGAGCCGGTGCAGCTCCTCGCGCACCACCGCGCGCAGCCGCCGGGTGACGCGGTGCCGGACCACCGAGTTGCCGACGGCCCTCCCCACCACGAAACCGGCCCGTGGACCACCGGCTGCGCCGGCGGGGCCGGGCAGCGGCGTCACGGGCCGTTCGGGGAGGTAGTGGAGGACCATGGTCGGCCGTCCGGCGCGCCTGCCGGACCGGACGACCGCGGTGAACTCCGGACGCCGGCGCAGGCGGGCCTGCGCGGGCAGCACCTCAGGCGGAGAGCTTCTCGCGACCCTTGCGCCGACGGCCGGCGATGATCGCCCGGCCCGCGCGGGTGCGCATCCGCAGCCGGAAGCCGTGGGTCTTGGACCGGCGGCGGTTGTTCGGCTGGAACGTGCGCTTGCTCACGAGGTACTCCCACTGACACGACGTCGACGGCGCGCACCGGCCGGCGGGCAGGCGCGCGAGGGCCGCGGGTGGCGACGCGGTCTCGGGGTGACCGGCGCGTCGCGTCCGCGGAACTCCGACCAGCATAGCCGAACCGCGCCGCCCGGCGGCGGGCTCGAGCCGCCCCACCCAGCCGGGGTGCGCCTCCCCGGTCCCGCCGCGCCCGGGGCGCGCCGCCACCCGGGTGGAGTTCCGTCCCCCCGGAGTTCACCGTGTCGTTGCCGGGCTGTGGACGAGGCTGTTAGCGTCGCCGTCGCCCGGCCCCGGAACTCCCGGTCCGGGACGGGCCGAACCGCCGGCTCGACCGACCGCCGCCGCACCGCCACCACCCCGCCCGATCCCGCCTCCCACCTGCGACGACGCACCCGTGCGGAGCGGCTCGCGGAGACGTCTGGCCGTTGTGCACGGGTGGTTCACAGCCTGTGGACGGTGGTGTGGACGGCCTGTGCTCAGACCTCCGCAGCAGGGTCGGCGGCGGGCGCGAGGGGTACGGCGCCGCGGCGGTGGCCGACGACACACGGAACAGGGAGGACCAGGCCATGGCCGATGCCACGGTGGAACTGGCGACGGTCTGGGACTCGATCCGCGCGCGGCTGGCGACGAGCCTGTCCCCGCAGCAGAACGCGATGCTCAACCTCACCCGGCCGATCGGGCTGTTCGAGGACACCGCCGTCCTGGCCGCGCCGAACGAGTTCACCCAGACGGTGCTGGAGTCCCGGATGCGCCGGGTGCTCGCCGAGGCCCTCTCCGAGCAGCTGGGTCGCGACATCCGCGTGGCCGTGCAGCTCGAGGACGCGCCGGCCGAGCGGGCCGCCGAGCCGGAGCCCGAGCTGCCCACCCGCCGGCCGTGGGCCGCGGTCGAGGCGCAGCGCGCCGCCGAGGACCGGGAGTCGCAGGACCGCGCCGACGACGGGCGCAGCGCCTTCGGGGTGCGCACCGACGCGGCGCAGCTGGCCTGGGAACGGGACCCCGCCCCGGCGCCCGAGCCCCCGGCCGACGGCGACGGGGAGCACTGGGCGGCCACCGACTGGAGCCCCGCCGGTCGCCGGGGCGGCCGCGGTCCCCGGCCGGTGCAGCGCGACTGGGGCGGGGCGCCCGAGGACGACGGTCCCGCCGTCCTGCCCTTCGACCTCGAGCCCCCGGGCGGGGCGCCGGCACCGGCCCCGTCGCGGGGGCGCCGCGGTGCCGCGGCCCGCGACGGCGACGCCGTGCCGCTGTTCGGCGACCGCCGCGGCCCGGCGGGTGCCGCGGACCCGGGGCTGAACCCCAAGTACGTCTTCGACAGCTTCGTCATCGGCAACAGCAACCGGTTCGCGCACGCCGCGGCGGTGGCGGTCGCCGAGGCGCCGGCCCGGGCCTACAACCCGCTGTTCGTCTACGGCGACTCCGGGCTGGGCAAGACCCACCTCCTGCACGCCATCGGGCACTACGCGGCGCGGATGTTCCCCAACGTCCGGGTGCGGTACGTGAGCACCGAGGAGTTCACGAACGAGTTCATCAACCTCGTGCACTCCGGCCGCGCCGAGGACTTCCGCCGCCGTTACCGGGACATCGACTTCCTGCTCATCGACGACATCCAGTTCCTGGAGCGCGCCGAGCGGACGCAGGAGGAGTTCTTCCACACGTTCAACACGCTGCACAACGCCAGCAAGCAGATCGTGATCACCTCCGACCGGGCGCCGAAGAAGCTCACCACGCTGGAGGACCGGCTGCGGACCCGGTTCGAGTGGGGCCTGATCACCGACGTCCAGGCGCCCGACCTCGAGACCCGCATCGCGATCCTGCGGAAGAAGGCCTACGGCGAGCGGCTCCAGGTCGCCGACGCGGTGCTGGAGTTCATCGCCAGCAAGGTGCAGACCAACATCCGCGAGCTCGAGGGCGCGCTGATCCGGGTGACCGCCTTCGCGAGCCTGAACAAGCAGCAGGTCGACCTCTCGCTGGCCGAGCTGGTCCTCAAGGACCTCATCAGCGACGAGCAGGGCCCGCAGATCACCGCGGCGATCATCATGGCGGCGACGGCCGAGTACTTCAGCGTGACCATGGAGGAGCTGCAGGGCTCCAACCGCAGCCGGACGCTGGTCAACGCCCGCCAGATCGCCATGTACCTGTGCCGGGAGCTGACCGAGCTGTCCCTGCCGCGCATCGGTGCCTCGTTCGGCGGCAAGGACCACACCACGGTCATGCACGCGGTCAAGAAGATCACCAACCTGATGAGCGAGCGGCGGGCCACCTACACGCAGGTCACCGAGCTCACCGCCCGCATCAAGAGCCGCGCCCGGCAGTAGCCGGCGCCGGCGGTCGGAGCGCTGCTGACCTCGGCCGGGGCCGGCAGCGTGCGGTCGTGGCGCACGATCCGCCCGGAGCGCGCCCCAGCCGCACATCGCTCGGCGATCCCGGCCGGGCACGGCACGCGGCGGCGGTGGGGTTCCTGGGAGCGGGGGGCCGCAGGCTCCCCCGAGCAGGACCGGGCCGCCGGGGCTCCACGCCGGCCGGGCACGGCACGCGGCGGCGGTGGGAGGCCGGTAGGCCGACAGTGAGCAGAGCACACGGTCGACACAGCGCAGTCGACTTCTCCACACCTGTGGGAAACCGTGTGCACGGCGTCCGCCCACGTCCCGGCCGCGCAGGCCGCGCCGACCGTGTCCACAGCGGTCGACAGGTCGAGGAGTTGTCCCCAGGGATGTGCACACCCTGGGGGAATCCCGTACGTGTGACCTCACGGGGCGTCACCGCCCGGCCGAGCGGCCCCCGACGGCCCCGGATGCCGCTCGCCACGCGACTGACCTGCACGTTCGCCGCCTGCCGAGCTCCAGACGCCGAAGGCACCCCCGCGGTCGTGCACAACACCTGGGGACGGACCGGGGAACGACCAGGGGACGACGGGTGGACGACCGGGGGTGAGGGTGGACGACCATCGAGATGTCCACGTGTCGACAACAGCCGTACGCCGGCCACCCACAGCGCACCAACATGTCGACTCCGGGGCTGACCTGGGCGGACGGCCTCGATCCCCAGGATCCACACCGGTGATGACGAGGATGAGGGAGATAGATCGAGGGATTCTCGAACCACACTCTGGGTGGGGAAGCAGGGTCGTGAGGGGCTCCTGGGCACCTGGTGGAGGCAGTGGTTACCCACCTGTCCCTGCCGCACGGCACGATGAACACCGCAGGGGAAGCGGTCGACACGAGCAGGGGTGGATCAGGTCATGAAGTTCCGGGTGGCACGTGAGGTGCTCAGCGATGCCGTCGCCTGGACGGCCCGCAGCCTGCCGCCGCGACCGTCGGTGCCGGTCCTGGCCGGGATCCTGCTCGACGTCGACGGCAGCCAGCTGTCCGTGTCGGGGTTCGACTACGAGGTCTCGGCCCGTGCGGAGGTCGACGTCCAGGCCTCCGAGGGCGGCCGGGCGCTCGTGCCGGGGCGCCTCCTGGCCGAGATCACCCGGGCGCTCCCGCCGCACCCGGTCGACATCACCGCCGAGGGCCCGCGGCTGGCGATCTCCTGCGGCAACGCCCGGTTCAGCCTCCCCACGCTGCCGGTGGAGGACTACCCCTCGCTACCGGCGATGCCCTCCTCGGCCGGGGTGGTCGACAGCGACGTGTTCGCCGAGGCGGTCGGCCAGGTGGCCGTGGCCGCCGGGCGGGACGACACCCTCCCGATGCTCACCGGTGTCCGGCTGGAGATCGAGGACGACCTGGTGACCCTCGCCGCCACCGACCGCTACCGCCTGGCGGTGCGCGAGTTCGCCTGGCGGCCGGAGACCCCCGGCCTGTCGGCGGCCGTCCTGGTGCCGGCGCGCACCCTCGCCGACGCCGCCCGCACCCTGACCAGCGGCCCGGAGATCGTGCTGTCGCTGTCCTCGGGGGGCTCCGGCGAGGGCATCCTCGGCCTGTCCGGCAAGGACAGGCAGACCACCACCCGGTTGCTGGACGCCGAGTTCGTCAAGTACCGCGCGATCATGCCGAACGAGTCGAACGCCCACGCCGTCCTGCCGGTGGGGCTGTTCACCGACGCGGCCAAGCGCGTGGCCCTCGTCGCCGAGCGGGGCACCCCCCTGCGCTGCGAGTTCACCCCGGGCCAGGTCACCCTCCGCGCCGGCGGCACCGACGACGAGGGGCAGGCCGAGGAGCGCTGCGACGTGGAGTTCGAGGGCGACCCGCTGACCATCGGCTTCAACCCGACGTTCCTGCTCGACGGGCTGGCCGCGGTGCACACCGCCCGGGCGCGGATGGACTTCACCAGCCCGCTCAAGCCGGCCGTGCTCTCGGGTGTGGAGGAACCGGCCGCCGGCGACGAGACCGCCGAGGCCAAGCCGGCCGAGCGGCCCGGCAGCTACCGCTACCTGATCATGCCGGTGCGCCTGCCGGGCTGACGGAGGCCCCGCGGGCTCGGCGCCCGGGCGGGGAGGGAGCGGGCCGCGCCCCCGGCGCGCGCCCACCGGCGGGGGCGAGCACGATGGCCACGGGAGATCGCCGACGAGGGAGGGGCACCGACGTGCAGCTGGGGCTGATCGGGCTGGGCAAGATGGGCGGCAACATGGCCGAGCGGCTGCGTCGCGGCGGCCACGAGGTCGTCGGCTACGACCGCTCACCGGGCAAGCGGGACGTCGACAGCCTGCCGGCGCTGGTCGAGGCGCTGTCCGCGCCGCGGGTCGTGTGGGTGATGGTCCCGTCCGGCGAGCCGACGCGCTCCACCGTCGAGGAGCTGGCCGGCCTGCTGGAGCCCGGCGACGTGATCGTCGAGGGCGGCAACTCGAAGTACACCGACGACCAGATCCACGACGTGATGTGCCGGGAGAAGGGCATCGGCTACATCGACGCCGGTGTCTCCGGCGGGGTGTGGGGCCTGGAGAACGGCTACGCGCTCATGGTCGGCGGCACCAAGGAGGACGTCGCCAAGGTGCAGCCGGTGTTCGACGCGCTCAAGCCGCCCGCGCCGAAGGACGAGTCCGGCGAGGAGATCCCCGGCGCCGGCTTCGTGCACGCCGGGCCGGTGGGTGCCGGGCACTTCAGCAAGATGGTCCACAACGGCATCGAGTACGCGCTCATGCAGGCCTACGGCGAGGGCTACGAGCTGCTCGCCGCCGTGGACCTCGTCGAGGACGTCCCCGGTGTCGTCAAGTCCTGGACCCAGGGCACCGTCATCCGTTCCTGGCTGCTGGACCTGCTGGTCCGCGCCCTGGACGAGGACCCGGCCCTCGAGAAGATCAGCGGGTACGCGGAGGACTCCGGCGAGGGCCGCTGGACCGTCGAGCAGGCCATCGAGAACGCCGTCCCGATGCCGACCATCGCGGCGTCGCTGTTCGCCCGCTTCTCCTCCCGGCAGGAGGACTCGCCGACCATGAAGGCGGTGGCGGCGCTGCGCAACCAGTTCGGCGGCCACGCGGTGCAGGCGGTGCGGAAGCACGAGGCCGAGCGCCCGGCATGACGGCGGACCCCCCTGCCCCTCACCGAGAGAGGACCCCCGGGAGGACCTCGCCGGCCCCCACCACGAGCGAACTCGCGGCGGGGCCCCTGGACGGGGCCGACCCGGGACGGGCCCACGGCGGTGCCGTGCAGGGGGGCCGTCCCAGCACCTCACCGCAGGGCTGCTGAGGTGTACGTCCGGCACCTCCAGCTGGTCTCCTTCCGCAACTGGGACCGGGTCGACCTCGCCCTGCAGCCGGGGCCGACGGTCGTCGTGGGCCGCAACGGCGAGGGCAAGACCAACCTGGTCGAGGCCGTCGGCTACCTGGCCACGATGGGCAGCCACCGGGTGTCGGGGGACGCGCCGCTGGTCCGGCAGGGCGCGGCGCAGGCCGTCGTCCGGGCGGCGCTGCGCCGCGAGGACCGCGAGCTGCTGGTCGAGGTCGAGATCAACCCCGGCCGGGCCAACCGGGTCCGGGTCAACCGCGCCCCGTTGCCCCGCCCGCGCGAGCTCCTCGGCCTGGTGAAGAGCGTGCTCTTCGCGCCGGAGGACCTCGTCCTGGTGCGCGGCGACCCCGCCGAGCGCCGCCGCTTCCTCGACGACCTGCTGGTCAGCCGCACGCCGCGGCTGGCCGGCGTGCGCAGCGACTACGACCGGGTGCTCAAGCAGCGCAACGCCCTGCTCAAGACCGCCCGCCTCGCCCGCGGGAAGGCGATCGAGACCCTCGACGTCTGGGACGGGCACCTCACCGACCTCGGTGGCCAGCTGCTCGCCGCCCGGCTCCGGCTGGTCGCCGACCTGTCCCCGCACGTCGCCCGGGCCTACGCGCAGGTCGCCGGCGCCGACGCCGCCCGGGCGGCGCTGGGCTACGCCAGCACGGTGCCCGCGGCCGGCGACGGGACGCCGCTGCCCGAGGGTGCCGCGCTGCCCGACGCCGCGACGCTGACGGCCGCCCTCGCCGCGCGGATCGCCGAACGCCGCGCCGACGAGGTCGACCGCGGCATGACGCTGGTCGGCCCGCACCGCGACGACCTCGTCATCTCCCTCGGTGCACTGCCGGCCAAGGGCTTCGCCAGCCACGGCGAGTCGTGGTCGCTGGCCCTGGCGCTCAAGCTCGGCTGCTTCGCCCTGCTGCGGGCCGACGGCGACGAGCCGGTGCTCGTGCTCGACGACGTCTTCGCCACCCTGGACACCGACCGCCGGACCGCACTGGCCGCCGTCGCCCGCGGGGCCGAGCAGACCCTCATCACCGCGGCCGTGCTCGAGGACGTGCCCGTCGAGCTGCGGCGCACCGTGGTGCAGGTCGCCGGGGGCCAGGCGGTGCCGCTCGGACCCGCGGCGGCCGAGGATGGACCCGTGGACGGTGCGGTGCTGGAGGAGGGGGCGCGGTGAGCGGTCAGACCGGCGACGGCCCACCCGGCCGGCCCAGCGACATCGCCCGCGCGGCGCTGGAGGCGGCGCGGGCCGCCTCGGCCGCGCGGCCGCGCCCCACGCGGCGGCGGATCGCCGGCCCGCGGCGCGCCTGGACCGGCGCCCGACCGGGCGACGACGACCCGCAGCCCCTCGGCCGGCTGGTCGACAAGCTGGTGGCCGACCAGGACTGGACGGAGCACACCCGGGTGGGCACCGTCTTCGGCCGCTGGTCGGCCCTGGTCGGCCCGGACATCGCCGCGCACTGCGCGCCGCAGACCCTCACCGAGGGGGAGCTCCTCGTCATCGCGGAGTCCACCGCCTGGGCCACCCAGCTGCGGCTGCTGGCCCCGACGATCCTCGGCAGACTGCGGGCGCAGGTCGGTGGGGACGTCGTGACCCGGCTGCGCGTTGTCGGACCGACGGCCCCCAGCTGGAAGAAGGGCCCGCGGTCGGTCCGCGGGCGGGGCCCCCGGGACACGTACGGATAGGAGCGGGCGGGAACGGCCGCTCAGGGGAGGACGGTGCAGCCATGAGCAGTCCGCGCGACCGCGACGGCTTCGAGGACCGACCGGACGACGGCAGCGGCTGGCGCGAGCCGGTCCACCTCGGCAAGGACGGCGCCGACCGGCCGCAGGCGGACCGCCCCGACGCGGACCGCCCACCGCGCGAGGAGCCGGCCGCCTGGCAGCCCCCCGGCTGGGACCTGCCGCCCGCCGCGCCCGCGCCCGCGCCGGGGACCGGTGAGCGGCCGGGCCCCCGCCCGGGGCTGTTCGGCCCGCGCCGGCCGCGCACGCCCGGCGAGGTGGAGCGGGTGTTCGCCTACCAGGGCGACCAGGTCGGCGCCCAGGGCTGGGCAGTGCAGCACGGCTGGACGGTGTCGGACGGCAGCGCCCCCGAGGACGCGCCGCTGGCCGAGCTGGTGCGCACGGCCCCGGTACGCGCGACGAAGGACCACCGCCCGGCCGGGGTCATGCGCGGCCGCTACGGGTCCCTGGAGCTGGTGGCCTTCGACATCCTGTACGCCTCGGGCCGCTACGCCGTCCCCGAGTACGCCGTCACCGCCGCTCCGGTGCTGGGCACCGTGCTGCCGCTGCGGCTGTCCCCGGCCCGGTTCTGGAAGCACCGCACCGGCGGGCTGGTGCACGTGCCCAGCGGGGACCCCGAGTTCGACGCGCGGTGGGTGCTGCTGGCCGCCGAGGACGGTCCGGTCGCGCAGCGGCTGGTGCAGGACCCGGCGGTGCGCGGGCTGCTGCTGGGCAGCGACGACGGCGACGAGTTCTGGACGGCGGACGGGACCGGTGGGGGCGGTTGGGGCGGGGGGATGATCGCCGCGATCCGCCCCGACGGGCACCGGCCCGAGCTGATCGAGCACCACGCCCGCCTGCTCGGTGCCCTCGTCGGCGCCCTGGCCGCCGCGGCGTGACCGCTCCGCCGGAGCCCGCCCCTCCGGCCGTGCCCGAACCGGCCGCCGGGGTCCGGGAGCTGCTGCCGCTGCTGCGGCCGCACCGGACGCCGCTGCTGCTGGCGGCCGCGCTGTCCCTGGTCGCGGCGGCCGCCGCCCTCGCGCAGCCGGCGCTGGTGGCCCGGGTCATCGAGGCCGTCGGGGCCGGCCGGCCGCTGCTGCCGGCGGTGCTGCTGCTGGTCGTCGTCCTGGTCGCCGCGGCCGCCCTCGGTGCGCTCCAGCAGTACCTGCTGCAGCGCACCGCGGAGGGCGTCGTCCTCACCACCCGCCGCACCGTCGCCGACCGGCTGCTGCGGCTGCCGGTCGCCGAGTACGACCGCCGCCGCACCGGTGACCTCATGTCGCGGGTCGGCGCGGACACCACCCTCCTGCGGGCGACGGTGACCTCGGGCGTGGTGGAGATCGCCGGCTCGGTGGTGGTCGGCGTGGGGGCGCTCGTGGCCATGGCGCTGGTCGACGTGTGGCTGCTGCTGGTCACCGTGGGCGCCGTGGCCGTGGGCCTGACCGTGGTGGTGTCGGTGTCGCGCCGGGTCCGCCGGCTGTCCCGGCAGGCCCAGGAGGCGGTCGGCACCATGAGCGCCGCCGTGGAGCGGGCGCTGTCGGCGGTGCGCACCATCCGGGCCAGCGGCGCCACCGCGCGCGAGGTCGGGGTCGTCGGCGACAGCGCGACGCGGGCGTACGCCGCCGGGGTCCGGGTCGCCCGGCTGGAGGCGCTGGTCGCGCCGACCGGGTCGATCGCCGTCCAGGGCGCCTTCCTGGCCGTGCTCGGCCTCGGCGGCTACCGGGTGGCGACCGGCTCGATCGCCGTGTCCGACCTGGTGGCGTTCATCCTCTACCTGTTCCTGCTGGTCATGCCCCTGGGCCAGGCGATCGGCGCGTGGACCCAGCTGCAGACCGGGCTGGGTGCGCTGGCCCGGATCCAGGAGGTCCTGGCCCTCCGCCCCGAGGAGGACGACCGGCCGGAGCGGGCCGGGGCCGGCCCGGTCCCCGGCGTCCCGGCGGCCCCGGCGCCCGGCGTGCCCCTGCTGGAGCTGGCGGACGTCGACTTCGACTACCCGGACGGCACCCCGGTGCTGCGCGGGGTGTCGCTCACCGTGCCCCCCGGGTCCCGGGTGGCGCTGGTCGGGCCCTCGGGGGCCGGCAAGTCGACGCTGCTGGCGCTGGTCGAGGGCTTCTACCCGCTCAGCGGCGGGTCGCTGCGCTGGGCCGGGACCGACGTGCGCGACCTGCCGCGGGCGGCGCTGCGGGCGCGGCTGGGCTACGTCGAGCAGGAGGCCCCCGTGCTGGCCGGGTCGCTGCGGGACAACCTGCTGCTGGCCGCCCCGGACGCCACCGACCCCGAGCTGTGGGCGGTCCTGGCCGACGTCGGCCTCACCGACGTGGTGCAGCGCTCGCCGCGCGGGCTGGACGTGCCGGTGGGGGACGACGGGGTGCTGCTGTCCGGCGGCGAGCGCCAGCGGCTGGCCATCGCCCGCTCGCTGCTGGCCCGGCCGGCGCTGCTGCTCCTCGACGAGCCCACCGCCAGCCTCGACGCCCGCAACGAGCAGCTGCTGCGCCGCACGCTGGCCGCGGCGGCCGCCGACCGCGCCCTGCTGGTGGTCGCCCACCGGCTGTCCACCGTGCTGGACAGCGACCAGATCGTGGTGCTCGACGGCGGCCGGGTGGTCGCCCGCGGCACCCACGAGGAGCTGCTCGAGGACAGCCCGCTCTACCGCGAGCTCGCCGCCGCCCAGTTGCTCGCCGGACCGGCGACCGGCTGAGCGGCCCGGGGACGGCGTGTCGACGCCCGGGGCAGCACCGGTGGTGGCGGACGAGCCGCGAGTGGCGCAGACACGGCGTCAGGGCACGGACGGCGACGTTCCTGTCATAGGGGCCGGTAGACTCGGGAGGAGAAACCGCCAGCATCCGGCTGAGAGCCGTTCTGCGCCCCTGTCCACGTCGGGGCGACCGACCCCGGGTGCGCGACAGAAGGGCCCCACGTGGTCGCTCGACCGAAGACCGACGTCCCGGCTGCCAACGCCTACTCCGGCAGCTCCATCACCGTCCTCGAGGGCCTCGAGGCCGTCCGCAAGCGCCCCGGCATGTACATCGGGTCCACCGGTGAGCGCGGCCTGCACCACATGGTGTGGGAGGTCGTCGACAACTCCGTCGACGAGGCGCTGGCCGGGCACTGCGACACCGTCCGGGTGACCCTGCTGGCCGACGGCGGGGTCCGGGTGGAGGACAACGGCCGCGGCATCCCGGTGGACATGCACCCGGTGGAGAAGCGCCCCACCGTCGAGGTCGTCATGACCATCCTGCACGCGGGCGGGAAGTTCGACGGCAAGAGCTACGCGGTCTCCGGCGGCCTGCACGGCGTCGGGGTCACCGTCGTCAACGCCCTGTCGACGAGGCTCGACGTCCGCATCTGGCGCGACGGCACCGAGTGGAACCAGGCCTACGACATGGCCAAGCCCGGCCCGCTGGAGAAGGTGGGGCCGACGAAGAAGCGCGGCACCCAGATCACCTTCTGGGCCGACGGGGACATCTTCGAGACCACGCACTACTCGTTCGACACCATCAGCCGCCGGCTGCAGGAGATGGCCTTCCTCAACAAGGGCCTGACCATCGTGCTGCGCGACGAGCGGCCCGGTCAGAGCAAGGCCGAGACCGGCGTGGCCGAGGAGGTCACCCTCGCCGAGGCCGCCCCCGAGCCCGGTGCGGAGGCGCACGCCTTCGAGGCCACCGAGATCACCTACCGCTACGACGGCGGGCTCGAGGACTACGTCCGGCACATCAACGCCAAGAAGACGGCGATCCACCGCTCCATCGTCAGCTTCGGCGCCGAGGGCCTCGGCAAGAACGACATGCGGATGAGCGTCGACGTGGCCATGCAGTGGTCCGACGCGTACTCGGAGTCGGTGTACTCGTTCGCCAACACGATCAACACCCACGAGGGCGGCACCCACGAGGAGGGCTTCCGCACCGCGCTGACCTCGATCGTCAACCGGTACGCCGAGGAGAAGAAGCTCCTCAAGGGCAAGGACGAGAAGCTCCAGGGCGAGGACATCCGCGAGGGGCTCGCCGCCATCGTCTCGGTGAAGATCGGCGACCCGCAGTTCGAGGGCCAGACGAAGACCAAGCTCGGCAACACCGAGGTGAAGGGCTTCGTGCAGCGGGTCTGCAACGAGCAGATCTCGCACTGGTTCGAGGCCAACCCGACCGAGGCCAAGACGATCATCACCAAGGCCGCCTCGGCCGCCCGCGCCCGCCGCGCCGCGCAGGACGCCCGCAAGCTGGCCCGCAAGAACCTGCTGTCGAACAACTCGCTGCCGGGCAAGCTGGCCGACTGCCGGTCGACCGACCCCCGCAACTCCGAGGTCTACATCGTCGAGGGCGACTCGGCCGGCGGCTCGGCGAAGTCCGGCCGCGACTCGATGTTCCAGGCGATCCTGCCGATCCGCGGCAAGATCATCAACGTCGAGAAGGCGCGCATCGACCGGGTGCTCAAGAACACCGAGGTCCAGTCGATGATCACCGCGTTCGGCACGGGCATCCACGACGAGTTCGACCTGTCGAAGCTGCGCTACCACAAGATCGTGCTGATGGCCGACGCCGACGTCGACGGCCAGCACATCCGCACCCTGCTGCTGACCCTGCTGTTCCGGTTCATGCGCCCGCTGGTCGAGGCCGGGCACGTCTACCTGGCGCAGCCGCCGCTGTACAAGATCAAGTGGGGCGGCAAGTGGGGTGACCAGTACGCCTACTCCGACCGGGAGCGCGACGCGCTGCTCCGGGCCGGCCGGGAGGAGGGCCGCAAGGTCCGGGACGAGATGATCCAGCGGTTCAAGGGGCTCGGCGAGATGAACGCCACCGAGCTGTGGGAGACCACCATGAACCCCGAGACCCGCATCCTGCTGCAGGTCACCCTCGAGGACGCCGCCACCGCCGACGAGCTGTTCAGCGTCCTCATGGGTGAGGACGTCGAGGCCCGCCGCAGCTTCATCACCCGCAACGCCAAGGACGTCCGCTTCCTCGACGTCTGAGGAAGGACCCCCGTGCCCCCCACCGTGGAAGGACCCCGTCCTCCTCACCGCTCGCACGCTCGCGGTGAGCCTCTGGACGGGGCCGCGGCGGGGTGCTGCACGGGGCCAGGCGCGGCTGACCTGGGCTTTCATCCACCACTGTGCACATCCTTGTGGAGACCTGAACCATGACGGAGACCCCCGCGCGCGACCGGATCGAACCGGTCGACCTCCAGCAGGAGATGCAGCGCAGCTACATCGACTACGCGATGTCGGTGATCGTCGGACGCGCGCTGCCCGAGGTCCGCGACGGCCTCAAGCCGGTGCACCGCCGCGTGCTCTTCGCGATGTACGACCAGGGCTTCCGCCCCGACCGCGCGTACGTCAAGTGCGCCCGCGTCGTCGGCGAGGTCATGGGCAACTACCACCCGCACGGCGACTCGGCGATCTACGACGCCCTCGTGCGGCTGGCCCAGCCGTGGTCGATGCGCTACCCGCTCATCGACGGCCAGGGGAACTTCGGCTCCCCGGGCAACGACCCGGCCGCGGCCATGCGGTACACCGAGGCCCGGCTGACCCCGCTGGCCATGGAGATGATGGCCGGGATCGACGAGGAGACCGTCGACTTCCAGCCCAACTACGACGGCCGCAACCAGGAGCCCCTGGTGCTGCCGTCGCGGATCCCCAACCTGCTGATCAACGGCTCGGCCGGCATCGCGGTCGGCATGGCCACCAACATGCCGCCGCACAACCTCCGCGAGGTCGCCGACGCGATCTTCTGGATGCTCGAGCACCCGGACGCCGAGCCGGAGGAGGCGCTCACCGCCTGCATGCAGCGCATCCCGGGGCCGGACTTCCCGACCCACGGGCTGATCGTCGGCCGCGAGGGCATCGAGGACGCCTACCGCACCGGCCGCGGCTCGGTCCGCATGCGCGCGGTGGTCACCGTCGAGGAGGACACCCGGGGCCGGGTGCAGCTGGTCGTCACCGAGCTGCCCTACCAGGTCAACCCGGACAACCTGGCCGAGGCGATCGCCGAGGCGGTCAAGGACGGCCGGCTCCAGGGGATCAGCGAGATCGCCGACGAGTCCTCCGACCGGGTGGGCCGGCGGCTGGTCATCACGCTGCGCCGCGACGCCGTCGCCAAGGTTGTCCTGAACAACCTCTACAAGCACACGCAGCTGCAGACCACCTTCGGCTGCAACATGCTCTCGATCGTCGACGGCGTCCCGCGGACGCTGCGGCTCGACGAGCTGATCCGCAACTACGTCGCCCACCAGGTCGACGTCATCCAGCGGCGCACCCGCTACCGGCTGCGCAAGGCCGAGGAGCGCGCGCACATCCTGCGCGGTTACGCCAAGGCGCTCGACCACCTCGACGACGTCATCACGCTGATCCGCAACAGCGAGTCCGCCGACGCCGCCCGCACCGGCCTCATGGAGCTCCTCGACGTCGACGAGGTCCAGGCCACCGCGATCCTCGACCTGCAGCTGCGCCGGCTGGCCGCCCTCGAGCGTCAGCGGATCATGGACGAGCTGGCCGAGATCGAGGCCCGCATCGCCGACCTGCAGGCGATCCTCGCCTCGCCCGAGCGCCAGCGGCAGATCATCCGGGACGAGCTCGCCGAGATCGTGGAGAAGTACGGCGACGACCGGCGGACCAAGTTCGTCGCCAACGACGGTGACGTCTCCATGGAGGACCTCATCGCCGAGGAGGAGGTCGTCGTCACCATCACCCGCACCGGGTACGCCAAGCGCACCAAGAGCGACCTCTACCGGTCGCAGCGCCGCGGCGGCAAGGGGGTGATGGGGGCCCAGCTCAAGCAGGACGACATCGTCGACCACTTCTTCGTGGGCTCCACCCACGACTGGATCCTGTTCTTCACCAACAAGGGCCGGGTCTACCGGGCGAAGGCCTACGAGCTGCCCGAGGCCAACCGCACCGCCCGCGGCGCGCACGTGGCCAACATCCTGGCCTTCCAGCCGGACGAGAAGATCGCCCAGGTCATGCAGATCAAGGACTACGGGGTCGCCCCGTACCTGGTCCTGGCGACCGCCAACGGGCAGGTCAAGAAGACCCGCCTCGGCGACTTCGACTCCCCCCGCAGCGGCGGCGTCATCGCCATCAACCTGCGCGACGGCGACGAGCTGGTCGGTGCCGCGCTCATCGACCCCGACCAGGACCTGCTGCTGGTCACCCGCAAGGCCATGAGCATCCGGTTCAAGGCCGACGACGCCACGCTGCGGCCGATGGGCCGGGCCACCGAGGGCGTGCGCGGCATCTCGCTGGCCCCCGACGACTCGCTGCTGTCGATGATGGTGGTCGAGGAGGGGGTCGACGTCCTCGTCGCCACCGAGCGCGGCTTCGCCAAGCGCACGGGAATCGAGAACTACCCGCCGCAGGGGCGGGGCGGCAAGGGCGTCCTCACCGCCGACCCGAAGGCCCGCAAGGGCTCGCTGGTCGGGGCGCTGTCGGTGCGGCTCGGCGACGAGCTGTACGCCATCACCTCCGGCGGTGGCGTCATCCGGACGCCGGTCAACGGGGTGCGCCACAACAAGGACCGGGCCACCATGGGTGTCAAGCTCATGAACTTGCCGGAGGACGTGACGATCGTGGCGATCGCCCGGACGACGGACAACGACGAGCCCGCCGCCTAGGCTGAGACCGATGACACGGGAGGCGCAGCGACCGGGCCCGGTGGGCCGGGCGGTGCGCCTCCCGTCGTCCGAGCACCGAAGTGACCGGCGCCCCGGCGTCCCCGGCAGCGCGCCGGGGCGGAGGGGTGCGAGGGAGCGGCACACGCCGCTGGGGAACGGGAGACTGGCATGAGCGACCGGACGCAGGGTTCGGTGCGCACCGGGTCCCGGGCCGGGGAGACCGCCCCGGTCACGGGAGCGCCCTCCGGGGCCGGGAAGGGCGCGGGCGCCCCGGGCCCGGCCGCCCCGGGCCCGGCCGCCCCCACCGACGGGACGCCGGCGACGTCCTCGTCCCCGGCCACCGGAGCGCAGCGGGCCACGCCCGCCACGGGCGCGCAGCGGGCGGCCCAGCCGGCCGTCGCCGACGGCACCGCCCCGGTCGGGCCGCCGGCCGGCTCCGTCCCGCTGTCCAAGGGCGCTACCCCGGCCGGGCCCCCCCCCGCCGGCTCCGGCCCGGGTGCACAGGCCGGCTCGCCCGCGACGGGCACGGCCGAGGCCACCGCCCCCGCGGCCCGGCCGGCCGGACGCGGCCGGCCCGCCCGCGGACCCCGCCGGGCCCGCCTGCAGCTGCGGCACATCGACACCTGGTCGGCGCTGAAGATCTCCCTGGTGCTCTCCATCGCGCTGTTCTTCATCTGGATGGTCGCGGTCGGGATCCTCTACGGCGTGCTCTCGGGCCTGGGCGTCTTCGACACCCTGAACGACCTGTTCGGCCAGCTCGGCACCGCCTCCGGCGCCGGCGGGGACGGCGAGGTCATCACCCCGGGCATCGTGTTCGGCGGTGCGGCCGTCGTCGGGGCCATCAACATCGTGCTCATGACGGCGCTGTGCACCGTGGCGGCGTTCATCTACAACATGTGCTCCGACCTGGTCGGCGGCCTCGAGGTCACGCTCTCCGAGCGGGACTGAAAGAGGACCCCGTCCTCCTCACCCCTCGCGGGCTCGGGGCGAGCCTCGGGACGGGGCCACCGTTCCCGGCCCCTCGTCCGGGCCCGGCCGCAGGAGGGCGACCGCGGACACGGGACCGACCCCCCTGCGGAGGGTGGCTGCCGGGCAGGTACGCTTGTCGAGGTCCACGGGCCTGTAGCTCAGGCGGTTAGAGCGCATCCCTGATAAGGATGAGGCCGGAGGTTCAAGTCCTCCCAGGCCCACCCGTGTCCCGGCGTCACCGGCGTCGTCCTCCGGTGAGGGCGGTGCCCACCGCCTCCGACCGGAGGTGGTGACCCCCCTCGAGGAGGCACCTGGCGTGATCAAGAAGCTGGCCCTCGCGGCCGCCGCCCTCGGCGCGGTCACGCTCGTGCGCAAGCGCTCGTCCGAGAAGGCCGAGGCCGACCTCTGGCACGAGGCCACCCGCGGGCCCCAGGGGGTCAGCAACCCGACCCTCCGCTGACCCCTCCCGGGCCGCGCCCCGCGCGCCGGCCCCCGGGGACGTAGCTCAATTGGCAGAGCACCGCCTTTGCAAGGCGGGGGTTAGGGGTTCGATTCCCCTCGTCTCCACTCCGTCGACAGGTCGCCCGGGCCGGAGCGCGGCGCGTCCCGGCCGCCGGTGACTTCCGGCCCTGGACGGCGCACTGCGCCCAGGCCACGGTCGGACCCGCCACCGGCCGGCCGGTGGGGCGGGCCGGGGCCCGGCCCTGAGGAGGAGCCATGGCTCGGAAGACCATCGACTGCCGCACGATGCCGAGCGAGAGCAACTGCACCGTCTTCGTCTCGGGCGAGGAGGACGAGGTCCTCGAGCTCGCCGCCCAGCACGCGGTGTCGGTGCACGGGCACACGGACGGCCCGGAGCTGCGCGACGGGCTGCGTGCCGCCCTGCGGGACGAGGAGGCCCTGCACCTGGAGGGTGGCGCCTTCGTCCAGCTCATCGAGTTCCACGCCAGGGACCTCGACGGATACCGCTCGCTGGAGGAGGAGTGGCGCCGGCGGATGGGGCGGGAGACGACGGCGCGGTGGATCGTGGTCGCCGCCGACCGCGACCGCCCCGACACCTACGTGGAGGTCGTCGCGTTTCCCGACCACGCCTCCGCGATGCGCAACTCCGAGCACCCGGTGACCACGGAGATCTCGAAGAAGATGCAGGAGGTCACCGAGGGGGAGGCGTCCTTCCGCAACCTCGACGTCGTGGAGGTCACCCGGATGTGAGCCGGCATCTCCCGGTCCGCTCCCCCTGCCTCGCGGGGAGCGGACCAGTGGGAGAGTGAACGTCGTGACCGAAGCGACCCCTGCACGCCGCGCCGTCCTGCACACCAACCACGGCGACATCACCGTCGACCTGTTCCCCGACCACGCCCCCAAGACGGTCGCGAACTTCGCCGACCTCGCCGAGGGCCGCCGGGAGTGGACCCACCCGCAGACCCGCGCGAAGACCACCGACCGCCTCTACGACGGCACCGTCTTCCACCGGATCATCGACGGCTTCATGATCCAGGGCGGTGACCCGCTCGGTCAGGGCATCGGCGGCCCGGGGTACCAGTTCGGCGACGAGATCCACCCCGAGCTGGCCTTCACCAAGCCCTACCTGCTGGCGATGGCCAACGCCGGCCCCGGCACCAACGGCTCCCAGTTCTTCATCACCGTCGCCCCGACGACCTGGCTGACCGGCAAGCACACCATCTTCGGCGAGGTCGCCGACCAGGCCAGCCGCGAGGTCGTCGACCGCATCTCCAAGGTCCCGACCGCCCGGGGTGACCGGCCGGTGGAGGACGTCGTCCTGGAGTCGGTCGAGGTGCAGCGCAGCTGACCACCGGCCCGGACGACGGGGGCGCCGGCCCCGGCCAGCCGCAGCCGGCGCCCCCGACACCAACCTGCTACCGGCACGCGGACCGGCCCACCCGGATCTCCTGCACCCGCTGCGGGCGGCCCATCTGCCCGGAGTGCATGACCCCCGCCTCGGTCGGGTTCCAGTGCCCGGAGTGCGTGCGCGAGGGGCAGGCCTCGGTCCGCCGGCCGCGCCCCACCCCGCCGCTGCGCCGCGCCGGCCGGCGGTTCGGCGTGGTCACCGTCTCCCTCATCGCGGTCAACGTCGCCGTCTTCGTGGTGACCGCGGTCTCGGCCGGGCTCGCCGGGGCCAACCCGCTGGACAACCAGCTCTCCCCGCTGTTCGCCCGCTTCTCGCAGATCCCGGTGCTGGTCGCGCTCGGGGAGGACTGGCGGGTGCTCACCGCCGCGTTCCTGCACATCGGGCCGGTGCACCTGGCGCTGAACATGCTCGCCCTGCTGCTGTTCGGCTCGGAGCTCGAGCGCCAGCTCGGGCGGTGGCGCTACCTGGCCGTCTACGTGGTCTCGCTGCTCGGCGGCGCGGCCGCCCTCCAGCTGTTCGGGGAGCCCGGCCGGCCGGTCGCCGGGGCCTCGGCCGCCATCTACGGCCTGCTCGGCGGCCTAGGCGTGCTCATGCTGGTCCGCCGGGAGGACCTGCGGGCGCTGCTCACCCTGCTCGCCATCAACGTCGTCATCAGCTTCCTGCCCGGCGTCTCGCTGCTCGGCCACCTCGGCGGCCTGGCCGCCGGCATCGCGGCCACCGCGGTGCTCGTGCTGACCCGCCGCCGGCAGCGGCTGCAGGTCCTCCTGGTGCTGCTGCTCGCCGGCGTGCTGGTCGCGGTGGCCCTCACCGTGCCGACCCTCGTCGTGCTCGGGCGCGCCTACGGGTAGCGGCCGCTACGGGTAGAGGTCGCGCAGCGCGCGGGCGACGTCGGCCGGGTCGGCACCCAGGTCGCGCCGCCCCAGCAGCACCAGCCGGCCGTCGTCCCCCGGCCCCGCGGTGTCCAGCTCGAGCAGCCGCGACCGCACCCCCCACCGCCGGGTCTCGCGCACCCGCACCGCCGGACGCCCGAGCCGCTCGGTGCCGGTCAGGGTGCGGACGGCGACCCCTGCCGGGCCCGCCGACAGCCGGGGTCGCAGCAGCAGGTCCCGGGTCCCCAGCGCCGCCAGCAGCAGGGCCGCGGCACCGACGAGCACCCGGCCCGCCGGGTCGAGCACGAGCGCGGCACCGGCCAGCAGCAGCGCGCCGATCCACACCAGCACGCCCTGTGCACGCGGTGCCGACCACTCCACGTCCCCGGCCCCCACGTCCCCAGCTTCCCAGCACGCCGGCACCGGACCCGTCCGTCCCCAGCCCTCCCGTGCGCTCCCCGGCCGCGACGGCTCGTCCACAGCCGGGGAGGGGCGGGTCGCGGCGCCCGCGGTCGTCGGCATCCGCCGTGGTCAGACCCCGTGTCAGGATCCGCGACACGGGGTAAGGACCCCGGGCGGTGACCGTCGTACCCGCCGGCGCCTTGTCGACTCGTCCACAGCTGTGTGCACACCTGGGGACAAGTTCCACGTCTGTAGTTACTCGGCTGCCCTTCTCGTCACATCCGCCTCAGCGGGCATGAAACCGCAGGTCAGCGCGTTCCTGTCGAACAGGCGTTCTCCACACGCGGTGGACAACTCTGGGGGTATCGCGCCAAGTCGACCTGTGGACGACGGATGCCCCTGTGCACAGCGCTCCCTGTGCACAACACGGACGGTGGTCGGGCGATCACACCGTCCCGGACGCACGCCGGCCCCCGTCCCGGGTGCGGGACGGGGGCCGGAGGGCGGGCGCAGGGGCGACGTCAGCGCCAGCGCATCGACATCACCAGGCCGGCGACCATCAGGCCGAACCCGATGGCGAAGTTCCAGGCCTGCAGGGACACCATCACCGGGACCTGGTCCCCGGCGACGTAGTAGACGACGATCCACAGCAGGCCGAGCACCATGAGCGTCACCATGACCGGCGCGTACCAGCGCGGGCTGGGCTGCAGGGCCCGCGCGTTGCCGCGGGGCTGCAGGGTGCCCTGCGGGGGCGTGTAGACCGACTTCTTGCGCACCTTCGACTTCGGCACGTGGAACTCCCTCCGGGGCCGGGTCGTCGCGACCGGCCGTCACCGATCCCAGCCTAAGCTGACCGCGTGGCCGCAGTCCGCAGCCTGACCGCGGGGGCCAGGCGCCGTCCCTCGGCGTGGGCGGCCCTCGTGCCGGTCGTGGCCCTCGCCGCCGGCCTGCTGTTCGCCACCTCCCGGCAGGCCTCCGACGGTGTGGACCTGCGCGGCGGCGACGTCACGGAGCTCTCCGCCCTCGTCCAGGAGCGCCGGGAGGACCTCGCCGGCCAGCGGGAGGAGCTGGCCGCGCTGCAGGAGCAGGTGGAGGCCCTCACCGACCGGGTCGCCGCCCGCGACGGGGACGTCGCCGCCGCGCAGGAGCGCGCCCTGGGCGGGATGCTCTCGGCCGGGCTGGTGGCGCTCACCGGGCCGGGTGTGGAGATCACCCTGGACGACGCCCCCCGCCGTCCCGACGGGTCGCTGCCGGTGGGCGCGCGGCCCGACGACGTGGTCATCCACCAGTCCGACGTGCAGGCCGTCGTCAACGCCGTGTGGGCGGCCGGCGCCGACGCCGTGGCGATCATGGACCAGCGGCTGATCGCGACCAGCGCGGTGCGCTGCGTGGGCAACGTGCTCCTGCTGCAGGGCCGCACCTACTCCCCGCCCTTCGTCGTCACCGCCATCGGGGACGCCGACGTGATCCGCGCGCAGCTGGCCGCCTCCCCCCAGGTGCAGCTGTTCCGGCAGGCCGTGGCGGACTTCGGGCTGGGCTTCGCCGTCCGCGACCGCGGGCAGCTCACCGTGCCCGCCTACGATGGCTCGCTGGACATGGAGCACGCGAGCGCCCTCGACCGCTGAGCCGGGCCGGGCGGGCCGGGTGCTCCCGACCGCCGTCCCCCGGGAGAGCCGAGCCGCCGTGACCCGCCCCGTCCTCGTCGTCGACAACTTCGACAGCTTCGTCTACAACCTCGTGCAGTACCTCGGGCAGCTCGGCGTGCGCTGCGTGGTGCGGCGCAACGACGCGGTCACCGTCGAGGAGCTGCCGGACCTGGACGTCGCCGGCGTGCTCCTCTCCCCGGGGCCGGGCACCCCGGCCGGCGCCGGGGTGACCGTCCCGATGGTCCGGGCCGCGGCCGAGGCCGGGACGCCGGTCCTGGGGGTCTGCCTCGGCCACCAGGCGATCGGGGAGGCCTTCGGCGCCCGGGTCGTCCGCGCCCCCGAGCTGCTGCACGGCAAGACCAGCCAGGTGGTGCACGAGGGCGCCGGCGTCCTGGCGGGGCTGCCGTCCCCGTTCACCGCGACCCGCTACCACTCGCTGGCCGTCGATCGGGCCACCGTCCCCGACGAGCTCGAGGTCACCGGGAGCACGCCGTCGGGGATCGTCATGGCGCTGCGCCACCGCGAGCTGCCCGTCGAGGGGGTGCAGTTCCACCCGGAGTCGGTCCTCACCGAGGGCGGGCACCGGATGCTGGCCACCTGGCTGGCCGCCTGCGGCCTGGCCCCGGACCCGGCGGCCCTGGAGGCCGCCAGCGCCGCCGCCCGGCGGCTCACCACGGTCGCCACCGCCTGAGCCCGCAGCCGCCCTCCCAGGGGCTTCCCGGGCGCCTCCGGCGAGCTCCGGGCGGGAGGAACGGCCCCGGGACGCCACGAGGGCGCCTCCCGTGCACGGGAGGCGCCCTCGTCGCGTCGTCGTCCGGGTCATTCGCCCCCGGGGTCCGTCGGCTGCTCGCCGCCGTCCTCCCCGCCGTCGCCGGTGGGGGCCTGCGTCGGCGGGGCCTCCTGCACGACCAGCAGGGTGATCTCGCCGTCGGGCTCCACGGTCTGGCCGGGCCGCGGATCGCTGCCGGCCACCGTGCCCGGCGCCTGCCCGCCGCCGGACTCGGTCGGCTGCACGGAGATCGTCCCGGTGAAGCCGGCCGCCGCGAGCGCCTGGCGGGCGGCCGCCTCGCTCTGCCCGACGATGCCGGCCGGCACGGTGATCTCGGTGACGCCACCGGAGATCTGCAGCGTGACGGTCTGGTCGGCGGTGGCCTGCGTGCCGGCCGCCGGGTCGGTGGCCACCACGGTGCCCGCGGGCCGGTCGGACTCGACCTCCTCGGTGGCGATGTCGGTGAACCCGGCTCCGCGCAGCTCCTCGGTGGCGGCCCCCTGGTCCTGGCCGGTCACGTCCGGCACCGCGACGTCCCCGTCGGAGACCTGCAGGTTGACCCGGGTGTCCGGGGCGACGGCGCTGCCCTGCTCCGGGTCGACCGCGATCACGGTGCCCTCGGGCTCGGCGGAGTCGACGGTCTCGGTGTCCACGCTGGTGAAGCCGGCGTTCTCCAGGGCGGTCCGGGCGTCGTCGACGTCCAGGTTGACCACCGGGGGGACGGTCAGGGTGTCGACGCCGCCGCCGACGACGAGGGTGACCTCGCTGTCGGGGTCGACCTGCGCGCCCCCGGCCGGGTCGGTGCTGAGCACCCGGCCCTCCTGCTCGGGCGTGCTCGGCTGCGCGGTGACCGCGCCGACGGTCAGCCCGGCGTCGCTGATCGCCGAGCGGGCGTCGGCCTCGGTGTCCCCGACGACGTCCGGCACGGCGACCTGGGTCACCGGCGGGGGCGCGTCGTCGGAGTTCCCCAGCACCAGCGCCAGGGCGATGATCCCGCCCAGCAGGACGACGGCGGCGGCGATCAGCGCGACGGTGCGGTTGCGCCGGCGCCGGGACGCGGCCTCGTCGTCCTCGTCCCAGGAGCCGTCCCCGTCGTAGCCGCCGGGGGTGGCGCCGAGGATGGTGGTCTTCTCGGCGTCGTTCATCACCGGCGTGGCCTCGACGCGCTGGCCGGCCAGCGCGCGCAGCAGGTCGCTGCGCATGTCGGCGGCCGACTGGTACCGGTTGGCCGGGTTCTTGCTCATGGCCTTGAGCAGGATCGCGTCCAGCTCCGGCGGGATGTCGGGGTTGACGGACGACGGCAGCCGCGGGTCCTCGCGGACGTGCTGGTAGGCCACCGCGACCGGCGAGTCCCCGGTGAACGGCGGCGCCCCGGTGACCAGCTCGTAGAGCAGGCAGCCGACGGAGTAGACGTCGGAGCGGGCGTCGACGCCCTCACCGCGGGCCTGCTCGGGGGAGAGGTACTGGGCGGTGCCGATCACCGCGGCCGTGGAGGTCATCGTGGCCGCCGAGTCGGAGACGGCGCGGGCGATGCCGAAGTCCATGACCTTGACCGCGCCCTGCGGCGTGATCATCACGTTCCCCGGCTTGACGTCCCGGTGCACGATGCCGTTGCGGTGGCTGAAGTCGAGGGCGCCGCAGATGTCGGCGGCGAAGTGCATGGCCCGCTCCGGGGAGAGCACGCCCTCGCCGCGCAGGACGTCGCGGAGGGTCTGGCCCTCCACGTACTCCATGACGATGTAGGGCGTGGCGCCCTTGGTGTCGCGGTCCTCGCCGGTGTCGTAGACGGCGACGATCGCGGGGTGGTTCAGCGAGGCCGCGGCCTGCGCCTCGCGGCGGAAGCGCACCTGGAAGGACGGGTCGCGGGCGAGGTCCTGGCGGAGCACCTTGACGGCCACCTCGCGGCCGAGCCGCAGGTCGCGGCCGCGGTGCACCTCCGCCATGCCCCCGCGGCCGAGCACCCCTCCGATCTCGTAACGCTCGCCCAGCACCTGCGGCGTGGTCATCGGGGGTCCTCTCGGGCGGTGCGGTCCTGCGTGCAGGGGTCCTGGGGGCCGGGAACCCGGCGACGGTGGTCCCGCGGGCGCGGGGGACGGCCGCCCGGCGGGTGACCGGCGGGCAGCGTAACCGCTGGGACGGCGCCGTCCCGGGCGGCGCGGGGCAGCCGGCTCACCCGGCCGGACCCTCCGCGTCCTGCGCCGCACGGCCCTCGCCCGTACCGGCCTCCCCACCGGGCGCGTCGCCCTCCGGGGCCGCCTCACCGGGCAGCGGGGACCCGGTCGGGGCGGGGCTGCCCCCCTCGGCGTCGTCGTCGTCGGTCGGGGCGGGTGCCGTCGTGGGAGTCGTCGGCGCGGCCGTGGTCGTGGTGGGCGCGGCCGTGGTGGTGGTCGGGGCGGCGGTCGTCGTCGGCGCGGCCGTCGTGGTCGGCGCGGGCTCCTCGGTCTCCTCCGGCTCGCCCTCGTCCTCGGTCTCCTCGGCCGGCGGGGCGTAGTCGTCGGGCGCGACGAACAGCGTCACCGTGCCGCCCTCCGGCACCGCCTGGTCGGCCGGGTCGGACCCCACGACCGATCCCGCGGCCAGCGCGATCCCCCAGCGGGAGACCTCGTCGGCGGTCGCGTCCCGCTGCTGCACCTGCAGGCCGCTGCCGCCGAGCAGCTCGGCGATCTCGTCGGCGTCCCGGCCGATGTAGGCCTGGGTGTCGACCAGCACGGTGCCGGCCGAGGTGGTGATGCTCGGCGCGGGCCCGCTGGTCCGGGTCGTGCCGGTGCTCTCGCCGTCGCCGCCGAGCAGGAACCACAGCCCGCCGGCGACCACGAGCAGCAGCACCAGGCCCGCGGCCGCCCAGGCCCAGCGCCCGGTGCCCCCGGCGGCCGCGCCGCGGTGCCGGCCGGCCTCCGGCGGGGGGGCGTCGTCCCCGCCGTCCTCCCGCCGCAGCGGCGGCACCGGGCGGGCCCCGGTGCGCTCACCGGCGCCGGCCGCGCCGCCGGCGGCTGCGGCGCCGAGGACGGCGGTGTGCCCGTCGCTGGTGTCGCGGACCACCTCGGTGCGGGCCGTGGGGGTGGCGCCCGCCACCGGTCGCGTGCCGCTGACCGGGCCGGGCGCGGGGGACGCGCCGGTCAGCCCGGTGCCGGCCGCGACCGAGCGGATGGCGGCGGCGAACGCCCCGCCGTCCGCGAAGCGGTCGGCGGGGTCCTTGGCCAGCGCCCGCTCCACCAGCAGCCGCACCGCGGGTGGGATCTCGGCCGGCAGCGGCGGCGGCGGGCGGTTGATGTGGGCCAGGGCCACGGCGACCTGCGAGGTGCCGTCGAAGGGCCGCCCCCCGGTCAGGCACTCGTAACCGACCACGCCGAGGGAGTAGACGTCGGAGGCCGCGGTGACCTCGAACCCCTGCGCCTGCTCGGGGGAGAGGTACTGGGCGGTGCCGACGACCATGCCGGTGCGGGTCAGCGGCGTGGCGTCCCGGGCGCGGGCGATCCCGAAGTCGGTCAGCTTCACCACGCCGTCGGGGCGGACGATGAGGTTGCCCGGCTTGATGTCGCGGTGGACGACGCCGGCCCGGTGCGCCGCCGACAGCCCGTCGGCCGCCTGGCCGAGCACGTGCAGCGTCCAGTCGACCGGCAGCGTCCCCTCCTCGTGGAGGATCGTCACCAGCGGCTGGCCCTCGACCAGCTCCATGACGAGGAACGCCAGCCGGGCACCGCGGTCGTCCTCGGTCTCGCCGTAGTCGTAGACGGAGGCGATGTTCGGGTGGGTCAGCGCGGCGGTGTGCCGGGCCTCGTTGCGGAACCGGGCGACGAAGCTGGGGTCGCCGGTGAACTCGCTGCGCAGCACCTTGGCCGCGACGACCCGGTCGAGCACCCGGTCGCGGGCGCGCCACACCTCGCCCATGCCGCCGGTGGCGATGGGCGCGGTGATCTCGTAGCGGCCGGCGAGCACCGTGCCGGTGGACAGCGCCATCAGCCGCCCTGCCCCTCGAGGTAGGTCGAGATGACCTGCCGGGCGATCGGCGCGGAGGTGTCGCCGCCGGTGCCACCGCCGTTGGCCACGAACACGGCCACGGCGATCTGCGGGTCGTCGGCCGGGGCGAAGCCGATGAACCAGTTGTGGTCGGGGCCGGCGTTCTCCGCCGTCCCGGTCTTGCCGGCGACCTGGACGCCGGGGACCTGGGCGCGCCGGCCGCTGCCGTCGGTCACGACGCTCACCATCATCTCGGTCAGCTGGTCGGCGACCTCCGGGGTCACCGGCTCGCCGAGCTCCTCGGGGTCGGTCTGGTCGATCACCGACAGGTCGGGGGCGCGCACCTGGTCGACCAGGTAGGGCTCCATGAGCGTGCCGTCGTTGGCCACGGCCGAGGCGATCATCGCGGCCTGCAGCGGGGTCATCCGGACGTCCTGCTGGCCGATGGAGCTGACCCCGAGCTGGGCGTCGCCCTCGATCTCGCCGACGGTGCTGGGCGCGACCGCGAGCGGGATCTCCCGGCCGTCGCCGTCCATGCCGAACGCCTCGGCCATCTCGCGGACGCGGTCCTCGCCGAGGTCGATGCCCAGCTGGGCGAAGGCGGTGTTGCAGGAGACGGTGAGCGCGTCGATGAGCGGCTGCTCGCCGCTGCTGCTGCAGGCCGAGCCGCTGAAGTTCTCCAGCTCGGTGGAGGTGCCGGGCAGGGTCAGCGTCTGCGGGGCCGGGACGACGCTCTCGGGGGTGTAGCCCTCCGCCAGCGCCGCGGCCGAGACGATCACCTTGAACACCGATCCGGGCGGGTAGTTGTCGCCGATCGCCCGGTTGAGCCGCGGGTCCCGCTCGGCCTCGTTGAGCTCGGCCCAGTAGTCGCGGATGGCCTGCGGGTCGTGGCTGGAGAGCAGGCCGGGGTCGTAGGTCGGGGTGCTGGCCAGGCCGAGGACCGCACCGGTCGACGGGTCGAGGGCGACGACGGCGCCGGTGACCCCCTCGAGCGCGGCCATCGCGGTCTGCTGCACCTCGGCGTCGAGGGTGAGGACGACGTCGCCGCCGGAGGGGTCCCGGCCGGTGAACAGGTCGGCCAGCCGGCGCACCAGCAGCCGCGGGTCGTTGCCGGAGAGGACCTCGTTGGCCGCGCGCTCGGTCTGGGAGTTGCCGTAGACCAGCGAGTAGTAGCCGGTGACGCCGGCGTAGACCGGGCCCTCCGGGTACTGGCGCAGGTAGGTGAGCCGGCCGTCGGTGGGGACCGAGAGCGCGACCTCGGTGCCCTCCACCACGATCGAGCCGCGCTCGCGGTCGTACTCCTCGGCCAGGACCCGGGTGTTGCGGGTGTCCTCGCGCAGCTCGTCGGAGCGGACGACCTGGATGACGTTGACGTTGACGATCAGCAGCGTGAAGAGGACCAGCACGCTGATCGCCACGCGGCGGAGGGGAGCGTTCACGGTTGCACGACCTCGGTGGGGGCGTCGCCCAGCGCCGGCTTGGGCGGGGCGGCGGCGGGCGCCGGGCGGCGGGCGGCGTCGCTGATCCGGACGAGGACGGCGACGAGGACGAAGTTGGCCACCAGCGACGAGCCGCCGTAGGCGAGGAACGGGGTGGTCAGGCCGGTCAGCGGCAGCAGGCCGGTGACCCCGCCGAGGACGACGAAGACCTGCCAGGCCACGGCGAAGGCCAGCCCGGCGGCGAGCAGCTTGCCGAAGGCGTCCCGGACGATCAGCGAGGTGCGCAGGCCGCGCTCGACCAGCACCAGGTAGACGATGATCACCGCGACCAGGCCGAACAGGCCGAGCTCCTCGCCCACCGCCGAGGCGATGAAGTCGCTCTTGGCGATCGGCACCTGGTCGGGGCGGCCCCCGCCGAGCCCGGCGCCGAACAACCCGCCGGTGCCCAGCCCGAACAGCGACTGGGCGACCTGGAACCCCGAGCCGTCGTAGTAGGCGAAGGGGTCCAGCCAGGCGTCCACCCGCTGCTGCACGTGGCCGAAGACCTGGTAGGCGATGAAGGCGCCGCCGGCGAACAGCGCCAGCCCGATGAGCAGCCAGCTGGCCCGCTCGGTGGCGATGTAGAGCATCACCACGAAGATGCCGAAGAGCAGCAGCGAGCTGCCGAGGTCCCGCTCGAAGACCAGCACGAGGATCGACAGCATCCAGGCGACCAGCACCGGGCCCAGGTCGCGGCCGCGGGGCAGCTCCAGGCCCATCACCCGGCGGCTGGCCAGGGCCAGCACGTCGCGCTTGTCCACCAGGTAGGCGGCGAAGAAGACGACCAGGCAGATCTTGGCGAACTCGCCCGGCTGGATGCTGAACCCGGCGACGCGGATCCAGATCTTGGCGCCGTTGACCTCCGACAGGGAGGCGGGCAGCACGGCGGGGATCGCCAGCAGGACCAGGCCGACCAGCGCGAGGGTGTAGGCGAACCGGGACAGCAGCCGGTGGTCGCGCAGCAGCACGAGCACGGCGACGAACAGCGCCACGCCGAGCGTGGCCCACACCAGCTGCACGGGCGCGTCCTCGCGCGTCGCGGTGGCGTCGACCTGCTGGTCGGCCAGGTCGAGCCGGTGGATGACGGCCAGGCCCAGGCCCACCAGCAGCGCCACGCAGGGCAGCAGCAGCGGGTCGGCGTACGGGGCGAACCGGCGGACCACCAGGTGGGCGACCAGCCACAGGGCGCTGATCCAGACGCCGAAGGTGGCCAGCTCGGTGGTCAGCGACCCGGTGAGCGTCAGGTCCACGATGGCCTGCGCGGTCAGCGTGATGAGGACGGCGAAGCCCAGCAGCGCCAGCTCGGTGCCGCGCCGCTTCGGCGTCGCGGCACCGGCCGCGGCGCGGGGGTCGGTGGTGGGTCCGGCGGTCACGGCGCCTCCCGGCAGTCCACTCCCGGCTCGGGCGTCGAGGGCGACCGCGTCGGATCGGTGGGCACGGGGTCGGTGGGCACGGGGTCGGTGGGCAGGGACGGGGTGGGCAGGCCGGCGGTGGCGTCGGCGCCCAGGTCGGTGCCGGGGAGCGGGAGACCCAGGGAGGGGCTCGCGGCGGCGCCCGCCTCGTCGTCGGCCTGCTCGTCCCCGGACGGGCAGACGGGCAGCCGGGAGGACCGGAGCATCGCGACGATGCGGTCGGCGTGGGCGCCGTCGGTGGCCTCGATGCCGCGGCGGACCTTGCTCGCGTCGGCCGGGGTCAGGTCGTCGACGTCGAGGTCGGTGACCGTGGCGACCCGGTTGAGGTCCAGGCCGAGCAGCGAGGTGTCCAGGCCGCGGTAGACGGTGACCCGCTCGCCGTCGGCGACGTCCTCGACCCCGACGAACCAGTTCGACAGCAGCCACAGCCAGGCGCCCGCGGCCGCGGCGGCCACCAGCAGCAGCCCGGCCAGGCCCCAGAGCAGCCGCCGCCGGCGCTGCGGGGGTGGCGCGCTCGCCGCGGGCGGTGCGGGGGCCGGCGGGGGCGGCGGGGGACCGGCGAGCGCCGCCCGGCCGGCGGCCGAGCTCGGGTCGACGGCGCGCTGGCCGGCGTTGTCCCCGGCCGCGCCGTCGACGACCGGGTCCACGGGCGCCGGGCCGGCGCCGTCCTCGACGACGTCGGCGACGATGACGGTGATGTTGTCCGGGCCCCCGCTGCGCAGCGCCAGCTCGACGAGCCGGTCGGCGGTGGCCTGCGGGTCGGGGTCGGTGAGCGCCTCGGCGAGGGTCTCCTCGCTGACCACGCCGGAGAGCCCGTCGGAGCACAGCAGGTAGCGGTCGCCGGCGCGGGCCTCGCGCATCGACAGGTCGGGGTCGACGTCCTGGCCGTTGAGGGCGCGCAGCAGCAGCGAGCGCTGCGGGTGGTGGTTGGCCTCCTCGGGCGTGATCCGCCCGTCGTCGATGAGGGTCTGCACGAACGTGTCGTCGTGGGTGATCTGGGTGAGCACGCCGTCGCGCAGCAGGTAGGCGCGGGAGTCCCCGACGTGGCAGAGGGCCAGCCGGCCCCCGGCGAAGAGGACGGCGGTCAGGGTGGTCCCCATGCCCTCGAGCTGGGGGGACTCGCGGATCACCTCGCGCAGGTGCTCGCTGCCGTCGAAGACCGCCTCGCGCAGCGCCTGGAGCATGTCGCCCGAGGGCGCGTCGTCGTCGAGGTGCTCGAGCGCGGCGATGACGACCTTGCTGGCGACGTCGCCGGCGGCGTGCCCGCCCATGCCGTCGGCGACGGCGAGCAGCCGCGGGCCGGCGTAGACGGAGTCCTGGTTGTTGCCGCGGACCAGGCCGCGGTCGGACCGGGCGGCGTAGCGCAGGGAGAGGCTCACCGGATCCCCTCCGCGGCGCCCGCTGCCGCGAGCCGGGTCGCGGTGCTCGGGCGGGAGGTCACGAGCGCAGCTCCAGGGCGGTCTGGCCGATGCGGATCGGTTGGCCGGGGCTCACCAGGAGCGGCCCCTGGACGCGCTGCTGGTCGAGGTACGTGCCGTTGGTCGAGCCGAGGTCCTCGACGTACCACTGGCCGCTGCGGTTGGTCAGCCGGGCGTGCCGGGAGCTGGCGAAGTCGTCGGTGAGCACGAGCGTGGAGTCGTCGGCGCGGCCGATGAGGATCGGTTGCTCCCCGAGGGTGATCTTGGTGCCGGTCAGCGGGCCGGCGGTCACGACCAGCGTCTTCGGCCCGCGGTTGCGGCGGCGGCCCGGTGCGGCGGCCGCGCGGGGCGGGACCGAGGAGACCCGGCCGGCCCGCCCGCCGAAGAGGTCGGCGCGGACCACCCGGAACGCGGCGAAGATGAACAACCACAACAGCAGCAGGAAGCCGAAGCGGAAGATCTGCAGGACGATCTCGGCGGTCACCGGCGTCCTCCGCCCCGCCTCACGCGCCGTCCTGGCGGTAGACGAGCACGGAGTGGCCGATCCGGATCACGTCGCCGTCGGAGAGCGCCTGGCGGGTGATGCGCCGCCCGTTGACGAGGGTCCCGTTGGTGGAGCCGAGGTCCTCGGCCACCGCCGTCCCCCCGTCGAGGACGACGTCGACGTGCTTGCGGCTGACCCCGGTGTCGGGGAGCCGGATGTCGGCGTCCGTGCCGCGGCCGATGACGTTGCGGCCGGTGGTCAGCTCGTGGCGGGTGCCCGGCCCGTCGACGACGAGCACGTGGGTCAGGCCCGGCTTCGCACCGGCCCGCCCCACGACCGAGGGCGACTGGCGGCCGGTGTCGGTGGCCACCCGGCCGCGCAGCGGTGGCAGCGGGGGCACCACGCCGCTGCCGGGGCCCTCCGGCACGGGGGCGGCGTCGGGGCGCGCGGGTGGCCGTGCCGGGTCGGCGACGTGCGAGCTGACCTCGAAGACGCCGGTGGGCAGCTCCTCGTCCCGCTCCAGGCGCACCTGGACGCGGTCGAAGACCTGCCAGCCCTCGTCCTCGATGTGCTCGGTCACCATGTCGGCGAGCTGGACGGCGAGCTGCTCGGACCACTCCGCGAGGTGGTCGTAGTCGGTGGGCCCGAGCCGCACGTCGTAGACGTTGGGGGCCAGCACCCGGCCCTCGCCGAGCACCGAGCGCTGCTCCTCGGCCTCGCGGGTCAGCGCCTTGGCGATCTCGGCCGGGTGGACCTTGCCCTTGAAGAGCCGGGCGAAGGCCAGTCCGACCATCCCCTCCAGCCGCCGCTCGAAGCGCTGCAGCACACCCACAGTCGCTCCCTCGCGCTCGCCGGACGTCCGTTCTGCCACCCGTGATCGTAGCCGGGGATGAGGCTCCGGACCGGCCGGTGGCCCCCGGACGCACCGTGCGCCCCAGGCGTCCCGGGGGGCCTGCGCGGGCGGGCGGCGGAGGGCTGCTAACCTCGTCCCTGCGTCCGGGCAAGTGGCGGAATGGCAGACGCGCACGGTTCAGGTCCGTGTGTCCGGAAGGACGTGGGGGTTCAACTCCCCCCTTGCCCACCAGACGAGACGGCCCCCGGGGATCCCCCGGGGGCCGTTCGCGTCGGCGGGGGTTCCGGGAACGGGCCTCGGTGCCGGTCGGCTGACGGCCGTGGAAGCCGGCAGGGGTGAGGACGTGACCGGTCACCCACAGTCCCGGCCGGCCCCGGGGCGGTCCTCACCGGAGTGCCGGCACGGGCGCCGCCTCCCCGGCCAGCAGCCGGTCCCTCAGCTCGGCGGGTGGCGTCGGCCGGCCGAACAGGTATCCCTGGGCCCGTTCGCACCCGATGTCGCGCAGCGCGTGCCACTGGCCGACCGTCTCGACGCCCTCGGCGACGATCCGCAGCCCGAGGCCGTGGCCGAGGCCGAGGATGCCGGCGACGAACGGCGACGGTGCACCGTCGGTGAGCCGCGCCGTGAACGCCCGGTCCACCTTCATCTCGGTGACCGGCAGCCGGTGCAGCTGGCCCAGGGAGGAGTACCCCGTGCCGAAGTCGTCGACCGAGATGCCCGTGCCCAGGGCCGCCAGCCGCTCGAGGTGCCCGTGCCGGGTGGCGACCTCGGTGAGCACCTGGCTCTCCGTCACCTCCAGGGTCAGCCGGCCCGCCGGCAGCCCCGTCCGCTCGAGCACCCGCTCGACGAGCGAGGTGAACCCCGGGTCGGTCAGCTGGACGGCGGACACGTTGACGGCCACCTCGAGTTCCAGCCCGTCCGCCCGCCAGGCCGCGACGGCCCGGCACGCCTCGTGGAGGACGTGCTCGCCGATCTCCCGGATCAGCCCGCTGGCCTCGGCGACGGGCACGAAGACGTCGGGCCGGACCGGCCCCAGGGTGGGGTGGTGCCACCGCGCCAGCGCCTCGACGGCGACGACCCGTCCGCTCCGCAGGTCGACCTGCGGTTGCAGGTGTACGGCGATCTCCCCGCGGTCGACGGCACCGTGCAGGTCGGTCTCCAGCCGCAGCCGCTCGCGCGCCTCCTCCTCCTGGCCGGACAGGGCCCCGGTCGCGCACCGGCGCATGTCCTCCCCGGCCCGTTCGACGAGGTCCTCCCTCATCCGGTGCGCTGCGCCGCCGGGTACGTCGTCCCGTACCTCGTCGGAGGACCCGGCCACGGCGATGCCGACGGCCAGGTCGACGAACACGTCCTGGTCACCGACGCGCACCGGGGTCGACAGGGAGCGGTGGACCCGGTCGGCCACCTCGCGGGCGCCGGTCCCCGTGGTGCCGGGGAGCAGGACGACGAACTCGTCACCGCTGTAGCGCGCCACGGTGTCGTCGTCGCGGACCACCGACCGCAGTCGGCGGGCGACCTCCCGCAACACCTCGTCCCCCGCTCCGTGCCCGAGGCTGTCGTTGACCCGCTTGAGCCGGACGACGTCGCAGAAGAGGAGCGCCACGTCCCCGGCAGGTGGTCCCGGCCGGCTCAGCGCGGCGTCGACCCGCGACTGGAGCAGCGTGCGGTTCGGCAGGCCGGTGAGGGAGTCGTGCGTGGCCCGGTGCCGGATCTCGTCGAGCAGCTGGGTGTTGTCCAGCGCCACCCCGGCCAGGCCGGCCAGGCCCCACATCCGCTCGGTGGTCCCCTCGCCGAGGGCGGTCGGCGGTGTGCTGTCGACCCAGTGGGCGAGGACGATCCCCACCAGCCGGTCGTCCACCTTGATCGGCACCCCGCCCATCGCGGTGACGCCGAAGTGGCCCAGCACCTCGTCGGCCCACGCCGAGCTCGACCGGTCGACCAGCATGGGCGCGCCGACGGCGATCAGCTCGCACAGCTCGGGGCTCTCCTCCGTGGTGGTCACGAATCCGGCCAGGTGCTCGGCCGGCCCCGACGGCCAGCCGCTCAGGCCGGCGATCCAGACCGCCTGCATCCCGGGATCCCACAGGGCGACCGCGGAGCGGTCGGCGCCGCAGAGTGCCGGGACGGCGTCGGCGACGGTCTGGGCGACCTCGCGCGCCTCCCGCCGCCCGGCGAGTGCCCGGGCGACGGTCAGCAGCAGGCGTGCGGTCTCCTCCTGCTCCCGTGCCTCGGCCAGCGATGCCGTCATCTCGATGGCGGCGGCGGCGTGCCGGGCATAGGTGGTGAGCAGCTCGACGTCGCCGGGGAAGGTCTCCTGCCCGGGCCACGCGACCACGGCCAGCACGCCGTAGTCCCGCGTCGCGGAAGTGACCGGCACGGACAGCACCGAGGTGCCGCCGACCTCCCGGCACCCGACCTCGAGCCGCCGGTCCCCGAGCGCGGCCAGCACCGAGGAGCCCAGACCACGGGAGCGCACGTGCCGCTTCCCGTGGGGCAGGCGCACGTCGAGCACGTAGCCGGGGGCGTGCACGGCCCGGTCCGCACGTGCGGCGACTCGGTCGAGGGTGTCCTCGAGGGAATCCCCGCTGAGCAGGTCGGTGGCGGTTTCCTGCAGGTCGTGCAGCCGCTCCTCCGCATCCGCGACGGGCGTGCGGACCGCACGGCGGGGCGTCGGGCGGTGCCGGCGGCGGCCACGCCACCGGGGGGACGCGTGCTGCTGCCAGCTGACCGTGTACTCGCACTGCGGGGCGCCGTCGACCTGGCAGGTCCAGTGCTCGACCACCGCCGGCGGGAGACCGAACAGCACCGGAGCCTTGCAGAGCATCCCGATGTTGTAGTCGCAGTCCACGCGACCGGGGCGGTGCGGTGGCAGGACCCGCCAGGTCAGCCGCGCCGTGCCGTCCGCCGCCGACTCGCAGCGGAACACCGCGGAGGTGTCCAGCCGGGTGGAGATCCGCGAGACCTGACGGAGCAGTCCCGCGGGTGTCCCGAAGGTCCTCAGTACACGCCGCAGCGCCGCCACCCCGGGGTCCGAGACGGCGGCCCTGCCCAGCGCGAGCCCGATCCGCGGGTCACCGAGTTCCTCAGCGGCTGCGTCGAACAGCCGCAGCTTCTCCGGGTACGACACCCGCCCCCGGACGCTCTCCAGCAGAGCCCGCTGGTCGGCCAGTCCGGCGCGGCCGAGCACCCGTTCGACGGTCCCCTCACCTCCCCGCGCGGCGACCACGCGCAGGAGCAGCCGCGTGGTGACCGTGGAGGTCCCCGCCAGTGCATCCGCCTCGCCCACGGCGCCTCCCGTCCTGTCCGGCCCGGCGCGGACCTCCAGCCCCGGGACCCGCCCTGCCGGCAGGTATCGGCCGGTCGCGTCTCGCCTTGAGAGCCGGGTGCGCCCCTCTCCCCCGCGAGGGTGCCGTGGCCGCTCGCGCGGATCGTCCGTCGAGTGCTGCGCCGGTGGCCGGGTCGAGGAAGGCGGCACGGACGGGAGGCCGGGCACGGGCGTGCCGAGGCCGGTCACCGGCCGCCGCGACCGCGCCGCTCGCGCAGCGGCGGGGCCGCCGGGTCGGAGCCGGTGACGCCGGCCTCGAGGCCGAGCAGTCCCGGCGCCCGGTCGAGCAGCCGGTCCGCGCCGTCGCCGTGGGCGCGGACCCGGGCCGCGGGTGCGCCGTCCGGGTCAGGCCGTGCCCGCGCGCTCCTGCACGAAGGCGGCGGAGTCGTAGTAGGTGCGGACGCCGGACAGCCGGTCCTCGTCGCCCTCGATCACCGTCACGCCCCGATACGTGAACGGCTTGCCCGAGCGCAGCGTCCCGGTCGAGGTCCACTCGAGGGCGGCGCTGCCCTCCCCGACGACGCTGTGCGTGAACGTCGTCTCGATGTCGCCGAACACGTCCCGGTAGTCCTGCCAGAACTGCCGGGCGCCGTCCTGGCCCCGGGCCTCGTGGTGCTCGTCGAGCTTGACCAGCCGGGTGTCGTCGCGGGCCAGGTCGACCAGCGGCTGGGGGTCGCGCTCGGCGTCGAGGTGGTGCAGGGCGTCGGTGAAGCGCTCGGTGAGGGTGTGCATGCCGTGGGTCTACCCGCCGGAGGGGCGGGGCACCCGCGGGGCGGCGGCGCGGTCAGGGCAGCTGCCGTCGCTGCTCGTCGTCCGCGCCGCGGCGGGTGAGGGTCTGGGCCAGCAGGACGGCGCCCCACGGCCCGATCACCCAGATCGGCCAGGGGTAGAGCAGCTCCGCGGTGGCCAGGCAGGTGGTCAGCCAGACCCCGAGCACGACGACCGCGACGAAGGCCCAGTTGCGCCAGGCCGCCGCGCGGCTCGGGCCGCCGCTCCAGCCGCCGTGCAGGTGGGCGGTGTGCGACCCGGACCCGGACGCGGTGGTCGCCGCCGGGGCCGCTGCGACCGGCGCCGGGGCGGGGGTCGCCGGGAGGTCGGCGGTCAGCTCGGCCAGCTCCCCGTAGGTGCGCGCGGTGTAGGCGGCGGCGAGCCGCTCGTCGTACTCGGCGACCGAGAGCCGGCCGGCGGACAGGTGCTCGCCCAGCTGGGCGGCGACGGCGGCCCGGTCGGCGTCGGCGGCGCGCAGGTGCGGCTCGGGCATCGCGGGGACCCTCCTCGGGATCGGCTGCCCCCAGTCTCGTCGGCCGCACCGGGCCGGGACCACTGACGGACGTCACGACTGTCCCGTGGTCCCGGTCAGGCGCCCTCGGTGCGGGTCACGCCACGGCGGGTCGCCGGGAGGGGGCCGACCGGCCGGCTCCTCCGAGGGCTCAGCCCGCGGCCGGGGCGGCCTCTTTCGCCAGGTGCCGGCCGATGACCATCCGCTGGATCTGGTTGGTGCCCTCGAAGATCTGCATGACCTTCGCCTCGCGCATGAAGCGCTCGGCCGGGTGGTCGCGGGTGTAGCCGGCCCCGCCGAGGACCTGGACGGCGTCCGTGGTGACCTTCATGGCCGCGTCGGTGGCGACGAGCTTGGCGATGCTGGCCTGGCGGGAGTAGGGCTTGCCGGCGTCCCTGCGGCGGGCGGCGACGAGGTAGGTCGCGCGGGCGGACTCGACCGCGGCGGCCATGTCGGCCAGCAGGAAGGCCACCCCCTGGTGGTCGACGATGCGCTTGCCGAACGCCTCGCGCTCCAGCGCGTACGCGATGGCGACGTCCAGGGCGGACTGGGCCAGGCCCACCGCCACGGCGCTGACGCCGAGCCGGCCGGAGTCGAGCGCGGCCAGCGCGATGCCCAGCCCGCGGCCGCGCTCGCCGACCAGCCGGTCGGCCGGCACCGGGACGTCGTCGAGCCGGACGGCGGCCGTGGTGGAGGCGGTCAGCCCCATCTTCTCCTCGGGCTTCGCGGGGCTGAACCCCGGCAGGTCGGGGGTCAGGTGGAAGCAGGAGATCGCGCGCGGGCCGTCGTCCGGCGTGCGGAGGAAGGTGGAGTAGAAGTCGGCGTGGCCGCCGTGGGTGACCCAGGCCTTCTCGCCGGTGGCCACCCAGCCCCCGTCGCCGGCGTCCTTCGCGCTGGCGCGCATCGCCGCCGCGTCGGACCCGGCGTGCGCCTCGGAGAGGCAGTAGGCGCCGAGCAGGTCGCCGCCGACCATGGCCGGCAGCAGCTCGCGGCGCTGGGCCTCGGTGCCGGCGGTGTCGACGGGGAAGCAGGCCAGGGTGTGCACGCTGACCCCGAGCGCGACGCTCGCCCAGCGCGCCGCCAGCTCCTCGACCACCTGCAGGTAGACCGCGTAGGGCTGGCCGCCGCCGCCGACGTCCTCGCCGAAGGGCAGGCCCAGCAGCCCGGCCTCGCCGAGCAGCCGGAAGACCTCCCGCGGGAAGCGCTCCTCGCGCTCGTGCTGCGCGGCCCTCGGCGCCAGTTCGGCGTCGGCGATCTCGCGGGTGAGCGACAGGAGGTCGGCGGCCTCCTGGGTGGGCAGTTCGCGGTCGACCGGCACGGCGTCCCCTCCCTCGCGGACAGTACTGGTGACGGTACCGCAGTACTGTGTGGCGTCCTGGGTCGCGCTGTCCCGCCGGAGGTGCCCGATGACGACGACCGCTGCGGCCGACGGCCGGCTCACCCGCCGGCAGGCCGAGCTGCTCGACCAGCTCGAGGCGCTGTTCCTGGCCGAGGGCTTCGCCCGGTTCACGCTCGACGACCTCGCCGTCCGGCTGCGCTGCTCGAAGAGCACGCTCTACGCGCTGGCCGACAGCAAGGAGCAGCTGGCCGTCCGCGTGGTGCGGCACTTCTTCCGCAAGGCGACCGAGGAGGTGGAGGCGGGGACGGCGACCGAGGAGGACCCGGCGCTGCGGGTGACGGCCTACCTCAGCGCGGTGGCGCGGGCCCTGGCCCCGGCCGGGCCGCGCTTCCGCAGCGACCTCGACGCCTTCCCGCCCGGCCGGGCGGTCTACGAGCGCAACACGGCGCTGGCCGCCGACCGGGTGCGCGAGCTGATCGCCGAGGGGGTGGCCCGGGGCCGGTTCCGGGAAGTGCACCCGGCGCTGGTCGCCGACACGGTGACCACGCTGATGCTCCGGATCGGCCGCGGCGACACCGCGCGGGCCACCGGTCTGGACGACGCGGCGGCCTACCGCGAGCTGGCCGCCCTCCTGCTGCACGGGATCAGCCTGTGACCCGGGACCGGCCCGTGCCCCGGGACCAGCCCGCCTCCCGCCCCGTGGGACGACCCCGACGTGCACCGGCTGGCGGCGGCGCAGCAGGCCGAGCTGCGGGCCCGGTACGACGCCGCCGGCGAGCCCGGGACGCCGCCGGGGAGGCGGTGACGCCGGGTGACGGGACCACGGGGCGGTGGTGTACGGCCGCGGCGCAGGATCCGCGACGGTCGCGCCACGACCGCACACCACCGACCGGTGAGCGGGCCGGGGGGCGGGCCGGCTCCGGGAGCGCGGACCGCGGACGTCGGCGGCGTGTGGTGGGGTGAGGCCATGAGCGACCCGACCGCGCCCTGGCCCGCCACCGAGCCCACCGAGGTGGCGGTGAGCGCCGGCGGCACCCGGCTGGTGGTCGACCTGCGCGGCGGGGCCCTGCGCGCGCTGACCGCCGGCGACCGGGAGGTCCTCGACGGGTACCCGGCCGGCGGCCTGCCCTCCGGTCGGCGCGGCGGGGTGCTGCTGCCCTGGCCCAACCGGGTGCGCGACGGCCGGTGGACCTGGCGCGGCGAGGAGCACCTGCTGGAGGTGTCCTCGGCGGAGAAGCCGGTCGCCATCCACGGCCTGGTCTCCTGGCAGCCGTGGTCGGTGCTGGCCCAGGCCGACGGGGCGGTCACCGTCGGCACCGTCGTCGAGCCGCGCCCGGGCTACCCGTTCCGGCTGGCCGCGGCCCTCGACCACCGCCTCGGGGCCGGGCGGCTCACCGTCACCGCCCGGGTCCGCAACGCCGGCGACGCCGCGGCGCCGTTCGGCCTGGGCCTGCACCCCTACCTCGGGGTCGGGGCGACCGAGGACGGCGGCATCGCCGACGCCGAGCTCTCCCTGCCCGCCCGCACCGAGCTGGTGGTCGACGCCGGCGGCCTGCCCACCGGCGAGCGGCGGCCCTTCGACGGCGCGGTGGGCCTGATCGGCGAGCGCTCCTTCGACACGCCCCTCACCGACCTCGAGCGGGACGACGACGGCTGGGCGCGGGTGCGGCTGCGCGGGCCGGCCGGCTGGACCGAGCTGGCCGTGGACCGGGCGTGGGGCTGGCTGCAGGTCTACACCGGTGACACGCTGTCGCCGGGCGAGCGGCGGCGCAGCGTGGCCGTCGAGCCCATGACCTGCCCGCCGAACGCGCTGGCCGACGGCGCCGACCTCGTCGTCCTCGAGCCGGGCGCCGACTGGTCGGGCACGTGGAGCCTGGCCTGGGGGGACTGACGATGGGCACCACCCCGATACGGGTCGCCGAGCTGTGGCGCTACCCGGTCAAGTCGCTGCAGGGCGAGCGGCTCGAGGCGGCCGAGGTCGGCCCGGAGGGGCTGGCCGGCGACCGGCAGTGGGCGCTGTTCGACCGGGAGACCGGGTTGGGGCTGACCGCCCGGCGGGTGCCCGCGCTGCTGTTCGGCTCGGCCCGGCTGGGGCCGGACGGCGAGCTGCAGGTGGTGCTGCCCGACGGTTCGGCCACCACCGAGGACGACGCGCTGTCGGAGTGGCTCGGCCGGCCGGTGGCCCTGCGCCGGGCGGACGGGTCGGCGCCCTCCTACGAGGTGCCCGACGACGAGGAGCGGAACTGGGAGGCCTTCGAGGGGGCCGCCGGCGCCTTCCACGACTCCGCCGCCGCCCGGGTCACGCTGCTGTCCACCGGCACGGCCGGCGCGTGGGACCGGCGCCGGTTCCGGGCCAACGTCGTCCTCGAGGGGGCGGGGGAGGACGCGCTGGTCGGCAGCCGGGTGCGGCTGGGCGGGGCGGTGCTGGACGTCGGCCTCGCCGTCCCCCGCTGCGTGATGGTGACCCGCCCGCAGCCCGGCGGCATCGACCGGGACACCTCGGTCCTCAAGACCATCCACCGCGAGCGCGGCGGGACCCTCGCCGTGGGTTCGCTCGTCGCCCGCCCGGGCACCGTGCGCGTCGGCGACGAGCCGGTGGCGGGGGGCTGAGCCGGTGCGGACCGTCGAGCTGCGTCCCGGGGACGACTCCATCCGGCTCGGGCAGCTGCTCAAGCTGGTCGACGCGGTGCCGACGGGGGCGCAGGTCAAGGACGTGCTGCTCACCGGCGACATCCGGGTCAACGGCGAGCCCGAGGACCGGCGCGGCCGGCAGCTGCGCCGCGGCGACGTGGTCAGCGTCCCCGGCGCCGGGGACGTGCGCATCGCGTGAGCGCCGTGCCCCACCGCGGATACGCCGTTCCACGTGGAACCGGGGCCGGCGTCGCCGGACGCACGGCCCGACTCGGGAGGGAGGACGCCGCATGACCCGCGTGCCGTACCTGTCCAGCCGGCTCCAGGGCTTCGGGACGACGGTGTTCGCCGAGATGAGCGCCCTCGCCGTGGCCACCGGGTCGATCAACCTCGGCCAGGGCTTCCCCGACTACCCGGGCCCGCCGGAGGTGCTCGACGCCGCCCGCGCCGCCATCGGCACCGCGCACGACCAGTACCCGCCCGGCCCCGGCACCCCGGAGCTGCGCGAGGCGGTGGCCGCGCACGTGCAGCGCTTCGGCGGGCACGCCTACGACCCCCTCACCGAGGTGCTCGTCACCGCCGGCGCCACGGAGGCCCTCTCCGGCGCGCTGCTGGCGCTGCTCGAGCACGGCGACGAGGTGGTCCTCTTCGAGCCGATGTACGACTGCTACGCCGCGGGCATCGCGATGGCCGGCGGGGTGGCGCGCCCGGTACCGCTGCGCCCGCCGCCGTCCGGCACCGGCCCGTGGACCTTCGACCCCGCCGAGGTGCGCGCCGCGGTCACCCCGCGCACCCGGGTGCTGCTGGTCAACACCCCGCACAACCCCACCGGGAAGGTCTTCAGCCGTGCCGAGCTGGCGACCCTGGCGGCGGTGGCCATGGAGCACGAGCTGCTCGTGCTCACCGACGAGGTCTACGAGCACCTGGTGTTCTCCGGGGCCCGGCACACCTCGCTCGCGACGCTGCCCGGCATGCGCGAGCGCACGCTGGTGGTCAGCAGCGCCGGCAAGACCTTCAACGTCACCGGCTGGAAGGTCGGGTGGATCTGCGGCCCGGCGGAGCTGGTGGCCGCCGTCCGCACGGCCAAGCAGTTCCTCACCTACGTCAACGCCGGCCCGTTCCAGCCCGCGGTCGCCGCGGGGCTGGGGTTGCCCGACGAGTACTTCACCGGCGTCGCCCGCGACCTCGAGTACCGCCGCGACGTGCTGGTCGAGGGGCTCACCGCGGCCGGGCTCCCGGTGGTCAGCCCGGAGGCCACGTACTTCGCGACCGTGGACGTCCGGCCGGTGCAGCCCGACGGGGACGGGCTGGCCTTCTGCCGCACGCTGCCGGAGCGGGCCGGGGTGGTCGCCGTCCCCACGGTCGTCTTCTACGACCCCGCGCACGCCCACCTCGGCCGGCACCTGGTGCGGTTCGCGTTCTGCAAGAGCGACGCCGTGCTCGGCGAGGCCGTCGAGCGACTCGGCAGGATGTCGGCATGAGGATCGCCGCGGTGCAGCACGACATCGTCTGGGAGGACCGCGAGGCCAACTTCGCGCGGCTGGCACCGCAGGTGGCCCGGGCGGTGGGCGCCGGGGCGGAGCTGGTGCTGCTGAGCGAGACGTTCTCCACCGGTTTCTCGATGACCCCCGGCATCGGCGAGCCGGAGGGCGGGCCGTCGTCGGCCTTCCTGCGCGAGCAGGCCGCCGAGCACGGCGTGTGGGTCGCCGGCAGCTGCCCGGAGGTGGCGCCGGACCCCGGCGGTGCGGGCGGGGCGGAGGCCGCGCTGCCGTTCAACTCGCTGGTGCTGGCCGGTCCGGACGGCACGGTGCACCGCTACCGGAAGCTGCACCCGTTCACCCACGGCGGTGAGCACGAGCGCTTCCGGGCCGGGGCGGAGCCGGCCACGGTGGAGATCGGCGGGCTGCGGATCACGCCCTTCATCTGCTACGACCTGCGCTTCGCCGACGTCTTCTGGGACGCCGCCCCGCACACCGACGTCTACCTCGTCCCAGCCAACTGGCCGGCCGCCCGCCGGGTGCACTGGCGCACGCTGCTGCGGGCCCGGGCCGTCGAGAACCAGGCCTACGTGGTCGGCTGCAACCGGGTCGGCACCGCGGGCGACGGCACGGAGCACGCCGGGGACAGCGTGGTCGTCAGCCCGATGGGGGAGCTGCTGGCCACCGCGGCCGGCGGGGAGACCGTCGTCGTCGCCGACGTGGACCCCGCCGAGGTCGTCGCGACCCGGGAGCGCTTCGCCTTCCTCCCCGACCGGCGGTCGGCCGCCGCGCAGCGGGGGGCCGGTCAGTAGGAGAACGTGACGGCGTGGTCGTCGCCGATCCACTGCCACATCGGCACGGTGCCGCCGAGCTCCGCGCCCGCGATCAGGTCGCCCTTGTCCAGGCCCTTGGCGTCGAAGCAGATCGGGCACACCAGGTAGCGCCCGCCCGCGGCGGCGTAGCGCTGCAGCAGCGACGGCAGCGGGGGACAGCCCTCGCACGCGGTGCCGACGGCCACCCCCTCGAGGGCCAGCCGCACGGCCTCCTTGGTGAGGAAGACCAGCGTCCGGCGGCCCGTCTCGGCCGCGCCGACCGCGACGAGGAAGGCGACGGTGACGCGCTCGGCGTCCTCGAGCCCGGTGGTGAGGCTGATGACGGCCTTGTCGGCCATGACGTCCTCCGGCAGCGTGGGAGTGGCCCCCGTGCTGCCGCCGGACCCTAGCCCGCCGCGGCCCCGGCTGGGGGCCGCGGCGGCGCGCCGGCCGGTGCGGCGGATCAGTGCCGCGGACGCAGGTCCTCGTCGACGACGACCTGCTCGCGCTGCACCTGGTCGGTGACCTGCTCCTGCCCCCGGACCACCTCGGTGCGCAGCCGGACCCGCTCGACGGGCACCACCTCGACGGTCACCACCGGCTTCTCGGCGTGCAGCACGATCTCCCCGGGCAGGTCGGCGCCCGCGCCGCCACCCGCCCCCGTGCCGGCGCCGCCCGCGGCCGTGCCGGCCGGCACCAGCGTCTCCCCGGGACCCGGGTCGGCGGAGTCGTCCGACACCTCCTCGACCCGGATCTCCTCCCGCCGCACCGGGACGGTGAGGTGGACCTCCTCGGTCACCACGTACTTGACCAGCCGCACCCGCCGGTCGGCGACGCGCTCGGTGTGCACGTTCAGCCGTTCCTCGCTGCGGGTCATCGCACCGTCGGTCTCCCGGCGGGGGGTGGTCCCCTCCGGCCCGGCGTGCGCGTCGGCCGTGGGGCCGGCGGCGGCGACCGCGGCTCCCGGCACCGGGGCGGGGGTGGTCGGGGGCACGCCACCGGCCGGGGCGCCGGGAGCGGCCGCGGTCCGGTCGGGGACGTCGTCCCCCGCGCCCGCCGGGGCCATCCCCGTCCCCGTGCGCGTCCACCCCCCGCCGGCGGCCTCGGAGCCCGCCGGGGTCAGGCCGTAGTGGCGCCGCAGCAGCGTCTCCGCCTCCGGGTCGAGGTGCTCGTCGGGGACGTGCGGGGCGGTGCGGACGGCCTCCTTCGTCACCGGCAGCCGCAACCCGCCCCCGTCCAGGACGGCCTCGGTGGCCGGGACGACCGAGTGCCGGGTTCCGAACAGCCCCGTGGACACCGCCACCCAGGTCGGCGCCCCGGTGCGGTCGTCGGTGAAGAAGTGCTCCACCGTGCCGATGCGGTCCCCGTCGGGACCGTAGGCCGTCGCCCCGATCGCTGCGGCCAGCTCGCGTTCGCTGAGCATCGTCGCCCTCCCCTCCCGGAGCGCGGGCGGCGCTCCACCGGTCCCGACGTGCCCAGCCGGGGCAGCGGCCGAACATCGGCGTGCGGCGGACGGCTCGGCTCTGCTGACCTGCAGGTCGGTGGCCTACCGTGCTGTGCGTGAGCACCAGCCACGTGGAGGTCGAGCGCAAGTTCGAGGCCGAGGAGTCCTTCGTGCTCCCCGACCTCGCGGACCTGGACGGGGTGGCCGCGGTCGGCGACCCCGAGGAGCAGGAGCTCGAGGCCGTCTACCACGACACCCCCGACCTGCGGCTGCTGCGCTCCCGGGTCACGCTGCGCCGGCGCACCGGCGGCCCCGACGCCGGCTGGCACGTGAAGCTGCCCGCCGCGGCCGGCGCCCGGCGGGAGCTGCACCAGCCGCTCGGCCGGGCCGCGAGGACCGCGCCGAAGGCCGTCGTGGCACCCGTGCTGGGGCTGCTGGGGACGGCGACGACCGCACCGGTCGCCACGCTCTCCACGCGCCGGGTGGTCCGGCGGCTGCAGGCCGAGGACGGCCGGGTGCTCGCCGAGGTCGCCGACGACACCGTCCGGGGCACCGCGCTCGCCGCCGAGCCCGGGGAGCCGGCCACGGTGACGACGTGGCGGGAGATCGAGGTCGAGCTCGTCGACGGCGACGAGGCGCTGCTCCAGGCGGTCGCCGACCGGCTGGTCGCCGCCGGCGCCGAGGTGTCGGCCTCGCCGTCCAAGGTGGCCCGGGTGCTGGGTCCGGCCCGCTCCGCGGAGGACGCCCCGGAGGTGCCCGCGGACGGCGGCACCGGCGGGAAGGCCACCAAGAAGGCGGCGAAGAAGGCCGCGCGGAGGGCGGCGGACGCCGGCCGGGCCGTGACGGCGGGGGACGTCGTCCTCGCCGCGGTGGCCGGTCAGCTGGCGGCCCTGCGCGAGGCGGACATCGCCGTCCGCACCGGTGGCCCCGAGGGCGTGCACGACCTCCGGGTGGCCTGCCGCCGGCTGCGCAGCATCTTCGCCGCCTACCGCACCGTGCTGGCCCGCGAGGTGACCGATCCGCTGCGCGACGAGCTGCAGTGGGTCGGGGCCGAGCTGTCCGGCGCCCGGGACGGCGAGGTCGCGCTCGAGCACCTGCGGGCGCTGGTCGCCGAGCAGCCGCCCGAGCTGGTCCGCGGCCCGGTCGCCGCCCGACTCGAGCAGACCGAGAACCGGGACCACGCGGCCGGCGAGCGGCGGGCCCTGCGCGCCCTCACCGACCGCCGCTACCTGCGGCTGCTCGACGAGCTGGACGCCCTGCTGGCCGACCCGCCCTACGGCGAGCGCGCCGGGGAGCGGGCCCCCGTGGTGCTCGCCGACGCGGTCAAGCGCAGCGGCAAGCGGCTGCGGCGCGCCGTGCACGCGGCCGAGGACACCACCGGGGAGGAGCGCCACCACGCCCTGCACGAGGCGCGCAAGGCCGCCAAGCGGGTGCGCTACACGGCCGAGGTCGCGATCCCGGTGCTGGGTACCGCCGCCGAGGGGCTGGTCTCCTGCGCCAAGGAGGTGCAGGACGTGCTCGGCGACGCCCAGGACACCGTGGTCACCCGGGAGTACGCGCTGCGGGTGGGCCGGGAGGCCGCCGCCGCCGGCGAGGACGCCTGGACCTACGGGCGGCTGCACGCGCTGGAGGAGGCCCGCGCGGACGCGCGCGAGGCCCACTTCTGGGACCTGTGGCCGGCCCTGCGGTCGGCGGTCAAGGCCGCCGCCAAGGCCTGAGCACCGTCCGCACGACCGGGGAGCGCCCCTGTCCCTCATCGCCCTGTTGGGCTTCGTCACCGTCGTCCTGCTCGCGCTGGTCCTGCTGCACGGCTACCTGTGGTGGCGACTGGTCCGCAGCACCACCCGGCCCGGTCGGGCCCGTCACCGGGGAACCGCCGCGGTGGTCCTGCTGGCCCTGCTTCCCGCCGCGGCGGTGCTGGTCGGCCGTGACGCGGTCACCCCCGCGGCCACCGCGCTGGACTGGGTCGGCTTCACCTGGCTCGGCCTGGCCTTCTACACGTCCCTGACCCTGCTCGTCCTCGAACCCCTGCGGCTGGTGCTGCGGCGCTGGACGCGGGGGGAGGTGCGCGCCCGGAGGGTCCCCGAGCGGGGCCACGCCGGGGCTCAGCGCGACCCGGGGACGGCTCCCGGAGGCGGTGCGGTCCCGGAGGACCGCGGTGTCGAGGAGCGCGGTGTCGAGGACCGCGGTGTCGAGGACCGCGGTGTCGAGGACCGCGGTGTCGAGGACCGCGGTGTCGAGGACCGCGGTGTCGCCGACCCGTCCCGGCGGCTGCTGCTCGCCCGCGGCCTGGCGGTCACCGCGGGGGCCGTGGCCCTCGGCACCGCCGGCACCGGCATGGTGCTGGCCAACTCGGCGCCCGTCGTCCGCCGGGTGCCGGTGACGCTCGCGGGGCTGGACCCGGCGCTGTCCGGGCTGCGCGTGGTGACCTTCTCCGACGCGCACCTGTCGACCACCTTCCGCGGCCGCCGCTTCGAGCGCCTCGTCGAGACGGTCAACGCGCAGCGGCCCGACGTGGTGGCCGTCGTCGGCGACCTGGTGGACGGCGAGCTCGCCGAGCTGCGCGAGGAGGTCGCCCCGCTGGCCGACCTGGTGAGCGAGCAGGGCGTGTACTTCGTGACCGGGAACCACGAGTACTTCGTCGACACCGCCGCCTGGCTGGACCACCTGCCGACCCTGGGGGTGCAGGTGCTGCGCAACGAGCGGGTCCCGATCCGCCGCGGCGGGGCGACGCTCGACCTGGCCGGCATCGACGACCGGACGGCGGCCGGCTCGGGGGTCGCCGGCCACGGCGCCGACCTCGACGCCGCGCTCGACGGGCGCGACGACGCCGTCCCGGTGGTGCTGCTGGCCCACCAGCCGGTCCAGGTGCAGCAGGCGCGGGCGGCCGGGGTGGACCTCCAGCTGTCCGGGCACACGCACGGCGGTCAGCTGTGGCCCTTCGACTACGCGATCCGGCTGGACCAGCCGTCGGTGGAGGGGCTGCACCGGTTCGGCGACACCCAGCTCTACGTCACCTCCGGCGCCGGGTTCTGGGGCCCGCCCATGCGGGTGGGCGCCCGGCCCGAGGTCACCGTGGTGGAGCTGCGCGCCCCCTGACCGGGGCTCACGGCTCCCGCAGCGCCCTCTGCCCCGGGGCTCACGGCTCCCGCAGCGCCCTCTGCCCCGGGGGCTCACAGCTCCCGCAGCGCCTTGAGCACCTCCTCGATGAGGTCCTCCAGGGCGACGTCGCCGTCGGACTCGGCCCAGCGCAGCAGGATCTGGGTGTACGCCGAGAAGGTCGCCGCCGTGACGACGGCCGCCGTGCCGTCGCGCTCGGCGCCGAGGGCGCCCAGCACCACGTCGACCGTCCGCCGCTCGAACTCCGCCGCCCGGCTGCGCAGCCCCGGCGTGCGGATGACGATGCGCCACCGGTCCAGCAGCTCCTCCCGGTCGCGGCCCTGGATGGCACCCAGCCAGCCGCGGATCGCCCCCCGGAGCCGCTCGCCGAGCGGTAGGTCGGCCGGCTGCAGCGCCAGGACCTGCTCCACGTCGGCCGCCTCGGGGAGGGGCAGGACGATGTGCTCCTTGCTCGGGAAGTGGGCGTAGAAGGTGGGCACCGTCACCTGGGCGGCGGCGACGATGGCGCTCACGGTGACCGCCTCGAACCCGTGCTCGGCGAACAGCCCCATCGCGCACTGGTAGATGCGCCGGTGGGTCCGCTCCCAGCGCGGGGTGCGGGGCTCCCGGGGCTCGTTCACGAGGAGCCATCCTCACCCGCCCGCGCCGGCCTCCGGACGGTGGGGTTCCGCGATCCGCCTCTCATGACGCCGTGCCACCAGGTGGACACGGCCCGAACAACACCCGTCGGAGAGACGTCTCATACGACCAGACGTCTATGCGTCCAGTACCTTTGCCGTCGTGACGAGCACCGTGTCGGGGCCGAAGTACCTCGCGGTCCGGGAGCACCTGCGCCGCCGGGTCTCCGCGCTGCCCGAGCACACGCTGCTGCCGCCCGAGCCGGTGCTGTGCGCCGAGTACGGGGTCAGCCGCATCACGCTGCGCCGCGCCGTCGACGGGCTGGTCGCCGACGGCCACCTCGTGCGCGAGCAGGGCCGCGGGACCTACGTCACCCGGCCGGCCATCCGGCACGAGTACCGGGAGAGCTTCGTCCACCGGATCGCCGGGTTCAGCTCGGTCATGACCGAGCAGGGCGCCCAGGTGGGCACCACGGTGCTCACCCAGCGGGTGGTCTCCGTCCCGCCCTCGGTCGCCGGCGAGCTGGGCCTGGAGCCCGCGGCGGACGTCGTGCAGCTCGTGCGGCTGCGCAGCCTCGACGGCCTGCCCAACCACGTGGCGCACAGCTTCATGGCCGCCGACGTCTACCCCCGCGCGGCGGAGGAGGACTTCAGCGAGGGCTCGCTCTACGACTTCCTGCGCCGGGAGTACGACGCCGACCTGGCGCACGCCCGCATCGTCGTGGACGTCGGCACCGCGGCGCCCGACGAGGCCGAGGTGCTCGGCGTGGTGGCCGGCTCGCCGCTGCTGGTGGTGCGGACGACGGTCCGCGACAGCGCCGGCCGGCCGCAGGTGCACAGCTTCTCGCGGCTGCGGCCGGACGTCAGCCAGGTGGAGTTCGAGGTCTCGGTCCCCGGGCGCTGACCCCGCCCGGGCTCGCCGACGCGGGCCGCGCGGGGGGCACCGCGCCCGGCGGCGGCTACCGTCGTCGGCGATGACCACCGCGAGCGGCACCCGCGAGGTGCCCCACGACCGCGCCCTCGTCTGGCGGGCGCTCGCCGTCCTGGCGCCCTACTGCGCCGTGTGCGACGTGTCCTACGTCGTCGACGGCGACGGCCCGCCGGGGCGCGGCACCCGCTTCGTCTGCGCACCCGGCCGGCTCGCCGACGGGGCGGCGCCGCCGGCCGGCGCGCCCCGCGGCGAGATCGTCACCTGGACCCCGTGCCGCGAGGTGGCCACCCGGCTGGACCTGACCGGCGAGACGTGGACCACCCGCATCGAGATGGCCGACGCCGGGCCGGAGGCGACACGGGTCACGATCACCGTCACCCTCGAGGCGCGCGGCCGGCGCCGGCTCGCCCGGCGGCTGCAGCGCCGGCAGCTCCAGCGGCTGGTCCAGCAGACCGTCGACGGCGAGCTGGACGAGCTGGAACCCCACGTCGAGCAGGCTCGAACGGCGTGAGTCACCCGGCCGGGTGAGGGCCCCCGCGGTTGTACGGTGATCTTGCGGGTAGAGACCCGCCCGGACGGGCGCACCGACCGGGTGCGCCCAGGGACACAAGGGAGAGCGCCATGCTCTGGGACATCCTCGGACTGATCGTCGTCGGGCTGATCATCGGGGCCCTCGCCCGCCTCATCAAGCCGGGCAGGCAGCCGATGAGCATCCTCGCCACCATGCTGCTCGGTGTCGTCGGCGCGCTGATCGGTGGCTTCATCGCCAGCCTGCTCGGCACCGGTGACATCTTCGAGCTCAACGTGCTCGGGTTCATCCTGGCGGTCGTCGCCGCGGTGATCCTGGTCGGTGCGTTCGCCGGCTACTCCGGTCGCAACCGCGCCGTCCGCTGACCCCAGGCCCCGAGGGGGCACGGTCGCCGCAGAGCTCGCGCACCTCAGAGCTCGACCGTGTCCCCCGGGGTCAGCCGGCTGTACGGGGTGGGGGTCCCGGGCCCGCGTTCCCCCAGCAGCCCGCCGACGACGCCGAGGCCGGTGTCGTTGAGCAGCCCGTCGTGCACGGCGAACGCCTGGTCGGCGTCGACCGCCCGCACGTAGTCGATGACGTCGGCCGTCCGGCTCCAGGGCGCGTGCACCGGCAGCAGCAGCACCGGCACGGGCTCCGACGGGACGGTGAGCGCGTCACCCGGGTGGAACACCCGGCCCCCGACGAGGAAGCCGACGTTGGGGATCCGCGGGACGTCGGGGTGGATCTGCGCGTGCAGCTCGCCGTGGACGTGCACGTCGAACCCCGCGACCTCCACGGCGTCGCCGTCGCCCACCACGTGGACCCGGGAGCCCAGGCCCTCCAGCTGGCGGGCCACCGAGCCGTTGGTCCAGACCTCGAGCGCGGGGTCGTCGTCCATCGCCCGCCGCAGCACGTCAGGGACGAAGTGGTCGGCGTGCTCGTGCGTCACCAGGACGGCGCTCGCCCCCGCCAGCGCGGCGGGGTCGGTGAACGCGCCCGGGTCGACGACCAGCCGGCGGTCGTCCTCGCTGAGGACCACGCAGGCGTGCCCGTGCTTGGTCAGCTCCACGGCTCTCCCTCCTCGCCGGCCGCTGCCCGGCCGTCCCCTCTCGCCGGCTGCGGCTCGCCGCCCGCCGGCGGCGTCCCCCGATCCTGCCCCCCGACCGGCGGTGGTCGCGCGCCGGGCCCGCCACCCGGTCGCGGCGCTCGCTCACCCGTCCGGGTGACCTGGTGCGACGCCCCGCTGTGCGACGCGGCCGGGCCTGCCGTACTCGGGGGCATGACGCCCCGGACCCTCGCCCAGACCGCGCCCGCCGCCCGCGCACCCGCCGTCAGCGCGGCCCGCAGCCGGGCGCACGGCCCCACCGCGGCCCTCTGGCACGCCGTCGAGCTGCACCGGCCGACCAGCGAGGTCGACGGCGCCTGCGAGCTCACCCTCTGCGGCTCGCTGGCCCGGGTGGCGGTGGGGAAGTCCTGGCCGCCGGCGTCCCGCGACGTGTGCCCCGCCTGCGTCGTCCTGACCGCGCGCTGACCGGGGCCGTGCCGGGGCCGGACCCCGGGCTCAGCGGCCGGTGAGTCGGCAGCGAGGTGACTTCCGGGTGGAGAGCCCATTCCCGAGGTCACCAGCGTTGATCCCCCGACGGGCGTCTCCGGACCAGCATGCCCACCGACTGCCCTTGCGGCGCATGTCGGAAGGGACGCGGTTCACGAGGCTCGTCCGGTGGAGGTCCTGTCTGCGGGGGCGGGCCGGTAGCGCAGGAGCACCGCACCCGACGGGAATGTCGTAGTGGCGATGAGCTCCAGCCGGACGGCGCCGAGATCGTCGAAGATCCGGGGCCCGGTTGCCCAGAGGTAGGGGCTCACCGAGAACCAGAGCTCGTCGACGAGGTCCTGGGCCATGAGGTTGCGGGCCAGTTCGCCGGCACCGGTGACGATCAGGTTGCCGGGGTGTTCGACCTTGAGGTCGTTCACGCTGTCGGCCAGGTCGCCTTCGAGCAGGGTGGCATTCCAGGTCAGCGGCCCGCTCAGTGTCCGGGACGCGACGTACTTGGTCATGCTGTTCATCCGATGCGCGTAGGCCTCGTACCCAGGGACGTCTGCCATCTGCGGCCACACCGCGGCCAGGCCTTCGTAGGTCTTGCGCCCGATCACCATCGCGTCGGCTGCCTGCCACTTCTCGAGCGAGGCGTGCTGGCTGTCGGGGTCCAGGACGAGCCACCCGTCGGGTTCGGGTACCGGTGCTTCGAAGGCGCCGTTGACGGTGACGGCGTTGTTGACGATCAGTCGTCCCAAGAGAAGCTCCCCGGTCGATTCGGCAGCGATCGGTGGTTGTCGTTCTCCTGACAGCGCGCACGAGCGAAACTCATCGAACTCTGCAGCCCGCCCTCGAGCCGGGTGTCGAAGCGGCCCGCGGCGGGCTGCTCTCACCAGCCATGGCCACAGGCCGGACAGCTGCCCCGGCGGGAGCGTGGCCGGCCCTCCGCCCGCGCCACCAGCCCGGCAGGCCCTCGGTCGGACTCCTGCTCTCACACGAGTGCTCTCACACGAGCAGACGACCGATGGCGCCGGCCGGGCCGACAGGGGCACTCGCAGACCCGCAGTCGTCACGCCCGGATGACAAGGGGGTGCCCCCGGCAGGGATGCTGACCCCCCCACCCAGAGGTCACCTCGCTGCCGACCTCAGCGGCCGGTGAACCGCGGCGGCCGCTTCTCCAGGAACGCCTCCACCGCCTCGCGGTGGTCGGCGGTGCGGCCGAGCTCCGTCTGCAGCCGCGCCTCCAGGGCGAGGGTCTCCTCGAGCGGGTCGGTCGCCGCGGTGGCCAGGACCGTCTTGATCGCCCGGTAGGCGGCGGTCGGGCCACCCGCCAGACGGGCGGCCAGCGCCTGGGCCTCCGGCCGCACCCGGTCGGCCTCGACCACGCGGTGCACGAGGCCCCACGCCGCCGCCGTCTCGGCCACGAACGGCTCGGCCAGCATCAGCAGCTCCGTGGCCCGCGACCCGCCCACGCAGTGCACCAGCCGGGAGGCCAGGCCGGAGTCGCTGGAGAGCCCGATGCCGGCGAAGGCCGTGGTGAACTTCGCCCCGGCGGCGGCGACGCGCAGGTCGCCGGCGAGCGCCAGGCCCAGCCCCGCCCCGGCCGCGGCGCCGTTGACGCCGACGACGACGGGCACCTGCAGGGCCGAGAGCGCCAGCACCAGCGGGTTGTACTCCTCCTCCACGACGCGCAGCGAGCTCGCCGCGTCGCCGCGCAGCGCCTGCACGTGCTGGCCGAGGTCCTGGCCCACGCAGAAGGCCCGGCCGCTGCCGGTGAGCACGACCGCCCGCACCTCGGCGTCGGCGTGCACCTCCTCCACGACCTCCCGCAGCTCCCGGCGCACCTGGTGGGTCAGGCCCGGCTGCTGCAGGGTGATCGTCGCGACGCCGCCGGCGTCCTCGCGGGTCACGGTCTCGGGCATCGTCGCCCTCCTCTCGTCGTCTGTCGTCGCGCCCCGGGGCCCGGTGACCGGGCGCCCGGGCGGTCCCCCCGGCGTGCCGCCCGGGTGGTCACCCCGGCGTGGCGTCCGGGTGGCGTCCTGGCTCACCGCGGCGGGTCCTGGCCCACCACCGGCGGTGAGCCAGGACCCGCGGGGATCAGGTCACCTGATCACCGGTCGCGGAGCTCCCGGCGGAGGATCTTGCCAGTGACCGTCTTGGGCAGCTCCTCGATGAGCTCGACCTGCCGCGGGTACTTGTAGGCGGCCATGCGCTCCTTGCAGTGCGCGATGAGCTCCTCCGCCGTCACCCCGGCCCCAGGGACGACGCTGACGTAGGCCTTGACGGTCTCGCCGCGCTTCTCGTCCGGGACGCCGACGACCGCGGACTCCCGCACCGCCGGGTGCTCGGCCAGGACGTCCTCGACCTCCCGCGGCCAGACCTTGTAGCCCGAGGCGTTGATCATGTCCTTCTTGCGGTCGACGATGAACACCCAGCCCTCGGGGTTCATGAAGCCGACGTCGCCGCTCTTGAGCGCCCCGCCGGGCAGGTTGGCCGCCGTCTCCTCCGGCTTGCCCCAGTAGCCGGCGACCACCTGCGGCCCCTCGGCCACGATCTCGCCGACCTCGCCCAGGGGCAGGTCCCGCCCGTCGTCGTCCTGGATGCGGACGATCGTGTTCGGCGCCGGCACCCCGACCGACAGCGCCCCGGAGGTGGGGTCGACCGGCGACGGCGAGCCGAACGGCGTCACCGTCATCGGCGAGGTGGTCTCGGTCAGGCCGTAGGCGTTGTGCACCTGGATGCCGGTGGCCTCCAGGAACCGCTTCTCCGCGGTGGGCGAGATCGCCGCGCCGCCCGAGTACACCGAGGTGAACGAGGAGAAGTGGTCCCGGGTGAACCCCGGTGCGCCGAGCAGGGCGTTGAGCGCCGTGATCGCGCCGATGGTGAAGGCCGGCCGGTGCTCGAGCAGCGCGTCGAGGACCACCTGCGGCTCGAACCGGTAGGCCAGGACCAGCGGCGCCGGGGCCAGCATGCTCACCGCGATGTGCCCGATGAGCCCGGTGATGTGGAACAGCGGGGCGATGCCGAAGATCGCGCCGTCCCGGCCGGCGTGCACCCAGTCCCGGTAGACCTGCGCCGTGAACACCACGTTCCGGTGGGTGTTCATCGCCCCCTTGGGGACGCCGGTCGTCCCCGAGGTGTAGGTCAGGAACGCGACGTCGTCCGGCCCCAGCTCGACCGGCGGCGGCGCCTGCCCGCGGTGCTGCCCGATGAACTCCAGCAGGTCCGTGGTGCCCTCGTGCCGCTGCCGGCCGATCCCGGCGAAGAGCCGCTCGTCGTCCCGGCTCTGGAACTCCAGCTCGCTGGTGGTGAGGACCAGCCGCACGTCGGTGTCCGGCACGACCTCGCGGGCGACCTGGTCGTAGAGCGACTCCAGCGAGACGAGGACGGTCGCCCCCGAGTCCGCGAGCAGGTAGGACAGCTCCCGCTTCCGGCTCATCGGGTTGATCGACACCATGATGCCGCCGGCCTTCCAGGTGGCGACCATCGCGATGACGAACTGCGGCACGTTCTGCAGGTACACCGCGAGGCGGTCGCCGGGCGAGAACCCGTCGGCCCGCAGCCCGGCGGCCAGGGCGTCGCTCATCTCGTCGAGCTCCCGGCGGGAGATGCGCCCGTCGAAGTAGCGGAGGGCGTCCCCGTCGGGGTCCCGGGCGAGCCCGGCGCGGAACATCTCCAGGGCGTCGCCGAACTCGATCTCGTAGTCGGCCGGCTGGTCCCCGTAGAGGGCCAGCCAGGGCCGGTCGTCGTAGCTGCTCATGGCCGGCTACTTGACCGCGATCGGGTTGACCGGCGCGCCGGTCGCCTGGTGGATCTTCAGCGGGGCGGCCGCGTAGAGGAACGTGTACTGCCGGTCCGACGCGCTGTCGGCGGCGAGCTCCTCGAGGTCGGCGATCTCGGTGAGGGTGACCCCCAGGTTGCGCATGAGCGCGCAGTGCAGCGGCAGGGCGGTGCCGTTGTTCGGGTCGAAGGTCACCTCGTTGGCGATGGTGTCGGTGACCAGGTTGGGGATCTCCATCTCCTGGAACCAGCGCACCAGCTCCGGGCTGTAGACCAGCCCCGGCTCGTTGAACCCCTCGTAGAACCGCTCGCCCTGCTCGTGGAACAGCTGCAGGAAGTTGGTCCGGACGACGAGGACGTCGCGCTTCTCGATCCGCACCCCCTGCGCCTCGGCGCAGGCCACGAGGTCCTCGTGCGTGAAGGTCTCGCCCTTGTCGAGGGTGTCCTTCCCGCGGAAGCGGGCCATGTCGAGGAGGATGCCGCGGCCGACGACGCCCTTGCGCGCGATCGGCTCGACGCTGGCCCGGTCCATGCCGCCGACCGTCGTCCGGGCGTCGTAGCCGTTCCAGATCTGCCCGCCGTACCAGACGTGCCCGAGCGCGTCGTACTGCGTGGACCCCTGCAGGAAGGCGTTGATCTTGTCGTCGGCGTAGTGCAGGCCGCCGGGGAACTGCGGTGCGTCGGGGGAGTCCCAGGTGGACTCGTCGAGGATCATCGTGCGCTCCGCGGGCGTGCGGCCGGGCCAGACCGGGTCGCCCTTCGGGTCGCCGATCAGCCGCTGGAGGGTGAAGACCTTGCCCTGGCTGACGTGCCGGATGCCGCGCAGCACCTCGTCCGCGGTCAGGTAGTTGAGCGCGCCGACCTCGTCGTCCGGACCCCACTTGCCCCAGTTGGTGGGCGCGTCGGCCAGCACCTCGGTCATGTCGGGGACCGCGGTGGCCTCGACGGGCGCCTTCTCCTCGGCCTGCTCGGCGGCGTTGGTCATGGGGGACCGTCCTCTCGTCGGGAAGCGGGACCGGCGCCCTCACCCGGCGCCGGGGTGTCCACCGTCACAGTCGACGGTTGCGCCTGGCAAGCACCGGCCGGGGAACGCGCAACGTCGGCGCAACGCCCGGGTCGCCCGGCGCGCCGGCCCGCGCCGGACGGCCACGGGGCGTGCGGCACCGGGCTCCCGGGGAGGTGGGCCCGCGGCCCGGCGCCGTCCGCGGGCGGCACGGGAGAGCGATCACACGCGACACGCCCACCACGGGGGCGCTCTCCCGTCACAATGGCAACGGCGGGCCCTGCCCGCCGCCGGGTGCGCCGGTGGCGGGTCGGGTGTGCGGGGTCGTGGATCGCGGTGGCGGGCAGGCGGGGGTGGCCACGGTGGTGGAGCCGGGACGGCGGGAGCTGGGTGGGCGGTACGCGCTCACCGAGCTGATCGCCTCCGGGGGCATGGGCCAGGTCTGGCGGGGGACCGACGAGCTGCTCGGCCGCCCGGTCGCGGTCAAGGTGCTGCGCAGCGAGTACACCGGCGACCCGACCTTCCGTGCCCGCTTCCGGGCCGAGGCCCAGCACGCGGCGGGGCTCAACCACCCGAACATCGCGGCGGTGTTCGACTACGGCGAGGCCCGCGCCGAGGACGGCAGCGGCGAGACGCTGGCCTACCTCGTCATGGAGCTGGTCGAGGGCGAGCCGCTGTCGGCGGTGCTGCACCGGGAGGGCCGGCTGGCACCCGAGCGGACCCTGACCCTGCTGGAGCAGACCGCCTCCGCGCTGGCCCAGGCGCACCGGGCCGGGCTGGTGCACCGGGACGTCAAGCCGGGCAACATCCTCGTCCGGGCCGACGGCAGCGTGAAGATCACCGACTTCGGCATCGCCTGGTCCGCCGGCAGCGTGCCGCTCACCCGGACCGGCCAGGTCATCGGCACCCCGCAGTACCTGGCCCCGGAGGTCGCCGAGGGGCTGCACGCCTCCCCGGCCAGCGACGTCTACGCCCTCGGCCTGGTCGGCTACGAGTGCCTCGCCGGGCACCCCGCCTTCGACGGGGACAACGCCGTCACCATCGCGCTCAAGCAGGTCCGGGAGGACCCCGAGCCGCTGTCCACCGAGCTGCCCCCGGGCCTGCGCACCCTGATCCGCCGGGCGCTGAGCAAGGACCCCGGCGTCCGGATGGCCGACGGCGCGGAGTTCGTGGCCGCCATCGGCGACCTGCGGGCCGGCCGCCGGCTGGCCGAGCCGCCGCCCACCCGCGCGGTGGCGGCGGTGCCCGCGGCCGAGGTCGCCCGTGCGGTGCCCGGCGGCCGCACCCACCGGGCGCCGGCCGCCCGGCGGCGCGGTGCGGCGGTGCTGGTCCCGCTCCTGGCGCTGCTCCTCGGCGCCGGGGCGGCCGCCGCCGTCCTCACCGTCCTGCCCGGGGACCCACCGCCGGCCACGCAGGCGGCCGCGCGGACCACGGCCGGGGAGCCCGTCGTCCTCGACGCCGGGGAGTTCGTCGGGCGGCCGGTCGACGAGGCCGCGCTCACCCTCGCCGCGCTCGGCCTCGTGGTGGACCGCCGGCCCGAGGTGACCGGCGCGGCCGACCCGGGCAGCGTGACCGCCGTCGACCCCACCGGCGTGCCGCTCGAACCGGGCGAGGACGTCCTGCTCGTCTACGCCGTGCCCCCTGCCGACGACTCGCCGGCCCCGCCGTCGCGGGCACCGGCCCCGGAGGCGCCGGTCGAGGCCGGGGCCCCCGACGGGCCCGCCGTGAGCACGGCCCCCGAGGAGCGGCCCGAGCCGGAGCGGGGCGCCGCGGTCACGCCCGTGGACGACCCGCGCCCGGACCCCACCGCCGGCCGGGAGCTGCCCGGTGGGCGGGTGCCCGCGGAGCCCTCCCCGACCACGCCCGCGACGTCCCCGTCGACGGTCGAGGAGGAGCCGTCGCCGGACCCCTCCGCCACCCCGACGAGCACGTCCGTCGCGCCGCCGTCGCCCTCCGGGACCACCGATCCCGGCGGGACGCCGGAGAGCCGGGAACGGGTCGACGACGGGGTCCCCTGGACGGGGGAGGGCTGACGGCGCGGGTTTCACGCCCAGCCCTCCCCGGGCACCGAGGGCGTCGTGCCCCCGGAGCGTCGTGCCCGGGGAGGGTCGCGACGGGGGGTGAGGCGGGGTGCTCGAGCGCGGGGCCTGCACGCTCGGCAACCGGTACGACCTGCTCGAGCCCGTCGCCGGCGGCGCGATGGGCCGCGTCTGGCGGGCCCGGGACACCCTCCTCGACCGCGTCGTCGCGGTGAAGGTGCTGCGGGCCGAGTACGCCGGTGACCCGGTGTTCCTCGCCCGGTTCCGCGCCGAGGCCCGGCACACCGCCCGCCTGCTGCACCCGGGCATCGCCGCGCTGCACGACTACGGCGAGGAGCCGGTCGACGGCGAGACCGTCGCCTGGCTGGTCATGGAGCTGGTCGAGGGGGAGCCGCTGTCGGCGCTGCTGCGCCGGGAGGGCCGGCTCGGGCCCGCCCGCACCCTGGAGCTCGTGCGCCGGACCGCCGAGGCGCTCGGCGCCGCCCACGCCGCCGGGGTGGTGCACCGGGACGTGAAGCCCGCCAACGTGCTCGTCCGGCCCGACGGGGTCGTGAAGGTCACCGACTTCGGCATCGCCTCCTCGGCCGGCTGCGCACCGCTCACCGGCACCGGCCAGGTGGTCGGCACCGCGCACTACCTCTCGCCCGAGCAGGCCGCCGGTGGGCGCGCCACGCCGGCCAGCGACGTCTACGCCCTGGGCGCGATCGCCTACGAGTGCCTGGCCGGGCGGCGGGTGTTCGACGGCGACAGCGCCGTGGGCATCGCGGTGGCCCACGTGCACGACGAGCCGGACCCGCTGCCGGACGACGTCCCCGAGCAGCTGCGCCGGCTGGTCGCCCGGGCGCTGTGCAAGGACCCCGCGGAGCGCTTCCCCGACGGCGCGGCCCTCGCCGCCGCCGTCGTCGACGTGCAGAGCGGCCGCGAGCTGCCCCCGGCGCCGGCCGGCACGGTCCCGATGCCGCGCGTGGGCGCCCCGCGGCGGCGGCTCCTGGCGCCCGCGGCGGCGCTGCTGGTCGGCGCGGCGCTGGCCACCGGGGGGCTGCAGCTGGTCTCCGGGGCCGGGTCCCTGCCGGCGGCCGAGGCGGAGGCCGGGGTGCTGGTGTCGGCCGACGCGGTGGTCGGCCGGCCGGTCGCCGAGGTCGAGGCCGAGCTCGTGGCCGCCGGGCTCCGGGTCCAGCGGGCCGAGGAGCAGCGGGACGACGTCCTGCCCGGCACGGTGACCCGGGTCGGACCGGTGGGCCGGCTGGCGGCCGGGGACCTGGTGACGCTGCGGGTCGCCGTCCTGCCCGACCTGCCGGCCCCGCTGCCCGACCCGGCGGAGGGTGCGGTGGAGGCGTCCGCACCGGCGGGGACGCCGGACGCGCCCGGTCCTGCGGAGGGTGCGGTGGTCCCGGTGTCGGCCTCGGTGCGCGGGTCGGGCGACGCGGCGGCGGCACCGGAGCCGCCCGTCGTCCCGCCGGCCGCGCCGGAGCCTCCCTCGGCGCCGGCGGCGGCCCCGCCGGCCGGGGACACCGCGGTGGACGACCCCGGCGACGGGAACGGTGCCGGCAACGGGGACGGGGACCGCCGGGGCGGCGCGGACGGCGACCGCGGGGGCAACGGCGGTGGCGACGGTGCCGGCAACGGCAACGGCAACGGCAACGGCAACGGCGGTGGCAACGGCGGTGGCAACGGCGGTGGCGGGGGGAACGGGCGCGGCCGCGGCTGAGCGGACCGCACCGCCCCCGGTGTTCCCGCGGCCGGTGGTCCCGCGGCGGTGGTCCTGCCGGTGGCTCAGCCCCGGCGGGCCGGGGCGGTCCAGAGCGCCGCGCCGAGCGCGACCAGGGCGGCGGTCAGCACGAAGCCGCGGTCGCTGGCGACCCCGGGCAGCACCACGAGCACCCAGAACACCGCCACGCCGGTGAGGCCGCCCGCCGCGACCTGCCAGGCCGTGCCGGGGTCGAGCCGGGCCCGCCGCACCAGCCGGCCGGCGGCGGGCAGCAGGCCCAGCAGCGTGCCGATCGTGGCGAAGGCCGACCACAGCGGCACGGCGGACCACAGCGCCGTCCCGTCGGCGCCGACCAGCAGCCCGGCCTGCAGGAGGGCCAGGGAGACCCCGGCGAGACCGGCGCAGCGCAGCCCGGCCCGCTGCTCGGGGGTCCGCGGTGACCGGCGCGCGGCCGCGGGAGCGGGGGTGGGTGCCGCCGTCCCGGCCCCGGGGAGGCCGGGGACGAAGCCGACCGGCCCGGTCGGCTGGACGCCCGGCTCGGGGTCGGCGGACGGGCGCGGTGCCGGCGCGGCCTCGGCCGGCACCGGCGGGAGCTGCGCGGTCGCGTGCGGTGCCGTCCCGACGGTGATGGCCTGGGTGCTCGGGGTGGCGTCCGGCGTCGCGGTCGTCGGCTGGCTCACGGTTCCTCCTCGCTCGGGCGCCGTCCCGGCGGCGCCGGGGTCCTCGGGCGGACCGGTCCTCCCCGAACGGTAGGGCGGCGGCGGGCCCGCGTCCGGGAGACGCGCGGGGGGCCGGGGCCTAGGGTCGGCCGGGTGGGTGCGCGCGCAGGGATCGTGGTCACCGGAACCGAGGTCCTCACCGGCCGGGTGACCGACCGCAACGGCCCCTGGCTGGCCGAGGAGCTGCGCCGCCGCGGGGTCGACGTGGGGTCGGTGCTCGTCGTGGGGGACCGGGTCGACGACCTGCGGGCCGCCCTGGCCTTCCTCGCCGGCGCGGGGGTCGACCTGGTCGTCACCACCGGTGGCCTCGGGCCGACCGCCGACGACCTCACCGCCCAGGTGGTCGGTGACGCGCAGGGCCGCCCGTCCGCGGTGGACCCCGAGCTCGAGGCCCACATCGGCGGGATCGTCGAGCGGTTCATGGCCCGCCGGGGGTGGCGGGCCGACCCCGAGGCGACCGCCGCCGGGACCCGCAAGCAGGCGCTCGTCCCGGCCGGGGCCACGGTGCTGCCGCCGGTGGGCACCGCGCCGGGCCTCGTCGTCCCGCCGGCCGAGGGGCGCGGCGGGCCGCCGGTCGTCGTCCTGCCGGGCCCGCCGCCGGAGCTGCGGGGCATGTGGCCGGCCGCTCTCGCCTCCGAGCCGGTGCAGCGGGTGCTCGCCGGCGCGCCGGAGCTGCGGCAGGAGACGGTGCGGCTGTGGGGGACGCTGGAGGCCCAGCTCGCCGCCACGCTGCGCGAGCACGACGCCGGGCTGGACGGCCTGGAGATCACCACCTGCCTGCGGGACGGCGAGCTGGAGATCGTCACCCGGTTCGCCCCCGCCGCGCAGCCCGCCTACGACCGGCTCCGCGCCGTGCTGCACGGGACCTACCCCGACACGCTCTTCTCGACCGGGCCGACGGTCGACGACCTGGTGGCCGGGGCGTTCGCCGACCGCGGCCTGACGGTGGCGACCGCCGAGTCGTGCACCAGCGGGCTGCTGGTGGCGCGGCTCACCGAGCGGGCCGGGTCCTCGGCGTGGGTGCTCGGCGGGGTCGCCTCGTACGCCAACTCGGCCAAGGAGGCGCTGGTCGGCGTTCCGTCGGAGGTGCTGGCCGGGCACGGCGCGGTGAGCACCCAGGTGGCCGCGGCGCTGGCGGAGGGCGCGCGGGAGCGCTTCGGCGCCGACGTCGGCGTCGGGATCACCGGCATCGCCGGGCCGGGCGGGGGGACGGCGGACAAGCCGGTCGGGACGGTGCACCTGTGCGCCGTCGGCCCGGACGGGCGGCAGCCGCGGTCGGTGGTCCTGCCCGGCGACCGCGCGGCCGTGCGGCACCGCTCGGTGACCCTCGCGATGCACATGCTGCGCCAGCTGCTGCTCGGGGGGCCCGCCGCCTGAGCGAGGGGTGGCCGTGCCGCCCGCGGGGCATGGTGCCGGCGTGGAGCTGCTGGCCGTGCCCGAGCGGGGGATGACGGCGCACGGCAGCGCCGGCGTCGGGCTGCGGGCCGTGGCCCGGGTCCTCGCCCCGCAGGACGGGTTCGCGGTCGACGTCGTCCGCCTGGCGGCCGGTGGCCGGCTGGGCCGGCACCCCACCGCCCTGTGGCAGCTGCTGGTGGTGGTGGAGGGCGCCGGCTGGGTCGCCGGCGCCGACGCCGAGCGCCGTCCCGTGGCGGCCGGGACGGCGGCCCTGTGGGCGCCGGGCGAGGAGCACGAGACCGGCAGTGCCGGGGGGCTGCTGGCCGTCGTCGTGCAGTGCCGGGAGCGCCCGCTGCCCGGACCCGGCCCCGAGGAGGCGCGGTGACCACGCTGACCCTGCACGCGAGCGGCCCGGAGTCGCCGGCCGAGGTGTGGGACCGCTACGCCCGGCCCGCGCGCTGGCGGGAGTGGTCGCCGCAGATCAGCCGCGTCGAGGTGCCGGGGGAGCGGCTGGCCGCCGGCCTGCGCGGCCGGGTGTTCGGCCCGGTCGGGCCGGGCCTCCCGTTCGAGGTGGAGGCCGTGGACGACGCCGCCCGGGAGTGGGCGTGGACGGTCGGGGTCGGCCCCGTGCGGGTGCGGCTGCTGCACTGGGTGGCCCCCGCCCCGGCGGGCGGGACGACGACCGGCCTGCGCCTCACCGGCCCGGCCCCGCTCGTGCTCGGGTACGCCCCCCTCGCGCGCCTGGCCCTCGGTCGCCTGGTCCGCCCCCTGGGCTGAGTGAGCCCGGGTCGGCGCTCCGCCGTGGTGCCGCGCTCTGCCGCGGCCCGACGTTCCGTCGGCCGGCGCTGTGCGGTCGCGGTGCAGTTCCAGCGGATCGTGCGCCGCGGCTGCACATCTCCCACCCGTCATGACCCTCTCGTCTGCTGTCGGGGTGCACGGCCTCGTCAACCGCCCGCCCTGGTCCGCTCGTCAGCCTTCTCGTCGGCCGGACGTGTGCGGTCCTGGCGTGCTCCGTCACAGGTCGCGCAGCACGGCTGCACATCACTGACCCCGTCATGCGCGCTCGTCTGCTGTCGGGTGCACGTCCCCGTCAACCTCCGGCTCCGATCTGTGAACAGCGGGCTGACCTGGAAGTTCACGGTGCGGTGACCCCTGCCCGGCGGTAGTATCCGTACACACGTTCGAGACGGTGGAGCGGGAGGTGACCCGGCGGTGGAGCGGCTGTCGAACGCGATCGACGACCTGTCCGCGGCCGAGCTCACCTCGGCCTTCGGCCCGGAACTGCTGACCCGCCTCGGCGGGTTGCTGGTCGCGCAGCACCGGCTGGCCGCCGAGGTCGCCCGCACCGTGCGGGCGTGTGAGCTGGCCGGAGCGGCGGAGTGCGACGGGCTCAAGACCATGGCCTCCTGGCTGCGCGGGCACGGGCGCATGTCGACTTCGGCGGCGGCCGGGCTGGTCCGCGCCGGCCGCGCGCTGGCGCACCTGCCCGCCCTCGCGGCCGCGCACGCCGCCGGCGCGGTGTCGGCCGAGGTCGTCGCCGTGGTCGCGCCGATCACCCGGGGAGGACAGGCTCGCCGCCGCACGAGCCCAGGGCGTGGACCTCGGCGAAATCGACCGGCTGCTCACCGGCGTCGCCGCCGGGCTCCCGCACGCCGACCTCGTCCACGCGGTGCGGCACTACCTGGCCGGCCTGGACCCGACGGGGCCGAGCCCGACCCCACCGAGGGCCGCCGGCTGAGCATCGCCAAGCACGCCGACGGGTCGATCTCCGGCCGCTTCGAGCTCGACGCCGCCGGCGGGGAGAAGCTCCAGGCCGCCCTGGAGAGCATCCTGCAGGCCGGGCGCTGCGCCGGCGACGCGCGCACCCGGGCCCAGCAGCAGGCCGACGCCCTGGTCCAGCTCTGCGATCTGCACCTGGCCGCCGGGACGCTGTCCACGCCGCGCACGGTGAAGCCGCAGGTGGCCGTGGTCCTCGACGCCGCCGACCTCATCGACCCCGCCACCGGCCCGGGCGCGGCCGAGCTGGGCTTCGGCGCCACGATCTCCGCCGCCCGGGCCCGCTGGCTGGCCTGCGACGGCGCGGTCACCCGCATCGTGATGGGCCCCGACGGCACACCCCTCGACGTCGGGCGCGCCCACCGCGTGGTGCCACCCCACCTGCGCCGCGCGGTGGAGCGCCGCGACCGGGGCTGCGTGTTCACCGGCTGCGGGGCACCGACCCACTGGTGCGACGTGCACCACCTGCTGGAGTGAGCCCTGGGCGGGGAGACCAGCCTCGCGAACAGTGCCTTGCTGTGCGAGCGGCACCACACGAAGGTGCACCACGGGTTCCGGGTCGAACGCCGACCCGACGGCCGCTGGCGCACCTGGCGCCCCGACGGCACCCAGATCCGCATCCTGGCCTCACCCCTGGCCGCCGCCTGAACCCACCGGGCCCCGGCCAGAGCCGGGACCGGAGACCCAGCGCAGCCCCGCCGACCCGGCGCACCACCCCGTGCGCCGGGCACTCGGCGTGCCCCGAGGACGGCAGCGCCCGGCGGCGCGGCCGTCCGTCCGTCCGTCGGAGAGCGGCCCCGCCGGGGCGTCGCCATGGTGCCGCCGGGACGCCGTTCCACGTGGAACGCGACCCGCGCCGGGGCGGTCGGGACCTGCTCCGGCGGCGCTACCGTGCGGGGATGGGTGCCACGCACGAGGTCACGAACCAGGTCCCTCCGCTGGTCGGGCACGACCCCATCGCCGGGGACGCCGCCCTCGCCGAGGCCTGCCGGCGGCATGCCGACCAGGCCACCCTCGATTCGCTCAAGGCCCTCGGTGCCCTCGCCGGCAGCGAGCAGGCGCAGGAGTGGGGGCGGCTGGCCAACGAGAACCCGCCGCGGCTGCGCACCCACGACCGTTACGGCCACCGGGTCGACGAGGTGGAGTTCCACCCGGCCTGGCACGAGCTGGTGCGCACCGCGGTCGAGCACGGCATGGCCGGAGCGCCGTGGGCGTCCCCCGAGCCGCACGCGCACGTGCGCCGGGCCGTGGGCTACCTCGGCTGGACCCAGGTCGAGCAGGGGCACGGTTGCCCGGTGACGATGACCTACGCCGCCGTCCCCGCGCTGCGCGCCGCCCCCGGGCTCGCCGGGCGGTACGGGCCGGGGCTGACCAGCCGCGAGTACCAGTTCGGCCTGACCGAGCCCACCGGCAAGCGCGGCCTGGTCGCCGGCATGGGCATGACCGAGAAGCAGGGCGGCTCCGACGTCCGGGCCAACACCACCCGCGCCGTCCCCCAGGCCGACGGGACGCACCTGCTCACCGGGCACAAGTGGTTCACCAGCGCCCCCATGAGCGACGTCTTCCTCGTGCTCGCCCAGCTCGAGGAGGGGCTGTCCTGCTTCCTCGTCCCACGCGTGCTGCCCGACGGCTCGCGCAACGAGTTCCGGCTGCAGCGGCTCAAGGACAAGCTCGGCGACCGCTCCAACGCCTCCAGCGAGGTCGAGTTCGACGGCACGGTGGCCTGGTCGGTCGGCCCTCCCGGCCGCGGCGTCCCGACGATCATCGAGATGGTCAACCTGACCCGCGTCGACTGCGTCCTCGGCTCGGCCGCCACCCTGCGGGCGGCGCTCACCCAGGCCGTCCACCACGCCGGGCACCGCCGCGCCTTCGGTGCGGCCCTGGCCGAGCAGCCGCTCATGCAGCACGTGCTCGCCGACCTGGCCGTCGAGAGCGAGGCGGCCACCGCGCTCGCCGTCCGGCTGGCGGCGGCGGTGGACGCCGGGGAGGCCGACCTGCTGCGCCTGGCCGGTGCCGCCGCCAAGTTCTGGGTCTGCAAGCGCACTCCCGCCGCGGTCGCCGAGGCCCTGGAGGTGCTCGGCGGCAACGGCTACGTCGAGGAGTCCGGGCTGCCCCGGCTCTACCGCCAGGCGCCGCTGAACTCCATCTGGGAGGGCTCGGGGAACGTCATCGCCCTCGACGTGCTCCGCGCGCTCGGGCGGTCCGAGGCCTCGCTGGCCGCCGTCCGCGCGGAGGTGGACGCCGCCCGCGGGGCCGATCCGCGGCTGGACGCCGCGGCCGCCCGGCTGGCCGCCGAGCTCGCCGACGCCGACGGGCTGGAGGTCCGGGCCCGCCGGATCGCGGGTCTCGTGACGCTCTGCCTGCAGGGCTCGCTGCTCGTCCGCCACGCGCCGCCCGAGGTCGCCGACACCTTCTGCGCCTCCCGCCTGGGCGGGGACGGCTGGGGGGCCGTCGCGGGCACCCTGCCCGCTGGGGCACCGGTGCGCGCGATCGTGGAACGATCCGCCATCCGGGCTGACTAGAGCGCATCCGGACCGTTACCCTCGGTGTCGCGCCGAGCGCCCGCGCCGTCGCCCGTGCGGCCGTGGCGGGCGTCCCGGGGAGGAGCGGCGCCACCGCAGGGGGAACGAGGTAGCGGCAGCGTGCACACTTCCGTCGAGAGCGTCACGACCGTCCCGGTCGACCCGCTCGCGACGGTCCCCGACGCCGTGGTCCACCTGGACCCCCACTGGCACATCACCTACGTCAACTCGACCGTCGTCACGGTCGTCGGCCGCCCGGCCGAGCGGATCGTCGGCCGGGCCGCCCTGGACGTCTTCCCCCACCTGCAGGGCACCGTGCTGCAGCGGGAGCTGCACGCGGTCGCGGCGCACCGGCGGCCGGCGGTCGTCGAGTACCGCACCCCGGACGGCCGCTGGTTCGAGGTCCGCGCGTCGGCCGAGGAGCACGGCCTGGTCGTGGTCTTCCGCGACGTCACCGCGGCGCGCCGGCACAGCGACCGGCAGGAGGCGCGGCTGCAGAACATGGCCGCGGTCCTCGACGCGCTCCCCTCCGCGACGGTCCTGGTGGACGCCGACGGCCGCATCGTGCTGGTCAACCGCCGGTGGTCGGTGGCCAGCGAGGTGGTGCAGCGCTCGGGGCTGCGGCCCGGCCGGATCGGCGACGACTACCTCGCGGTCATGACCCAGGGCATGGACACCGACGACCGGCAGGTGGTCACCGACGGCGTCCGCAGCCTGCTGGCCGGGACCGGCTCCGGCGCAGCCGTGTTCTCCCACGACTACGCCCACCAGACCCGCGCCGAGCCCGCCTGGTTCCGGCTGCAGGCCTCCCGGGTCGAGGGCACCGGCCAGGTGGTCATCACCCACACCGACATCACCGCGCGGGTGCTGGTGCAGGAGACGCTGGCCTGGCAGGCCAGCCACGACGACCTCACCGGGCTGCCCAACCGGGCCCGCCTGCTGCACCTGATCGGGGCCGCGCTGGCCGACCGGCACTCCCGCCCCGCGCTGCTCTTCCTCGACCTCGACGGCTTCAAGACGGTCAACGACTCCCTCGGTCACGAGGTGGGCGACGAGCTGCTGCGCCAGGTCGGGAGCCGGCTGGTCGAGGACGTCCGCCCCGGGGACACCGTCGGCCGGCTGGGTGCCGACCAGTTCCTCGTGCTGGCCCGGAACTGCGACACCGCCGAGGCGGCCGCCCTCGCCGTCCAGCTGCAGCAGTCCTTCTCCCGGCCCTTCGTCGCCGCCGGGCTGCCGGTCCCGCTCTCGGCCAGCATCGGCGTCGCCGCGGCGACCCCGGGCGTCCACCAGGCCCACCAGCTGCTCAGCGACGCCGACGCGGCCGCCTACGCCGCCAAGGCCTCCGGCCGCGACCGCGTCCACCTGTTCTCGCCCGGCCTGCGGGAGGCGGCGCGCTGGCGGCTGGACGTGGCCAACCGGCTGCGGGACGGCGCGGTCGACCAGTTCGTCGTCCACTACCAGCCGCTGGTCCGCGTGGACACCGGCGCCATCGAGGGCGTGGAGGCGCTGCTGCGGTGGCAGCACCCCGAGCGCGGCCTGCTCTCCCCCGACTCCTTCCTCGGTGTGGCCGAGGAGACCGGCCAGCTCATCCCGATCACCCGGTGGCTGCTGCGCGAGACCACCCGGCAGGCCGCCGCCTGGGCCACCGAGGGCCTGCCGCTGCGCATGTCGGTCAACATCAGCGCCCGGCACTTCTCCGCCGAGACGCTCGTGCACGACGTGCGGGTCGCGCTGCGCGACTCGGGCCTGCCGCCCGAGGACCTCGTGCTGGAGCTGACCGAGACCAGCGTCGCCGAGGACCCCACCCGCGCCGAGGACCAGCTCGCCGTGCTGCGCAGCTCCGGGGTGCGGGTCGCCATCGACGACTTCGGCACCGGCTGGTCCTCGCTGGCCCAGCTGCTGGCCCTGCCCATCGGCACCCTGAAGATCGACCGCTCGCTGCTCACCGCCGCCGCACGGCTGGCCGCGGACGGCACCGGCCCCGTGCTGGCCGCCATCGTCTCGCTGGCCCGCACGCTGGGCATCCGCTCCGTCGCGGAGGGCGTGGAGACCGCCGAGCACCTGCAGATGGTGCGCGCGGCCGGGTGCGACCTGGCCCAGGGCTACCTCCTCGCCCGCCCGATGCCGGCCGAGGAGATCCCCCGGTGGGCCTCCCGCGTCCGGGAGGCAGGCGGCGACTCCTGCGCCCTGGCGCTGCGGGCCCGGGCCGGGTGAGCGGTCCCCGGCTGCGCCGCCGAGCGGTGCGCCGGGCCACCTCCCCGGGTGGTCCTCCGGCGCCGGCATCCCCCGTTGCGGTGCCGACCCGGCAGACTGCCCCCGTGACCGACGCAGCCGCAGCGGCCGAGCCCGACGCCGCCGAGGGGCGGCCCCGTCCCGCGCTCGACCTGCTCATCTGGGACGCCCCCAACATCGACATGACCCTGTCGACGGTGATCGGCGCCCGCCCCACCGCCGCCTCCCGCCCGCGCTTCGACGCGATCGCGGCCTGGTTCGTCGAGGGCGCCGGTGACCCCGCCGCGGTCGACGCACCCGAGGTGGAGGCCTGCGTCTTCGCCAACATCCCGCCCGTCGTGGGCTCCCTGCAGCGCTGGGTCGAGGCCCTGCGCAGCTTCGGCTTCGCCGTCTTCGCCCGTCCCAAGACCCAGCCGGACGACGACATCGACCAGGACATGCTCGACCACATCGAGGTCCGCGGGCACAGCCACCGGCTGCGCCGGCTGGTCGTCTTCTCCGGCGACGGCCGCAACTTCGCCGAACCCCTGGAGGAGCTGGCCCGCGCCGGCACCCAGGTGGTCGTCGTCGCCTTCAGCGAGGTCGCCGGCTACGCCATCGGCTCGGAGCTGCTCGAGTTCATCGACATCGAGGACGTCCCGGGGGCCTTCGTGGAGCCGCTGGACCGCGTCCGGCTCGACGCCCTGCCCCCGGACGGCGCCTGGCTGCGGCCCACGCGCGGGCTGCGCGACTTCGTCAGCTCCTACGTGCGCCGGAACGGGTGAGCCCGGTGCTGGAGGGCAGCGGCGTCCCGACCGATCCGGACGGGCCGGTCACCACCGACCGGCTCCTCGTCGAGGGCGAGACCTGCTGGCGGATCGCCCGGGCCGACCGGCACGCGGTCTTCATCGACGCCGCCGACTACTTCGCCACGCTCATGGGCGCGGTGCTGCGCGCCGAGAAGCGGGTGCTGTTCATCGGCTGGGACTTCGACCCGCGCATCCACATGGACCCGCAGGGCCGCGGCGGGCGCGGTCGCCGGGGGCGGGACAAGCTCGGGCGGGTGCTGCAGGACGCCGTGGCCGCCAACCCCGACCTGGAGATCGGCGTCCTCCAGTGGGACCTCGGCATGGTCGGTGCCCTGGCCCGGGGCCTGGCCCCCATCGTGTTCCTCAACCGGCGCACGCCCGACCGGCTGCACCTGACCGTCGACACCCACCACCCGATCGGCGGGGCGCACCACCAGAAGATCGTCGTCATCGACGACTGCCTGGCCTTCGCCGGGGGGATCGACGTCACCGCCGACCGCTGGGACACCTCCGACCACCTCGACCGCCACCCGCTGCGCCGCCGCCCGCGCTCCAAGCGGCCGACCGGGCCCTGGCACGACGTCACCAGCCTCGTCTCCGGCCCCGCCGCCCGCGTGGTCGGCGACCTGGCCCGCGACCGCTGGGAGAGCGGGACCGGCCGCCGCTACGAGCCGGTGGACGGCGTCGAGGCCTGCTGGCCCCCCGAGGTCGAGCCGCTGTTCACCGACGTGGACGTCGCCGTCTCCCGCACCCGGCCGGAGTACCGCGACCAGGAGCTGGTGCACGAGATCGAGCTGCTGTGGCTCTCGGCCATCGCCGGCGCCCGGCGCACGGTGTACATCGAGAGCCAGTACTTCGCCGCCCGGCGGATCGCCGAGGCCATCGCCGACCGGCTGGGCGAGGAGGACGGCCCGGAGTTCGTCGTCGTCAACCCCGAGAGCGCCGACGGCTGGCTGGAGGAGAAGGCGATGGGCACCGCCCGCGCCAAGCTGCTGGGCATGCTCGCCGAGGCCGACGTGCACGGCCGCTTCCGGCTCTACGTGCCGGTCACCGAGGGGCGGCAGCCGATCTACGTGCACGCCAAGGTGATGGTCGTCGACGACCGGCTGCTGCGGATCGGCTCGGCCAACGTCAACAACCGGTCCATGGGCCTGGACACCGAGTGCGACATCTCCGTCGAGGCGGTGCCGGAGGACCCCCGGCGGGACGAGCTGGCGGCGACCATCACCGGCCTGCGCGACCGGCTGCTCGGCGAGCACCTGGGGGTGCCCCCGGCGCGCGTCGCCGAGGAGATCGCCGCCCGGGGCGGCTCGCTGCTGGGCGCGGTGGAGGCCCTGCGCACCGGCACCGGCCGCTCGCTGGTGCCCTTCACCCCGCCGGACCTGGGCCCGCTGGACGGCGCGCTGGCCGAGAGCGAGCTGCTCGACGCCGAGCACACCCCCAACCGCTGGCAGCGGGTGCGGCGGCGGTTCCGGCGGGCGCGCTCCCGGGGACCGCGGCCCTCCCACCGCCGGGCCTGACGCGGGCCCCGGGGCCGGACGACGGCTCAGAGCACCCCGCGGGCGCGGAGGACGCGCAGCTCGGTGAACACCCGGGCGCGCAGCCGGTCCCCGGCCTTCTCGTCGAGCCCGACGAAGCGCACCGACAGCTCCAGGGTGCCCTCGGACAGCTGCACCCGGCGCGCGACGGCCTCGCACGCGACCGGTGTGCCGACCGGGTCGTCCAGGGTGAGCGTCACCTGCAAGGGGTCGCCGCCGTGCGGGCGGGGCGGCGCGCCCTCGCGCATGCGGAACACCGCGAGCAGGCCGCCCTCGCTCACGTCGACCGTCTCGCCGGTCAGCGAGCCGCCCTCGAGGACGACCTGCACCGGCAGCCGCAGCGGTGCGCGGACGGCCTCCCGGCGTTGGGCGCGCGTGGCCGGGCCCACCGGGCGCAGCCGCCAGCACGGGGGGTCGCTGGGGACGACGGACCCGATCTCGGCCGGGATCGCGCGCAGCCCCTCGGGGCCCTTCCAGACCAGCTCCACGTCCTGGCCGACGTCCAGCCGGACCCTCCGGCCGGAACGGTCGACACCCACCGTCAGGCGGAGGGAGTCGGCGTCGGCCTCCTCGACGAAGCTGATCAACGGCTCCTCGTGCCCGGGGACCCGGACGTCGACGGCGTCCTTGGTCTCCGGGTGGTCGACGCCGGGTGTTCCCGCTGCCATGCCTGCCTCCGTGGGGCCAGCGCCCGCGGCACGCCCGCGGCTCGGGGGGAAGCTAGACCCCGCCGTTCCGCCGCCCGGCCGCGACACGCCGCGCGACGGTGCGGACCGGTACGCACCACACCCGGTGGGTGAAGTGACGTCGCGCTGGGCACCGTCTCCGCCGTGACGTCGCCCGTTGCCCTGCCCGCGGCCCTGGAGGACCTCCGGGACACGGTGGCCGCCGCACCCCTGGGCCTGGCCACCCCCGGACGCGACGCCGCGCTCGCGACGGCCCGCGGGGTCGTCGACCAGGTCGACGACTACCTGCTCCCGCGCCTGCGCGACCTCGGCGCGCCGCTGCTGACCGTCGTCGGCGGGTCGACCGGCGCCGGGAAGTCGACCCTCGTCAACAGCCTCGTCGGCGCCCCCGTCAGCACCGCCGGGGTGCTCCGGCCCACGACCCGCGCACCCGTGCTGGTCTGCTCCACCACCGACGCCCCGGCCTTCTCGGGTGACCGGGTGCTGCCCGGCCTGGCCCGGGTCACCGGCGGCTCGGGTGGTCCCGGCACCCTGCAGCTGGTCGCCCGGGACGACGTCCCGTCCGGCCTGGCCCTGCTCGACGCCCCGGACGTCGACTCGGTGGTGGAGTCCAACCGGGAGCTGGCCGCCCAGCTGCTGGCCGCTGCGGACCTGTGGGTGTTCGTCACCACCGCCGCGCGCTACGCCGACGCCGTCCCGTGGGACGTGCTGCGCACCGCGCAGGAGCGGGGGGCCGCGCTGGCCGTCGTCCTGGACCGCGTGCCGCCGGAGGCCGTCGGGGAGGTGGCCGCCGACCTGGCCGGGATGCTCGAGCGGGCCGGCCTGGCCGCGGCCCGGCTGTTCGTCGTCGAGGAGCGGCCCCTGGTCGACGGCCGGCTGCCCGAGGACCAGGTCGCGCCGCTGCGGCGGTGGCTCGCGGAGCTGGCGCAGGACCAGGAGCAGCGGGCCGCCGTCGTCCGGCAGACCCTCACCGGCGCGCTGGCCAGCCTGGGCCGGCGCGCCGAGGGTCTGGCCCGCGCCGTGGAGGAGCAGGCCGCCGCCGCCACCGCCCTCGAGGACGCCGCGTCCGCCGCGTACGCCGCCGCCTGCGAGGGGGTGGACGAGGGCGTGCGCAGCGGCACCCTGCTGCGCGGGGAGGTGCTGGCCCGCTGGCAGGAGTTCGTCGGGACCGGGGAGTGGATGCGCTCCCTGCAGGGGGCGGTCGGCCGGTTCCGGGACCGGGTGACCGCCGCCGTCACCGGCCGCCCCACCCCCGCCGACGACCTCGCCGAGGCGCTGGAGTCCGGGGTGGAGACCCTGCTGCGCGCCGAGGCCGACCGGGCCGCCGAGCGCACCGTGACCGCGTGGCGGGCGCTGCCCGGGGGACCGGGCCTGCTCACCGCCGGCGGGCCGGGCCTCGACCGCGTCTCGCCGGACTTCCCCGAGGCCGCCGGCGCCCAGGTGCGCGACTGGCAGGGGGCGGTGCTGGACCTGGTGCGCGACGAGGGGGCCGGCAAGCGCAGCCGCGCCCGCTTCCTCTCCTGGGGGGTCAACGGCGCCGGTGCGGTCGTCATGGTGGCCGTCTTCGCCCAGACCGGCGGGCTGACCGGCGGGGAGGTCGCGGTGGCCGGCGGGACGACGGCGGTGGGCCAGCGCCTGCTGGAGGCCGTCCTCGGGGACGCCGCGGTCCGGTCCCTGGCCGCCCGTGCCCGGGAGGACCTGCAGGACCGCGCCGACGCTCTGCTCGGCACCGAGCGCGCCCGCTTCGACGAGCTGGTGGACGCCGTCGCGCCGGGCCCGGACGACGCCGACCGGCTGCGCGCGGCCGCCGCCGCGCTGGCCGCCGCGTGAGCCGCCGGCAGGGGCGCGGCGCCCCGCTCGCCGACCGGCTGGCCGCCCTCCGCGAGGCCGTCGAGGTCGCCGACGGGCGGCTGGAGGCCGATGCGGTCGGCCGGTCCCGCGCGGTGCTGGCCAAGGCCGGGGCCCGCGAGGCGCTCGGCGACGCCACCGTCGTCGCCCTGGCCGGTGCCACCGGAAGCGGGAAGTCCACCCTCTTCAACGCGCTCTCCGGGGCGGAGGTGAGCGCGCCAGGGGTGCGCCGGCCGACCACCGGGACCGCGCACGCCACGGTCTGGGGTGCCGACGACTCCAGCGACCGGCTGCTGGACTGGCTCGAGGTGCCCCGCCGGCACCGGCACGCCCCCGAGCCCGCGTTCGACGGGCTGGTGCTGCTCGACCTCCCCGACCACGACAGCGTGCGGCTTGAGCACCGGCTGGAGGTCGACCGGCTCGTGCAGCTCGTCGACGTGCTGGTCTGGGTGCTCGACCCGGAGAAGTACGCCGACGCGGCGGTCCACGAGCGGTACCTGGTGCCCCTCGCCGGGCACGCCGGGGTGCTGCTCGTCGTCCTCAACAAGGTGGACCGGCTCGACGCCGCCGCGGCCCGCGCCTGCCTGGCCGACCTGCGGGCGCTGCTCGACCGCGAGGGCCTGGCGGCGACGCCGCTGCTGGCGGTGTCGGCCCGCACCGGCGCCGGGCTGGGGGAGCTGCGGGGCGAGCTGGCCCGCCGGGTCTCCGCCCGCCGCGCGGCCACCGACCGGCTGGCCGCCGACGTCCGCGCCTGCGCGGGGGAGCTCGCCGACCACTGCGGCCCGGCCGGGGGCGGCCCGGCGGTGGGCCCCGACGACCGGGCGCGGCTGACCGCCGCCCTCGGCGACGCGGCGGGGGTGCCGGCCGTGGTGTCGGCGGTGGCGCGGTCGGTGCGCCGGGACGGGACCGCGGCCACGGGCTGGCCGGTGGTGCGCTGGACCCGGCGGCTGCGCCCGGACCCCCTGGACCGGTTGCACCTGGGGCGGGAGGGGGCGCGCAGCTCGCTGCCCGCGGCCGGGACGGTGCAGCGGGCGGCGGTCGAGCGGGCCCTGCGCGGGGTGCGGGACTCCGCGGGGGAGGGGCTGCCCGAGTCCTGGCGGGACGAGCTGCGGCGGACCGCCGAGGTCGCCGGGGACCGGCTGCCCGACCGGCTCGACGCCGCCGTCGCCGGCACCGACCTCGGCCCGCGGACCACCCCGCTGTGGCAGCGCGCGGTCGGCGGGCTGCAGTGGCTCCTGGCGCTGGTCGCCCTCGCCGGGGCGCTGTGGTTGCTCGCCCTCGTGCTGCTGGGGTTCCTCCAGCTGGACGACGTCGTCCCGGTCCCCCGCGTGGAGGGGCTGCCGGTGCCGACCCTGCTGCTCGTCGGGGGCCTGCTGGCCGGGGCGCTGCTGGCGCTGCTCGCCCGGCCGCTGGTCGGGCTGCGCGCCCGCCGGAGGGCCCGGCGGGCGGAGCTGCGGCTGCGCGGCGCGGTGGACGTCGTCGCCCAGGAGGAGGTGCTCGGGCCGCTGGGTGAGGTGCGGGCCGACCACGCCCGCTTCTGCGCCGCCGTGACCCGCGCCGCCCGCTGACCCGGCGGCCCCGTCCAGAGGCTCGCTTCGAGCTCGCGAGCGGCGAGGAGGACGGGGTCCTCCCCGAGGGGTGGGGGACCGGGTCCTCCTACTCGGGGCGGCGCGGCACCTCGGGGGCGCGGGGCTCGGGCACCCGGTCCTGGCCGACCTCGATGGGGGCGCGGCCGTTGGGCAGGCGGGCCCAGACGTGCTTGCGGCCCGGCCGGCTCTCCCAGCCGTACCCGACGGAGAGCTGGGCCACCAGGTGCAGCCCCATGCCGCCCAGCGCCGGGTCGCGGTCGACGGCGGGGACCGGTGGCCGGTCCGGCGCCTCGTCGCTGAGGTCGAGCAGCCAGCCGTCGTCGCCGGCCACCACCAGGGCGCGCACCGCCCCGCCCCCGTGCCGCAGCGCGTTGGAGGCCAGCTCCTCGAACACCAGCAGGAGCCCGTCGCGGGCGTCCTCGGTCGAGGAGGAGCAGACCGAGGGGTGCGCCACCCGGGCGCGCAGGTCGGCCCGGACCCGGGAGACCGTGGACATGGTCTCCAGCGCCCAGTGCCACACGTCCCCGCGAACCGACGGGACGGGCGCGTGCGGCCACGTCTCCGCACCCATCGCACCCTCCTCGCACCGGTCCGGCCGCCCCATCCTGACCGAAAGGCCGTCGAGCCGCAGCGGGTGGGTCCGGTCGGAGGGCGGTCCGGTGCAGACTGGCGCCGTGCAGGACCTGTGGCGGGACCTCAGCCGGGTGACCCTCGGTGACCGTGCGCTCGACGACGTGCTCTCCGAGATCACCACGATCGCCGCCCGGGGGATCCCGGGGGCGGAGGCCACGTCCATCACCCTCATCCGTGGGGACCGCGCTTTCACGGCCGCCTACTCCGCCCCCATGGCGCTGGCGGCCGACGAGCTCCAGTACGAGCGCGGCTACGGCCCGTGCATGGACGCCGCCCGCGGCGGGCTGCTGCTGCACATCGCCGACATGCGCACCGAGCAGCGCTGGCCCGACTACGCCGCCCGCGTCCTGGACGTCGGCGTCCGGGCCTCGCTGTCGGTCCCGCTGCCCTACCAGGGGGACCTCATCGGCGCCCTCAACGTCTACTCCGGCACCGCGGGCGCCTTCTCCGGCCCGGAGGCCGCCGCCCGGGGGGAGGAGGTGGCCGAGGCGATCGCCGTGGCCGTGGTGAACGCCGACGCCCACCACCGGGTCGGCGAGGAGGCCCGGAACATGCGCCTGGCGATGCAGTCGCGGGCGGTGATCGAGCAGGCCAAGGGCGTGCTCATGGCGCAGCGGCGGATCGGCTCCGACCAGGCCTTCGACATCCTGCGGGCGGCCTCGCAGCGCTCCAACCGCAAGCTGCGCGACGTCGCCGCCGGCGTGGTGGCCTCCACCACGGCCCCGCCCACGACCCCGCCCCCGTCCACGGCTCACCCCCCGCCCCAGCCGGCGGCCCCGCCCGGCGGCGGGAAGGACCCGGCCGGGCCGCGCTGACCCGCGGCGCGCCCGGTCAGCCGACCGCGCGGGCCAGCGACTCCAGCCGCGCGACGAGGAACTCGACCGCGGTCGGGCTGTCGACGGTCTCGGCCACGTCGACGGCGGTCGGGGCGTCCGAGACGGCGCGGCGGTCGACGATCGTCTGCCCCCTGCCGGGCCCCGGGGTGGTGTCGACGACGACGTCGCGCCGGACGGTCCCCAGCGTGCCCGGGGCGATAGCCTCGGTCAGCGCCAGCGCGTCGTGCACCACCACCCCGGTCGTGCCGTAGGCCGAGCGGGCGTGGTCGAGGTACTGCCGCAGGATCGCCGCCGCGGTGCGCCCGACCGGCCCGGCCCCGGCGAAGCGGGCGACGCCGTCCTCGTCGAGCACCGTGGGCAGCGTGACGTCCAGGCCGACCAGGGTCGTGGGGATCGTCGAGGTCAGCACCGCGTGCGCCGCCTCCGGGTCGGACCACACGTTGAACTCCGCCGCCGCGGTGACGTTGCCGCCGCGGCCGGCCGACCCGCCCATGAGCACCAGCCGACCGATCCGGGCCGCCGCCTCGGGGTGGGCGCCCAGCAGCAGCGCGATGTTGGTCCACGGCCCGATCGCGGCCACGGTCACCGGCACGGGGGAGGCGGTCAGGACCTCGGCCAGGGCGAGCACGGCCGGGCGGGGGTCGGCCGGCACCGGGGACGGCGGCAGCTCCACCCCGCCCAGCCCGCTCGCCCCGTGCACGTGCCCGGCCCGCTCCGGCTGCGGGTGGACCAGCGAGTCGCGGGCGCCCGCGGCGACCGGGACGTCGGACCGGCCGGCCAGGTGCAGCACCCGCAGCGCGTTCTCCGTGGTCTGCGCCAGGTCGACGTTGCCGTGCACGGTGGTGACCAGGCGCAGGTCCACCTCCGGGCTGGCCAGGGCCAGCAGGATGGCGAGGGCGTCGTCGATGCCGGGGTCGGTGTCGATCACGAGCGGGGTGCGGTCGGCCACCGGCTCATCCTGGCAGTGCCGCGCCGGGCAGGATCTGCGGTCGTGCCGACCGTCCTCCTCGCCAGCTGCGCCGAGGCCCTGGGCCGTGACGACGACGAGCCGCTGCTGGTCGCCGCGCTCGCCGCCGAGGGGATCCGCGCCGCCGTGGCCGACTGGGCCGACCCGGGCGTCGACTGGGCCGCCGCCGACGCGGTCGTCGTCCGGTCCACCTGGGACCACGCCCCCCGGCGGGCGGAGTTCCTCGCCTGGGCGCGGCGGGTCGAGGCCGGGACCCGGCTGCTCGACCCGGCCGCCGTCCTGGCGTGGAACACCGACAAGCGGTACCTGGTCGAGCTGGCCGACGCCGGCGTCCCGGTGGTGCCCACCACCTGGGCCGCGGACGAGGCCGACCTCGACGCGTCCCTCGCGGCCTGGCCCGACGTCGTGGTGAAGCCGGCGGTCTCGGCCGGCGCCCGGGACACCGCCCGGTTCCGCCCCGGCGAGGCCGCGGCGGCGCGGGCCCACGCGCTCGCGGTGCTCGCCTCCGGGCGGGCGGTCATGGTGCAGCCCTACCTGGACCGGCTGGACGCCGAGGGCGAGACCGGCCTGGTCTTCGTCGACGGGCGGTTCAGCCACGCCTTCGGCAAGGGCGCGCTGCTGGCCGGCGACCCGCTCGGCCCGGGCCTGTACGCCGAGGAGACGATCACCGCCCGCACGGCCGGGCCCGCGCAGCGCGCCGTGGGGGACGCCGTCCTGGCCCGGCTGGCCGGCACCGGCCCGGCGCCGCTCTACGCCCGCGTGGACCTGGTCCCGGGCCCGGACGGCGCACCGCAGGTGCTCGAGGTCGAGCTGACCGAGCCCAGCCTGTTCCTCGCCACCGCCCCGGAGGCGGCCGGCCGGCTGGCCCGGGCGGTGGCGGCCCGGCTGCGCTGAGCAGCCCGTGTCCGGCGGCCGCCGCGACACGCGGGCGTGCCGCGGTGGGTCCCGGGGTGACCGGCCCGCCGACCAGCGCGTTCCACGCTCGGGACGGCACGGCTTGTCGACAAGGCAGTGCCGCGGGCGGGGGGTGACCGACCGGTCCGGAGCACCGCCGCAACGGTTCGGTCACGCGCCCTCCAGGAGGTGTCCCGGAACGCCGTCCGCGAGGGGGGTCGTCCCTACCGTTCTCCTCGTCCGCGGCACCTTCCCCAGCCGCGGCGGACCACTGCAGGGAGGACGCCGTGCCGATCGACGCGCGCCCGGTCGACCGGATCGCCGGGCACCCCCGGGGCCGGGGGACGGCGGACCTCACCCTGGGTGGCCTGCTCGACGTGCTGGACCGGGTCGACGCCACGCCGGAGCGGCGCCGATCCGGTCCGCCGCGGGCGACCGCCGTCCGCCCGACCGCCGTCCGCCCGACCGCCGTCCGCCCGGTCCCCGTGCCGCGGCCGCGTCCGGCCCCGCCGGCCCGGGTCGCGACCCCCGGCGCGGCCGGCCGGCCCCCGGCCACCGCACCCACCCGCACCGGGCTGCTCCGCCGGCTCGCCCTGTGGGGCGCCGGCCCCTCGGGTGAGCACCTGGCCTGGGGCCGCCCGCCCGCGCCGGTCGTCCCGGTCGCGTCCCCCGGAGCGCCGGCCGCGCGCCCGGCCACCCCGGTGGCGCCCCGGCCCGGCGTCGTCGCCCGCCTCCGCGCGGTCACCCGGCGGCTGGCGCTCTGGGGCGCCGGCCCCTCCGGCGAGCACCTCGCCTGGCGGCGGCCCGCCCCGGTCGCGCCCCGCACCGACGGCCCGGTGCACCTCACCGAGCTGCCGAGCACACCCACCACCCCGCCCGCGGCGCACCGCCCTGCCGCGGCGCACCGCCCGGCCCGCGTCCACCCGGCCGCCCCGCCCGCCCGCCCGCGCGTCCCGGTGGTCGTCCCGCTCGCCCGGCAGCAGCCGGCAGCGCGGCCTGCCCCCGCACCGGCGACCGCGCTCCCGGGCCGGTCGGCCGGACGTCCCCGGGTCGCCGGGCCGCGCCGCCGGGCCGCCGCCGCGGCGGCCCGGGGCACACCCGCCCGGGGAGCGCACGCCCGGGCCGTGGCCCGGTCCCGCGGCGACCCGCGACCACCGCCCGCCCGCGGATCGCCCGTGCGCTGACCACCCGACGCCCACGGCCGCCCGCTGCCGGACGCCGTCCTCCCGCACCGCCTGCCGGACCGCCGGACGCCGGTCCCCCTTCCCCGGGGACCGCGACCGCCGCCCCCGGGGTGCGTCCCCCGCTCCTCCCGACCGACCCGTCCCACCCCCAGGCCGTCCCCCCGCCGGGAACCCGGCCGCCCCGACCGTCCCGCACCACCGAGCTCGCCTCGTCCCCCCGCCGACTGCGCCCGACGCAGCGCGCGGACCCTCCCGGGAGGCGCAGCCGGCCGGCCGCGGGCAGCGTCGGGCGGCACCGGGACCCGCCGGGGCGCGGACCACAGGTCCGACGCCGGTACCCGCCGCCCCCGGGTCCCGACCGGCGCGACCTGGCCGGGGACGACGGATCGGGTGCGCCGCTCGGCGGCCCCGGGAGTCGACCGCGGTGGGGATGCACCCGGGGCCGGCCCGGCGCGGTGCGGGGAGGACGCCGGCAGCGGCCCGGGGCACGCAGACTCTCGGCGGTCTTCCCCCCGCCGGGACCGGCGGTCTTCCCCCCGCCGTCCCGCCGACGGGCGGGTGCCCTCCCCGGACCGGGGGGCACCCGCCCGTCGGTCGCGTCCGCCCCCGGCCGGCGCGGCACCGCACAGGCCGGGACCCGGGGACGCGGCACCCCGGCCCCGGTGTTCACCGGACGGCCGGCCGGTCGTCAGCCGGGCAGGACCGCCCACACGTGCTTGGCGCCGTCCTCGACGAACCAGCCGTGCTCGGTGGCGAGCTCGGCGATCAGGTAGAGGCCGAGACCCCCCTCGCTGGGGTCGCGCCCCACGGCCGGCGTCGGGGGGATCTCCGCCGCCCGGTCGGAGACGACGAGGAGCCAGGCCACCCCGGTCGGGCGCACCGTGGCCCGCACGCCGCCCCCGCCGTGCCGCAGGGCGTTGGAGGCCATCTCGTCGAGGGCGAGCACGAGGCGGTCGCGGAGGTCGACACCGTCCGAGGGCAGGTGCCGGCGCAGGTCGGCCCGGACCCGGGGGAGCTGGGCGACGTCGGAGAGCTCCCAGGCCGGCCCCTCGCACGACGGCGGCGGGGTCGCGCGCGGCCAGGCCCGGCCGGCCGTCTCCCTCGTCACGCCGCGATCCCCTCCACGCGCAGCAGCCCGCGCTCCTGCGGGCGGTGACCCCGGCTGCGACCCGGGGCGAACACCTCCGGATGGCCCCGGAGCAGCTGGTCCAAACCTCGTGAGTCCGATGTCACAGGCCGCGCCGGCAGGTGGCGCCCACCGGGGTCGGGAGGTGGTGCGCCACCGACGGACCCTAGCGCTGATCCGATCGCCGCGGGGCCGGATACAACGCGTTCGTCACGGGACCGCAACACCCGGGCACGACCCTCGCGGGGTCCCGCCGCCCGACCGCTCCTGGAGCCCCCATGGCCGCCCCCGCACCCCGCGCCACCGCCGACCCCGCCACCGCCGACCCCGCCGCCGCCGACCGCGCCACCGCCCACCCCGACCGCGCCGCCGCCGCCTCGACCACCGCCCGCACCGACCCGGACGCCCGGCCGCCGTGGGGCGTCGCCGTCCCGCTGGGCCTGCAGCACGTCCTGGCGATGTTCACCTCCAACCTGACCCCGGCGATCCTGCTGGCCGGGGTGATCGGCGCGACGACCGGCGAGGCGGTGCTGCTGGTCCAGGCGGCGCTGCTGTGCGCCGGCCTGGCGACGCTCCTGCAGACCGTCGGCATCGGCCCGGTGGGCAGCCGGCTGCCGCTGATGATGGGCTCCGGCTTCGCGTTCATCGCCGTCGCCGTCCCGCTGGCCGAGGACCACGGGCTGTCGGCCGTCCTCGGCGGCGTGCTCGTCACCGCCGCGGTGCAGGTCGCGATCGGGCTGGGGATCCACCGGGTCGCCGCGCTGTTCCCGCCGGTGGTGACCGGCACGATCATCCTGGTCATCGGGCTCGGGCTGCTGCCGAGCGGCGTGAACCTGGCCGCCGGCGGGGTGGGCTCCCCCGACTTCGGCTCCCCGGTCAACCTCGGGCTCGCGGCGCTCGTCCTGGTCCTCACCGTGGTGCTCAACCAGTTCGGCCGCGGTCTGCTGGGCACGTGCTCGGTGCTGGTCGCCGTCGCGGTGGGCTACCTGGTGGCGGTCCCGCTGGGCCTGCTCGACCTGTCGGGGGTCGGGGACCGGCCGCTGGTCGCCGTCCCCGCGCCGTTCGAGTTCGGGCTGTCCTTCCCGCTGGTCGCCGTCCTGTCGATGGCCGTGGTCGGGGCGGTGAACATGGTGGACTCCGTCGGCACGGTGCACGCGGTGACCGAGGGCGGTGCGGGCCGGCCGGCGACCCCGCGGGAGCTGCGCGGCGGCATCCTCGCCGAGGGCGGCAGCGCGGTGCTCGGCGGGGTCTTCGGCGCCCTGCCGACGACGATGTTCAGCCAGAACATCGGCCTGGTGGCGCTCACCCGGCAGATGAGCCGGCACGTGGTCACCATCGGGGCCCTCGTGCTCGTCGGCCTGTCGCTGCTGCCGCAGGTGGCCGCGGTGCTGGCCGCGATCCCGCCCGCCGTGCTGGGCGGCGGCGTGCTCGTGCTCTTCGGGATGATCTGCGCCATCGGCGTGCAGCTGCTGACCAAGGACGGGCTGGACACCCGCGGGCTGCTCGTCGTGGCCCTCTCCGTCGGGCTGGGCCGGGGGATCGCCGCCGCGCCCGGCGCGCTGGACCGGGTGACCGGGGACTGGGGCGCGCTGTTCGACTCGGGGATCGTCGTCGCGGCCGTGGTCGCCGTGGTCCTCAACCTCGTCCTGCCCGGGCGGGTGCGGCGGTCGCAGCCCGTGCCGACCCCGGCCGGCTGACCGGAGGGTGCGGGCCGGGCCGGCGTTCCCGACCGGAGCGCCGGCCTGGCCCCGTGTCAGCCGCCGACGAAGACCGGGTCCCAGGTGCCGAGGCCGATGCTGAGCGCGAGCGCCGCGGCGCACACGGCCACGGTCGCCGCGACGAACACCGCGTCCCGCCGGTGCAGCGTCGACCCGCGGGCGTTGGTGCGCGGCACCCCGGAGTCGAAGCCCCGGGCGTCCATCGCGGTCGCCAGCCGCGACCCCCGGCGCACCGCCCCGACGAGCAGCGTGAACCCGACCCCGCCCAGCAGCCGGGCGCGGGCGACCGGGCCCCGGGCCTCCACCCCGCGGGTGCGCCGGGCCAGCCGGGCGGCCTCGAACTCGGCCACCAGCAGCGGGGCCAGCCGCAGCGCGGCCAGCGCCCCGTAGGCGAACCGCGTGGAGACCCGCCAGTGCACGGTCAGGGCGTCGGCCAGCCGCACCGGGTCGGTCGAGGCCACCAGCAGCACCCCCGGCAGCGCCAGCCCCACCACCCGCAGCGCCAGCCCGATGCCGGTGACCGGGCCGGCCTCCGCCGACAGCAGCACGTTGACCAGGCCCACCGACCCGGCGCCGACGAGCACCGGCCAGGTCCGCCGCAGCAGGTCGACCGGGCGGGACAGCCCGGCGGCGGGCAGCAGGCACAGCTCGGCGGCGACGACGACCGCCGGCGTGACGACGTCCAGGCTGCTCAGCAGCACCACGGTGACCACGGCCAGCGCCGTGAGCTGGGCGACCGGGTTGATGCGCGACAGCGGGACGTCGGCGACCGGCCCGAGCGCGAAGGACGCCGTCACCCCAGCTCCAGCCGGTCGTCGGCCAGCACGGCGACCAGGTCGGCGTCGTGGGTGACCGCGACGACGGCGCAGCCGCGGGCGCGCTGCTCGGCGAGCAGGGCCACCAGCTCCCGCCAGGTCGCCGCGTCCTGCCCGAACGTCGGCTCGTCGAGCACCAGGACCCGCGGGGAGGTGGCCAGCGCGGTGGCCACCGACAGCCGGCGCTGCTGCCCCCCGGAGAGCGTGTACGGGTTGGCCTCGGCGAAGGCGGTGAGCCCGAGCCGCTCGAGCAGCTCCCCGGCCGTCGCCCGCGCGGCCGCGGCGCCCTCGCCGGAGCGCAGGGGCCCCAGGGCCAGCTCGTCGCACAGCCGGCCGGTGAGGAACTGCTGCTCCGGGTGCTGGAACACCGTGCCGATGCGGCTGACGAGCTCCCCGGCCCGCCAGCGGCCGGGCTCGCGCCGGCCGCGCCGGGTCCCGGCGGCGAGCACCCCGGCGGCCTCCACCCGGCCCGTCGTGGGGGTGCGCAGGCCGGCCAGCAGCAGCGCGAGGGTGGACTTGCCCGCGCCGTTGCGCCCGGTCACCGCGAGCACGCGGCCGCCGGGAACCACGGCGTCGGTGGGCGGCAGCGCCGGGCGGTCCGCACCGCGGTAGGTGTAGCCGGCCCGCGCGGCGGTGAGCAGGACCGGTCCGCCCGGTGCCGGGGGCAGGGCCAGGCCGGCGGTGCGCGGCACCGGCCGCCACCCGGGGCCGTGCTCCACGACCCCGCCGCCCGCGACCACCTCGACGACCCGGTCGACCAGCGGCAGCCACGGGGCGGCGTCGTGGTCGACGACGACCACGGTGGCCTCCCGCCCGGCGGTCGAGCGGGCCACGGCCTCCCGGACCAGCGCCGCGCCCTCGGGGTCGAGCTGGGCGGTGGGCTCGTCGAGCAGCAGCAGCCCGGGTCGGCGGGCCAGCGCCCCGGCGAGCACCAGCCGCTGCTTCTCGCCGCCGGAGAGCGCCGAGGTGGGCCGCCCCCGGCCGTGCGGGAAGCCGACCGCGGCGAGGGCCTCGTCCACCCGCGGCCAGATCAGCTCGGGGGGCAGACCGGCGTTCTCCAGGCCGAAGGCGACGTCGTCCCCGGCGCGGGTCATGACCAGCTGGCTGTCGGGGTCCTGGGCGAGCAGGCCCAGCCGGTCGCGGGCCGCCCGCGGCGAGCGCCCGCCCACGGTCAGCTCACCGGCGACCTCGGTGCCCTCGGCGTCGAGGACGCCGGCCAGCGCGGCCAGCAGCGTCGACTTGCCCGCGCCGGAGGGCCCGGTGAGCAGCACCCGCTCGCCGGGCTCGATGGCGAGGTCCACCCCCGTCAGCGCCCACGCGCGCCGCGAGGGGTGGCGGATGCCCAGGCCCCGCGCGGCGACGGCCACCGGCCCGGCGCCCGGGACCGCCCGCGCCGGGAGCCGGCCGGTGCTGGTCACGCCCTGCTGCCGCCCGCGCCCGAGCTCAGACGCGGCGGCGGCCCGAGGCGAACGAGCTCAGCGCACCCGTCCGGGCCAGTGCGCGCACCAGCAGGAGGCCGACCACGCCGGCCAGGAGCACGCTGGAGAGCACCGTGAAGAGGATGTAGGGCAGGCTGAACGCCCAGAACGGGTGCTCGGCCGACACCGGGTAGTACAGGTTGAGGTCCAGCAGCGACGTGGACAGCCCCGCGGTGACCGCCGCGAGCAGCGCGGTCGGCCAGCCGAACCGCCGGTAGCCGGTGAGCAGGAAGCCCAGCTCGGCGCCGAGGCCCTGCACCAGCCCGTAGACGACGATGATCCCGCCGTACGGGGAGCCGAGCAGGATGCTGACCGTGGCGGCCAGCGTGGAGGCGAAGGTCGCCGCACCCGGCTTGCGCACCAGCAGCCCGGCGACCACGCCCGGCATGAGGTAGACGCCGTTGAGGACCGCCTGCAGCGGCGGGAAGAACTCCAGCGGTGCCGACAGCACGCCGAAGACCAGGTTCCACGCCCAGAAGACGATGCCGAAGGCGACGCCGAGGACGGCGGTGACGACGATGTCGACGGTCCGCCAGCGGTACCCGGCCGGCGGGCGATCGGTGACGGACGACGGACGGACGGCCTCCTGGGCCATGACTTCCTCCAGACTCCCTGCGCCGGCATGACCCGGATCAGGTTCGAGGGTCTGCGGTGATCCGCACTCTCAGCGCCGTGGCGCTCCCCTGCTGTGTGTTCGGTTGTGCCGTCGAGCGTAGACCACGTCCGCCCGCCGCGATCCCGGTACCGCCGGTCACCGGGCCGACCGCCGTGCGCGCTGGACCAGCCGGTCGATCCGCGCCGCGTGCGCGCCCCGCCAGTAGACGCGCCCGCAGGCCGGGCAGCGGGAGAAGTCGGCGTACGTGCGCCGCGTGCCGGCCGGCAGCCGGCCGGCGACCTCGGCCTTCGCCACCGGCTCGCGGTGCGCGCCGCAGGCGGTGCAGCGGGTCAGCGGCGCCAGCGGCGGGGCGAACCGGTCGAGGACGTCGGCGAGCTGGTCGTCCGGCCGCGCGCCGCGGACCAGCGCCCCGCGCACCCCGCGGCGCATGAGCAGGCCGCGGTCCTGGGTGAGCAGGGTGCGCCGCTCGTCCCGGGCCCGGGCGGCGAGCTCGGCGTCCCCGGCGTCGTTCGACCACGCGACGTCCAGGCCCAGCAGCCGCAGCCGGCGGGCGAGCGCGCCGAGCCCGACGTCGAGCAGGAAGCCGCCGGGCGCGGCCGGTTCCGGCCGGGCGACGGCCAGCACGTCGACCACGGCGCCCGGGGCGGCGCGGGCGGTGGCGTCCGCCGGCCGGCCGTCGAGCCGCAGGCCGCCCGCCTCGGTCGGGGGGACCCCGGCGGCGCGCACCAGGTGCCCCAGGGTCGCGTCGGGGTCCGCGGCCAGCCGGCGCGCCCGGGCCGGGCGGTCCCGCGGCGGGAGCAGGAAGGCCAGCTCCCCGGGCACCCGCACGGTCACGGTGTCGCCGTCCACCGTGCTCCCGTACCCGGCACGCGGGGGAGGATGTCCGCCGTGGAGCCGGTGGAGCTGGACGCGGGGCCCGTCCGGCTGCGGCGGTGGCGGGAGGACGACGCCGACGCCGTCCTCACCGCCCTGCGCGACCCCGTGCTGCAGCTGTGGAACGGCGTGCCGGCGAGCACCCGGGACGACGCCGTGGACTTCGTCCGCCGGCGGGCCGACTGGAGCGCCGGCGACCACGCCTCGTGGGCGGTCGCCGACGCCGGCACCGGGGTCCTGCTGGGCTCGGTGTCGCTGCACTCGGTCGACCGGCAGCAGGCCAACGCACAGGTCGGCTACTGGACCGTCCCGGCCGCCCGCGGGCGCGGGGTGGCCCCCCGCGCGGTCGACGCCGCCTGCCGGTGGGCCTTCGCCGTGCCGGCCCTCGAGCGCGTCGAGCTGTGCCACGCCGTCGACAACCCGGCCTCGGGCCGGGTGGCCGCGAAGGCCGGGTTCACCCTGGAGGGCCGGCTGCGCGCCTCCTACCGCTACGGCGACGGCCGCAAGCACGACGAGCTGATCTGGGGCCGCCTCGCCGCGGACCCGGCGCCCGTCCTGCCGGCCGGCCTCAGCAGCCGCAGGCCGCCGGGGCGGTGAGCGGGTCGACCGGCCCCCGGGCGGTGCCGCCCGGGGTCGCCACCGGCAGGCCCTCGCGGGCCCAGTACTCGAAGCCGCCGATCATCTCCCGCACCCGGTAGCCGAGCAGGGCCAGCGCCAGCGCCGCCCGCGTGGCCCCGTTGCAGCCCGGTCCCCAGCAGTAGGCGACCACCGGGACCGACGGGTCCAGCTCGGCGGCCGCCCGGTCGGCGATATCCCGGCCCGGCAGGTGCACGGCGCCGGGGACGTGGCCGGCGTCCCAGGCCTCGCGGCTGCGGCTGTCGAGCAGCACGAAGCCGGGGTCCCCGGAGGCCAGGGCGGCGGACACGTCGCTGACGTCGGTCTCCACGGCCAGCCGGTGCGCGAAGTGGCGGGCGGCGTCCGCGGGGTCGGGGAACCGGTCGGGGTCCATGCCGCCATGTTCGGCAGCCCGGGGCGGTGCGGACCAGGGCCGGGGCTGCCCGGTTCCGCGCCGTTCCTGCCGCGGCGGGGTTGACGGCGGGGCCTCTGACATCTGAGATGTCAGTTGTGCCCCTCGCCCCGGTCGGCCGCGTGCTGCTCCGCGACCTCGCCCTGGCCCGGCTGCGGGAGGCGATCGTCTCCGGCGCGCTGGCCCCCGGCGAGGTGGTGAAGGACGCCGAGCTGGCCGCCTCCCTCGGGCTGTCGGTGGCCCCGGTGCGGGCCGCGCTGGCCCGGCTGGCCGACGAGGGGCTGGTCGAGGCCAAGCCGCAGAGCCACACCCGGGTCACCCCGCTCCGGGTCGCCGAGGTGCGCGACGCGGCCGTCGTCGTCCGCGTCCTGCAGGAGCTGGCCGCACGGGAGGCCGCCCCCCGGGTGACCGACGAGGACGCGGCCGTGATGCGGGCGGCCAACGCGCGGTTCGCCGCCGCGGTCGGCGCCGGGGACGTCGACGCCGCCCTGACCGCCGACGACGAGCTGCACGGCGTGCTGCTGGCACGGTGCGGCAACGGCGCGGTGACCGCGACCGTGGCGCGGTTGGCCCCCGCGATCCGCCGGCTGGAGCGGGCCCGCTTCGGCGCGGCGCACGGCCGCGAGTCCGTCGTCCTGCACGACCGCCTGATCGCCGCCTGCGCGGCGCACGACGTCGGCGCCGCCGTCGCCACCACCACCGAGATCTGGACGGCGCTGCTGTCCGAGCTGGAGGACGATCCCCATGGGGCTTGACGACTTCCCCCGTTTCCCGCTGCTGTTCGGCCCCTCGCCGGTCCACCGGCTGGACCGGCTGACCGAGCACCTCGGCGGCGCCGCCGTCTGGGCCAAGCGGGAGGACTGCAACTCCGGGATCGCCTACGGCGGCAACAAGACCCGCAAGCTGGAGTACCTGGTCGCCGAGGCCCTGGCGCAGGGCTGCGACACGCTGGTGTCGATCGGGGGCGTGCAGAGCAACCACACCCGGCAGGTGGCCGCGGTCGCCGCCCGGGCCGGGCTGCGCTGCGTGCTGGTGCAGGAGAGCTGGGTCGACTGGCCCGACGCCGTCTACGACAAGGTCGGCAACATCCTGGTCAGCCGGCTGGCCGGGGCGGACGTGCGGCTGGTCAAGGCCGGGTTCGGCATCGGGTTCAAGGAGAGCTGGGAGGCCGCGCTCGCCGAGATCGAGGCGCGCGGCGGCAAGCCCTACGCCATCCCGGCCGGGGCGAGCGACCACCCGCTGGGCGGGCACGGGTTCGCGGGCTGGGCGCACGAGGTGGCCGCGCAGGAGGCCGAGCTCGGCGTCTTCTTCGACACGGTGGTCGTCTGCTCGGTCACCGGCTCGACGCAGGCCGGCATGGTCGCCGGCTTCGCGCAGCTGGAGGAGGCCGGCGCGCGGCCGCGGCGGGTGCTCGGGATCGATGCGTCGGCCAGGCCCACCGAGACCCGCGAGCAGGTGCTGCGCATCGCGCAGCGGACGGCCCGGGCGATCGGGGTGCGGCGGCAGATCACGGCCGCCGACGTGGAGCTCGACGAGCGCTACCACGCCGGGGTGTACGGCATCCCCGACGCGACCACGATCCGCGCGATGGAGACCGCCGCGCGCACCGAGGGCATGGTCACCGACCCGGTCTACGAGGGGAAGTCGATGGCGGCGACCATCGACCTGGTCGGCCGGCGGGAGATCGACCCGTCGTCCACCGTGCTGTACGCGCACCTCGGCGGGCAGCCGGCGCTCAACGGCTACAGCGCCCTGTTCGCCTGACGACCGGAGTGCCTCGCGCGAGGTTCCCTCGCATGAGGCACTCCGCTCACGCGCGCCAGGCCGGGTGGAGCAGGCGGTGCAGCTCCGGCGCCCACGCCCGCGTCCGCCACCGCCCGGGGGGACGCCGCCCCGGCGGCCGGCGTCCGGGCGGCGGGCCCCCCGACCGGACCCGCCGCGCCGCCCGCAGCCCGGCGCCGGCCACGTGCCGGACCGCGACGACGACGGCGGCCCCGAGCACGGCGCGCCACTCCGGGTCGCCGGCCAGCCGCAGCAGGCCGGCGGCGACGAGCAGGTCCAGCAGCACCCCGAGGGCCGGCAGCGGGCGGCGGGTGACGGCGAGGGCGAGCGCCCCGGCCACGAGCGCCGCCACGACCACCGCTCCCGCGGCCGCGCCGGTGACCTGCTCGAGGGTGCTCACGCGGTGCGCCCGGACCGCCGTCGCGCGGGGTCGGCGGGCTCGCCGCCCTCCTGCTCGGCGACCTGGCGGCGCTCCTCCTCGATCTCCCGCCCGAGGAAGTAGTTGAGCGCGGTGCGGATGGTGGCGATCGCGGCGAGCTTGGCGATCTCCTCGAAGGTCGGCGCCACGGCCGTGGTGAGGATGTCGCTGGCCAGCTGGAACTCCAGCCCCAGCGCCAGGGACCGGCCCAGGGTCAGCCGCACGGGGACGAACGCCGCCGCGGTCCGGCGGGTCAGGCCGACCCAGACGAACCGGGCGAAGGCCCACACCGCCCCGACGGTGATGACGGCGGCTCCGCAGGCCTCCACGACGACGACCAGTCTGCCGACGACCTCGGCGAGCAGCTCCTCCACCGTCGCGCCCTACCCCCGCGGGCGGCCCGCCCGCACATCGCCCGACCCGGCCGCGGCCCGCGGCACCACCCGCTACAACCGGGCGTCGAGGTCGCCGGCGTCCAGGGCCGCGCGCAGGTCGGGCCGCTCCGGGGTCAGCCCCGTGCCGGCGAGGACGACGTCCCGCACGAACGCGTGCCAGACCGGCGCCCGGCGCATCATGCTGTGCCCGCCGGCGATCGTGAACCGGGCGATCCGCGCCCCGGCCTCCTGGGCGCGGGCGGCGAAGCGCGCCGAGAGGTCCGCGGGCACCCAGCGGTCGCCGCGGCCGTGCAGCACCGCCACCGTGCGCCCCCGCAGGTGCCCGACCGGCTCGCCCGGCGGCGTCCACGGGGCGAGCGCGCAGACCGCCTGCACCGACGGGTCGCCGCCGGCCCGCAGCACCGCGCGCCCGCCCATGGAGTGACCGACCAGCACCACCGGGACCTCCGCGCCGTGCCGCTCGCGCAGCCGCTCGAGGGTCCACCGGACGTCGGCGTGCGCGTCGGCGGCCGGGCCGTTCCAGCCGGCCACCCGGTAGCGCACCAGGTAGGTGTCCAGCCCGCTGTCCGCCCCGGCCGCGCGGACGTACTGCTCCACCGCCCGCATCCGCACCAGGGACAGCGCGCGCTCCCGCGGCGGCTCCACGCTGGCGACCGTGCCCCCGTGGCAGAACACGGCCACCGCCCGCGTCGTCCCCCGGGCGGGCGCGTGCTCCAGGGCCGGGTGGGCGGCCGGCGTCGTCCCCGGGGGGATCCCGCCCCGGGTCACCACCGCCGGCGGCGGCGACCGCCGCGCAGCGTGTCGCGGGTCCGGTCGCCGAGGTCGGAGGCGCGGTGCAGCCCCCGGGTGACCGGCGTCGACCCGGTGCGGCGCTGCAGGGCGTCGGCGACGCGCCGCACCGTGCCGGTGGCCAGGGGGACGAGGACGGTGATCAGCAGCCAGGTGCGCAGCCGGCGGGTCAGGAAGAGCCACATGCGCCCGATCCTGCCCGGCGGGGGTCAGGCCGAACCGGGATCGGGGGCCAGCCGCACCACCATCTTGCCGGTGTTGCCGCCGCGCAGGAGGTCGAGGAAGGCCGGGACGGCGTCCTCCAGGCCCTCGCGCACCGTCTCCCGGACGACGAGCTCCCCGGAGCGGATCCACCCCGAGACGGTCTCGGTGAACTCCGGGCGCAGGTCGGTGTGGTCACCGACGAGGAAGCCGGTCAGCGCCAGCCGCTTGGCGACCATGAGCGCGCTGAAGCCGCGGGGGCCGGGCACCGGCTCGGTGGCGTTGTAGCCGGAGATCGAGCCGCACAGCGCCGCCCGCCCGTGCACGCGCAGCGCCCCCATGGCCGCCTCGAGGTGCTCGCCGCCGACGTTGTCGAAGTAGACGTCGATGCCGTCGGGGGCCGTCTGCGCCAGCAGGTCGCGCACCCGGCCGTCGTGGTAGTCGAAGGCCGCGGTGAACCCGATCTCGCGCAGCCAGGCCACCTTCTCCGGGCTGCCCGCGCTGCCCACCACCGCCGAGGCGCCGCGCAGCCGGGCGAACTGGCCGACCGCGCTGCCCACGGCGCCGGCGGCGCCCGAGACGAGGACGGCGTCCCCCTCGCGGAAGGCGGCCACCCGGAACAGCCCCGCGTACGCGGTCAGCCCGGGCATGCCGAGGATGCCCAGCGAGTACGTGACCGGCAGGTCGCTCTCGGGCAGCTGCCGGACGGCCCGGGCGTCCAGGACCGCGACGTCCCGCCAGGCGGCGTCGGTGAGCACCAGCGCGCCCTCGGGGACGGCGGGGGAGCGGGAGGCGACCACCCGGCCGACGGCCCCGCCCTGCATCACCTCGCCGACCTCCCACGGCGCGGCGTAGGAGGGGCCCAGCCGCATCCGCCCCCGCATGTAGGGGTCCACCGACATCGCCAGCATGCGCACCAGCACCTGGCCCTCGGTGGGGTCGGGGTGCTCGACCTCCACCAGCCGGAAGTCCTCGGGGGCCGGTTCGCCGTGGGGCCGGGCGGCCAGGTGCCACTCGCGGGCGGTCACGGGCACGGGCGTCTCCTCGCGTCGGGGGGTGTCGGGTGGGTGGTCGGGGACGTGCTCGGGGCCGATCCTGCCCCGGCGGTCCCGGCCGCGCCGCCGCCGTCCTCCCCGTGTGCTGACCTCGCCGTTCGGTTGCGCCGCGCGCCTACGCTCGGGGCATGTTGTTCTCCCGGTCCAAGACCCAGCCGGTGGCGGCGGAGGACGCCCTGCCGGGCCGCCCCGACCCGCTGCCGTACGTGCCCGAGGTGCACGCGGTCAACGGCAACCGCATCCAGCCGCCCTTCCCCGAGGGCATGCAGACCGCCGTCTTCGGCGCGGGCTGCTTCTGGGGCGTGGAGAAGGTGTTCTGGGAGACCCCGGGGGTGTACTCCACCGCGGTCGGTTACGCCGGCGGGTACACCCCCAACCCGACCTACGAGGAGGTCTGCTCGGCGCGGACCGGCCACACCGAGGTCGTGCTCGTGGTCTTCGACCCGGCGGTCATCTCCTACGAGCAGCTGCTCAAGGTGTTCTGGGAGGACCACGACCCGACGCAGGGCATGCGCCAGGGCAACGACATCGGCACCCAGTACCGGTCGGCGGTCTACACGCAGGGCCCCGAGCAGGAGGCCGCGGCCAAGGCCAGCAGGGACGCCTTCCAGGAGCGGCTCACCGCGGCCGGCTACGGGCCGATCACCACCGAGATCCAGCCGCTCGGCGAGTTCTACTACGCCGAGGACTACCACCAGCAGTACCTGTACAAGGTGCCGAACGGGTACTGCCCGATCCACTCGACCGGCGTCTCCTGCCCCGTGGGCCTGCCCGGCGTCTGAACGACGCCCTGGGCGGGCCCGGCCGGGGTCGGGGTCGGGGGATAGGAAGCTCTCCCCGCGTCAGGCGGTCCCCGACGCGGGTATAGCGTCCTGTCCCCCGTGACGACGACGTCGAGAGGTGCGTGCAGCGTGGAGGTCCTGAGGACGCCCGAGGAGCGGTTCGCCGACCTGCCGGGCTTCCCCTACCAGCCCGGCTACATCACCTTCGACAGCGGGGACGACGGGGACGGCGGCACGCTGCGGGTGGCCTACGTCGAGGCCGGCCCGCCGGACGGCGAGGTCGTGCTGCTCCTGCACGGGGAGCCGTCGTGGGCCTACCTGTACCGGCACGTGATCCCGGTGCTCGCCGACGCGGGGCTGCGCGTGGTGGCCCCCGACCTGGTCGGTTTCGGCCGGTCCGACAAGCCGGTCGACCGGGCCGCCTACACCTACGCCCGGCACGTGGAGTGGATGCGGCGGGCGCTGTTCGACGGGCTCGGCCTCACCGACGTGACGCTGCTGTGCCAGGACTGGGGCGGCCTGATCGGGTTGCGGCTGGTCGGCGAGCACCCCGACCGCTTCGCCCGCGTGGTGGTGGCCAACACCGGGCTGCCCACCGGCGAGCACCCGATGAGCGAGGCGTTCCTGGCCTGGCAGCGGTTCTCGCAGGAGAGCCCGCAGTTCGACGTCGGCCGGATCGTGCAGAACGGCACGGTCACCGCGCTGCCGCCCGAGGTCGTCGCCGCCTACGACGCGCCCTTCCCGGACGACACCTACAAGGCGGGCGCGCGGGCCTTCCCCGCCCTGGTCCCGACCCGGCCCGACGACCCCGCCGCCGCGGCCAACCGGGCGGCCTGGGAGGTGCTGGCCCGCTTCGACCGGCCGTTCCTCACCGCGTTCTCCGACTCCGACCCCATCACCGGGGGCGGGGACCGCGTGTTCCGGAAGGTGGTGCCGGGCGCCACCGGGATGCCGCACGTCACGCTCGCCGGTGGCGGGCACTTCCTCCAGGAGGACGTCGGCCCCCAGCTCGCCCGGGTCGTGGTCGACCTGGTCGCCGCGACCCCTCGCCGGTGACCGACCGGGAGGACCCTCGCCGGTGACCGACCGGGAGGAGCTCCTCACCCGGCTGCGCCGGGACCCGGACGTCGAGGCTCCGGACCTGGTCGCGGTCGACGCCACCGACCGGCTGCTGCTGGACGAGGCCGCCGGTGCGCTCGCCGGCGCCGGTCCCGGTGAGGTGGCGGTCGTCGACGACTCCTACGGCGCCCTCACCCTGGGCGCGGTCGCGGCCGGCTCCCGCGACGTGCGGGTGCACCAGGACCTGCTGGTCGGCGAGCTGGCGCTGGCCCGCAACGCCGAGCGGACCGGCCTGGCCGGCACGTACCGCACGCTGCCGCTGGCGCCGGAGCTGGTGGCCGGTGCGCGGGTCGTGCTCGCCAAGGCCCCGCGCTCCCTCGACGCGCTGCGGGAGCTGGCCGAGCTGGCCGCGGGGGCGGCGCCGGACGCCGTCCTGCACGTCGGCGGCCGGGTCAAGCACATGACCCCGGCGATGAACGACGCGCTCGGGGCGGGGTTCACCGACGTGCGGGCGACCCTCGCCCGGCAGAAGTCGCGGGTGCTCGTGGCCCGGGGTCCGCGCCCCGGGGTGTCGCCGTCCTTCCCCCGCTGCCGGTCGCACCCGGACCTGGGCCTGACCGTGTGCGCGCACGGCGCGGCCTTCGCCGGGACCCGGGTCGACGCCGGCACCCGGGCGCTGCTGGCCGCGCTGCCGGGCGCCGCGCCGGACGCGGCGACCGTGCTGGACCTCGGCTGCGGCACCGGCGTGCTGGCCGCCGCCGTGGCCCTCGCCCGCCCCGGGGTCGGGGTGACCGCCAGCGACGCCTCGGCCGCCGCGGTCGCCTCGGCGGCGGCCACCGCGGCGGCCAACGGGCTGGCCGGGCGGGTGCGCGTCGTCCGGGACGACGCGGCCGCCACTGTCCCCGACGGCACCGTGGACCTCGTCGTCTGCAACCCGCCGTTCCACCTCGGGGCGGCGGTGGTGACCGGTGCCGCCGACCGGTTGTTCGCCGCCGCCGGGCGGGTGCTGCGGCCGGGTGGGGAGCTGTGGGCGGTGTACAACAACCGGCTGCCGCACCGGTCGGCACTGCGCCGGCTGGTGGGCCCGACCCGGGTGGTGGCGGCCGACCGGCGGTTCACGGTGACGGTGTCCACGCGGCGCTGAGCGCGGTCCCTGCCGCGGCAGGGACGGAGGTCCCTCCCGGTGCGCGACGCGACGGGCCACGGTCGGGGTCCATGACGACGACGGACCTCTCACCCACCGACGCCTCCGCGGCGCTGGCCCAGCGCATCCTCGACGCGGTGACCGGCAGCCTCGAGCTCGCCGCCCTGCAGCTGGGCAGCGAGCTGGGCTGGTACCGCGCGCTGGCCGAGGCCCCGGCCACCGCGCCGGAGCTGGCCGACCGGACCGGGACCGATGCCCGCTACGCCCGGGAGTGGCTGGAGCAGCAGGCGGTGGCCGGCTACCTCACCGTCGACGACGTCCGGGCCGCCCCCGACGCCCGGCGCTACACCCTGCCGCCGGAGCACCGCGGCGTGCTGGTGGAGGAGGCGGACCCCTCCCACATGGCGCCGTTCGCCCGGATCGCGTTGACCTTCACCCGCAACGTCCCCCGGCTGGTCGAGGTCTACCGCACCGGGGGCGGGCTGGGCTGGGCGGAGATGGGGGACGCCCGCGACGCCCAGGCGGCCGCCAACCGCCCGTACTTCCTGGGTGCGCTGGTCACCGACGACCTGCCGTCCCTGCCGGAGGTGGACGCCGTCCTGCGCGCCGGTGGCCGGGTGGCCGACGTCGGCTGCGGGATGGGCTGGTCCTCGATCGGGATCGCCCGCGCCTACCCGCAGGTCCGCGTCGACGGGTTCGACGTGGACGCGCCCTCGGTGGAGGCCGCGCGGCGCAACGCGGAGGAGGCGGGGGTGGCCGACCGGGTGCGGTTCCGGGTGGCCGACGCCGCCGCGGTGGCCGACGCCGAGGGGCGCTACGCCCTCGTGGCGGCGTTCGAGTGCATCCACGACATGCCCGACCCGGTCTCGGTGCTGGCCGCGATGCGGGGCATGGCCGGCCCGGAGGGCACCGTCCTGGTGGTCGACGAGCGGGTCGCCGAGGAGTTCACCGCGCCGGGGGACGACGTCGAGCGGCTCATGTACGGCTACAGCCTCACCTGCTGCCTGCCCGACGGGCTGGCCACCCGGCCCTCGGTGGGCACGGGGACGGTCATGCGCCCGGCCACCCTGGAGCGCTACGCCCGGGAGGCGGGGTTCACCGGCGTGGACGTGCTGCCGGTGGAGAACGACTTCTTCCGCTTCTACCGCCTCCGCACCGGCGGGTGAGGCCGCCCGGTGTCCCCGCCGGTGGCGCTCAGCGGGGGGTCGTGGCGGCGGTGTAGCGCGCCGCCAGCCGGCTCATCACGCGGTACAGCGCGACCGACGCCTGCGCCCAGGCGTCGCCCAGCTCGGCGTCGGGGTCCCCGGCCCACAGCGTCACCGCGTCCCACGTCTCGAGCAGCCGCTCCACCACCTCGCAGTTGGCCAGCTCGGCACCGGGGTCGGCCAGCCGTCCGGGGTGCGCGGTGGCCTCGCCGCGGATCTCGGCGACGCGGTCGCCCAGGGCGTGCCGCAGGGTCCACATGGCCGCCAGCTCCGGCGGGCGGGCACCCGGCCCGGCCGACGGTGCGGAGCGCGCCGCGGCCGTCTCGGCGCGTCGTCGCCGGGACGCCGCCACCAGTGCCCGGGCCTGGTCCCGCTCGGCCGCCGCCCAGGCCCGCAGCAGGGCGGGGTCGTGCGCGGCCGACGCCTCCCGGCCGGCCCGCCGGAGCTCCGCCAGCGTCGGTGTGCCCGTCTGCATGGGTCCCCCCACGATCGGCTCGCTGCCCAGTAGACGCCGCGCCGGGGAGCAGGGCAAACGGGGGACCGGGGGCGGTCAGCGCCCGCGCGCGCCGGCGCGGCGCCGGACCGGCGGGAGGGTCGACCAGGGGAAGTCGATCCAGCGGTCGGTGCGCCGCCACACGTGGTCGCAGCGCACCACCGAGTGCGGCTTCTCGTACAGCACCGCCGTCCGCACCTCGGCGACGTAGCCGGTGCAGAAGTCCCGCACCAGCTCCAGCGTCCGCCCGGTGTCGGCCACGTCGTCGGTGACGAGGACGGCGGCGCCGGTCAGGTCCACGCGGTCGAGCGTCGGCGGCAGGACGACCGGGAGGTCGAGGCGCTCGTCGACGCCGGTGTAGAACTCCACGTTCATCACGAACAGGTTCTTCACGTCGAGCGCGTAGCCGAGGGCCCCGCCCAGGAACAGCCCGCCCCGGGCGATGGCGAGGACGAGGTCGGGCTCGAACCCGCTGGCCGCCACCTCCTCGGCCAGCTCCCGGGCCGCGGCCCCGAAGGCCTCGTAGGTCAGGGTCTCCCGGTCGTCGCCCACCCGAGGATGGTGGCAGGGCGCTCACCGGCGCGGGCGACCCCCTGGGCAGGCCGGGCGCCGGCCGGGCAGGCTGGCGCCCATGAGCACCTCCGCGCTGCGCTCCGCCCTGCGCCGGGCCCTGCCCTGGCTGCTCGGCTGGTGGGCGCTGCAGGCCGCGCTCGCCGTGGCCGGTCGGCTGGTCGCCCGCCGCAGCGACGAGGGGGACGAGAGCAGTGCCGGGATCCGGCGCACGGTCGCCCTCGGCGACCTGCGGCTGCGGCCGGTCAACCCCGAGCTGTCCCGGCTGCGCGTCGACCTCCTCATGGCCGGCGGTGAGATCGACCTGACCGCGCTGGCGCCGGTGCCCGGTGGCGTCGACCTCACGCTGCGTGCCGTCATGGGCGGCCTCGACGTCCGGGTGCCGGCCGGCTGGCGGGTCTGGTGGTCCGCCCGCGGGCTCGGCGGTGTCGGCCTGGCGCCAGGGGCGGAGGCGACCCGCACCGACGACGAGCGGGGTGCCGACCTGCGGGTGCACGCCGCCGTCGTGCTCGGCGGCGCGGGGATCGGCACGCCGGCCCCCGCCGGCGCCCGGGGCCGCTGACGACGGGGCGACCCGGGCGCGGGTCAGCAGGTGCCCGGCGTCCCCTCCCACGCGATCGGCGCCGGCGGGACGTCGTCGCGCAGCACGGTCCCCTCGATCAGCCCGTAGGGCCGGTCGTCGGCGTGGTAGACGACGTCGGGGTTGTCCCGACCGAACGCCGAGAGGTCCAGCAGGAAGTGGTGCCGGTTGGGCATCGACAGGCGCACCTCGGCCACCTCGGGCACCCGTTCGAGCACCGCCGTCCCCATCGCGTACAGCGTCTGCTGCAGGGCGAGGGAGTGGGTGGCCGCGAAGGTCTCGAGCAGCGCGGTGCGGGCGGTGCCGAACGCGGCGTCGAGGTCCAGGTCGGCGGTGGTGTACCGCCAGCGCGCGGTGACCGCGGTGGCGAGGACCCGCTCCCGGGTCTCGGCCAGCGTCGTGTAGCGGTCGCGCGGGAAACCCCGGAACTCCGAGCCGGTGGTCTTGAGGACGACGAGGTCCGCCAGCCCCGCCAGCACGTGCGCCTGCCCGCCGTCGACGGTCACCACCGCCGTGCGCACCTCGCCGCCGTCCCGCCGGAAGGCGTGCCCGTGCGGCCGCCCGCCGACGGGGATGGGCTGCCAGCCGTGCGCGTCGACCGCCACCCGGGCGCCGGTGACCCACGGGTAGGTGCCGGCGAGGTGGCGGGCCAGGCGCAGCCCGAAGGCCTCCGGGGAACCGACGCCGTCCCGGGCGAAGGCGAAGACCGTGTTCTTCTGGCTGTCGGTCGGGTGCACGTGCGCGTTGTCGCCCTCGGTGTGGGCGGCCGCGAAGTCCCCGCGCAGGCTGGTGCTCACGGTCAGGTCGTGCAGCGTGTGCGCCGGGCCGCTGCGGTCGACGGCGACGACGCGGACCTCCGCCTTGCCGTACTGGTTGGGGCCGAGTCGGATCGCCATGGCGGCAGGCTGCCAGACCCCGCGGTTCCACGTGGAACCGCGCGTCACGAGCCCCGGTAGGTGGAGTAGGCGAACGGGGAGAGCAGCAGCGGCACGTGGTGGTGCTCGGCGGGCTCCCGGACGGCGAAGGCCAGCACCACCTCCGGCCAGAAGGTCTCCCGGCCCCGCGCCGCGAACCAGGCGCCGGTGTCGAACACCAGCCGGTGCGACCCCGCGGGCGTCGGCCCCTCGGCCAGCCGGCACCGGCCGTCGTCGTCGGTGACCCCCGCCGCGAGTTCCCGGTCCCCGGCGAGGAGCCGCACCACCAGGCCCGCGGCCGGGCGCCCCAGCGCGGCGTCCAGCACGTGCGTGGAGACGCTCACGCGACCTCCTCCCCGGCACCCGCCGCGGACACGCGCGAGCTCACCGGACCAGCTCCCGCACCCGCAGCTCGGTGATCTGCGCCAGCTGCTCGACCACCTCGGCGCGCTCGGTCTCCTCGTCGTTGCCCAGCCGCCGGCGCAGCTCGGCCAGCAGCTCCTCGGGCGAGCGGCCGGCGGCGCGGACGAGGAACACCCGGTCGAAGCGCTCCTCGTAGGCGCGGTTGCCCTCGGCCAGGGCGGCGCGGGTCCCCTCGTCGGCCCCCTCGACCGCGCCCTGCTCCCGGCGGGAGGACGCCGCCTCGGCCGAGGAGCCCTCCACCCGGTCGCCGATCCGCGGGTGGGTGGCCAGCGCGAGCTCGACCTCCTCCCACGGCAGCCCGCGGGCCACCTCGCCGGCGTGGGCGACGAGGGTGTCGGCGTCCGGGTAGGGGCGGCCGGCGACCACCTGCGCGGCGAACCGCGGGGCGGCGTTGCAGGCGCGCAGCCGCTGCACCAGCCGGTCGGCGGGGGCGTCGTTGAGCTCGTCGAGCGCCGTCATGACCACCGAGCCTGCCAGCCCCCCGCCGAGGTGGCACCGGGTGCGGCGGGGTCCGGTCGCGTGCGGCAGGGTGCGCAGCATGGTCGACGTGCGCGTGGCGGGTCCGGCGGTCGAGCGCGCCGAGGAGGTGCTCACCCCGGAGGCGCTGGCGTTCGTCGCCGCCCTGCAGACCCGCTTCGGCGCCCAGCGCGAGGCGCTGCTGGCCGCCCGCGCCACCCGCCGGGCCGAGATCGCCGCCGCGCGGTGGCTCGACGTCCGCCCCGAGACCGCCGGCATCCGGGACGGCGACTGGCAGGTGCCCCCGCCACCGCCGGGCCTGGTCGACCGCCGGGTGGAGCTGCTCGCCCCGGCCGGCCCGGGGACGGCGGCCGACGCGCTCGCCTCGGGGGCGGACGTGTGGGTGGCCGACCTGGAGGACGCCACCACCCCGCACTGGCGGCACGTCGTCGGCGGCCAGGTCGTGCTGCGCGACGCCGTCCGCCGGGCGCCGGTGCGCACCCCGCCCGGGGGCCGGGAGCACCCGGGCCGCGCGGACGCCGCCCGGCCGGCGATCGCGCCGCGGCCCCGCGGCTGGCACCTGCCCGAGCGGCACCTGCTGGTGGACGGCCGGCCGTGCGCCGGTGCGCTCGTCGACGCCGGGCTGCACCTGTTCCACAACGCCCGGGAGCAGCTCGACCGGGGCGGCGGGCCCCACCTCTACCTGCCCAAGCTGGAGGGCCACCTCGAGGCCGCGCTGTGGAAGCTGGTGCTCGACGCCGCCGAGCAGGCCCTCGACCTCCCGGCGGGGTCGGTCCGGGCCACGGTGCTCGTCGAGACCGTCCCGGCGGCGTTCGAGATGGACGAGATCCTGCACGCCCTGGGCGACCACGCCGCCGGGCTCGCCGCCGGCCGCCGGGACTACCTGTTCAGCGTCAGCAAGGTCTTCCGCGAGGCCGGCCCGCGCTTCGTGCTCCCCGACCGCGCGGCCGTGACCGCGGCGGCACCGATGATGCGGGCCTGGGCCGACCGGCTGGTCGAGGTCTGCCACCGGCGGGGGGCCGTGGCGATCGGCGGCCTGGCCGCGGCCGTCCCCGACGGGCGGGACCCGGAGGCCGACGAGCGGGCCGTGGCCCGGGTGCGGGAGGAGAAGGCCCGCGAGGCCGCCGACGGGTTCGACGGGTCGTGGGTGGCCCACCCCGACCTCGTGCCGGTCTGCCGGGAGGCCTTCGCCGCCGTCCTCGGCGATCGCCCGGACCAGCTCGACCGGCGCCCGGGGGTCGCCGTCACCGCCGCCGACCTGCTCGACGTCGCCGGGGTGCCCGGGGAGCGCACGATGGCCGGGCTGCGCGCGGACGTGGAGGTGGCCCTCCGCTACCTGGCCGCCTGGCTGGGCGGCGACGGGGCGGTCGCCGTCCACGGGCTCGTGGCGGACGCCGCCACCGCCGAGACCATCCGCTCGCAGGTGTGGCAGTGGGTGCACGAGGGCGTCGAGCTGGACACCGGCGAGACGGTGACCGGGGAGCTTGTGCGCCGCGTCGTCGACGAGCAGGCCGCCGGCATCGGTGCGCTCGAGCGGCTCGACGACGCCCGGCGGCTGTTCGAGCAGGTGGCGCTGGCCGACGAGTTCCCCGACTTCCTCACCCTCCCCGCCTACGAGCTCCTCGGGGGCACCGAGGCATGACCCTGCCCGAGGACGTCTACGCCGAGCTGGACCGGCGGCTGGCCCCCGTGGACGCCGCCCGCGCGGCGGCCTACCCCGGCGAGCGGCCCGGCCGGCAGCCGGTGCACACCTGCTACGTGCCGGCCGACGCTGTCGTCCCGGGCCTGGCCGCGTCCTGGGGGGCGGCCGCGCTGGCCGCCCTGGATGAGCACGGCCCACCCGACCTCGGCCTGGACCCGGCCCTGGCCGAGGAGGTCCTGCCGCGGGTCCGCGCCAAGCTGGCCGCCGAGCCGGTCGAGGACCTCCGCGTCGACGTGGAGGACGGCTACCGCCGTCCCCGGGAGCGGGAGGACGACGACGTGCGCGCCGCCGCGGCCGCGGTCGCCGCCGACCTGCGCACCGGCACCGCCCCGCCGGTGGTGGGCGTCCGCGCCGGCTCGCTGGAGGAGCGCACCCGGCGCCGCGGCGTCCGCAGCCTCGACCTGTTCCTCGGCGGGCTGGCCGGGGTGGCCGAGCGGGTCACCGTCACGCTCCCCAAGGTCAGCGACCCTGAGCAGGTGCGCGCGTTCCTGCCCGTCCTCGACGCGCTGGAGGCCGCGCACGGGCCGGCCGTCGACCTCGAGCTGCAGGTCGAGACCCCGCAGGCCGTGGTGGCCGCCGACGGCGCGGTCGCGGTCGCCCGCCTGGTGCACGCCGCCGGCCCCCGGCTGACCGGCCTGCACCACGGGACCTACGACTACACTGCCGCGCTCGGCATCGCCGCGGCGCACCAGTCCCCCGACCACCCGGCCGCCGACCTGGCCAAGGGGCTGGTGCAGGTCGCCGTCGCGGGCACCGCCGCCCGGGCGGTCGACGGCTCCACCAACGTGCTGCCGGTGGGCTCCCGCGCGCAGGTGCAGGCGGGCTGGCGGCGGCACGGCGGGCTGGTGCGCCGGGCGCTGGAGCGCGGGCTCTACCAGGGCTGGGACCTGCACCCCGCGCAGCTGGTCACCCGCTACGCGGCCACCTACGCCTTCTTCCGGGCCGCGCTGCCCGCGGCCGCCGAGCGGCTGGTGGCCTACCGCGAGCGCACCGACCGGGAGGTGCTCGACGAGCCGGCCACGGCCCGGGCCCTGGCCGGGGTGGTGCTGCGGGGGCTGGACTGCGGCGCGCTGGGCGAGGAGGAGGTGCGCGCGGCCACCGGTCTGGACCGCGGCGGGCTGGCCCGGCTCGGGCGCCCGGCCTGAGCCGCGACGGGCCGGGCGGGACGGGGGCACCTACGATCCGGTCGTGATGCGGGCGTGACCGGGGATGCGTCCGGGCTCTTCGACGGCGGCGGCGAGCTCGGCGCAGCGATGGCCGCCCGGGACTGGACGGCGACCCCGCTGGGCGCGCCGGGCACCTGGCCGGCCGGGCTGCGCAACGCCGTCCGCATCGTCCTGACGTCGCGGTTCGCCATGTGGGCGGCGTGGGGGCCGGAGCTCACCGCGTTCTACAACGACGCCTACCGGCACGACACGCTGCAGGCCAAGCACCCCTGGGCGCTCGGGCGCCCGGCCCACGAGATGTGGGCCGAGATCTGGGACGACATCGGACCCCGGATCCGATCCGTCCTGGACACCGGCGTGGCCACGTGGGACGAGGACCTGATGCTCCTCCTCGAGCGCAGCGGGTACCCCGAGGAGACCTACCACACCTTCTCGTACAGCCCGCTGGCCGGCGAGGACGGTCGCCCCGCGGGCATGCTCTGCGTGGTCACCGAGAACACCCGGCGGGTCGTCGGGGAGCGCCGGATGGCGACCCTGCGCGACCTGGCTGCCGCCGTGGCCACCGCGCGCACCGGGGCCGACCTGCTCGCCGCCGTCGCCGACCAGCTCGCCCGCAACCCCGCCGACCTCCCGGTCACCGCCACGTACCTCCTGGAGCCGGACGGGTCCGCCCGGCTCGGCTGCACGTCCGGCCTGCCGCCCGGCGCCGCCGCGCCCGCGGCGGAGGAGTGGCCGGTGGCGCGGCTGCGCGCGGGGGAGGTGGTCCTGGTCGAGGACGTCGCGGCCCGGTTCCCCGACCTGCCCACCGGGGCCTGGGACCGCCCGCCCGAGCAGGCGGTCGCGCTCCCGGTGGCCGGGGCCAGCGCCGGCGCCGACGCCGCGGGGTTCCTCGTGGTCGGGCTCAACCCGCACCGCCGGTGGGACGACGACTACCGCGGCTTCCTCGAGCTGCTGGCCGGCCAGGTCGCCGCGGGGCTGGTCAACGCCGGCAGCCACGAGGCCGAGCGCCGCCGCGCCGAGGCGCTCGCCGAGCTCGACCGCGCCAAGACCGACTTCTTCAGCAACGTCAGCCACGAGTTCCGCACCCCGCTCACCCTCATCCAGGGTCCGGTCGCCGAGCTGCGGGACCACCCCGCGCTGGCGGCCGACCCGGGGGCCCGCGAGGAGCTCGACGTCGTCGAGCGCAACGCCGCCCGGCTCGGCAAGCTGGTCAACACGCTGCTGGACTTCTCCCGCATCCAGGCCGGGCGGGTCGAGGCCCGCTACGAGCCGGTCGACCTCGCCGCGACGACCGCCGAGCTGGCCAGCGTCTTCCGGTCGGCGGTCGCCCGGGCGGGGCTGTCCTACGAGGTGGACTGCCCGCCGCTCGGGGTGCCGGTGCACGTCGACCGGGACATGTGGGAGAAGGTCGTCCTCAACCTGCTGTCCAACGCGCTCAAGCACACCTTCGAGGGCGGTATCGCGGTGCGGCTGCGGCGCGACGGCGACGCGGTGCGGCTCACGGTGCGCGACACGGGCACCGGCGTCCCCGCCGGGGAGCTGCCCCGGCTGTTCGAGCGCTTCCACCGGGTGGCCGACGCCCGCGGGCGGTCCGGCGAGGGCAGCGGCATCGGCCTGGCCATGGTGCGCGAGCTGGTCGGGCTGCACGGCGGTTCGATCACCGCCGAGAGCGCCCTCGGCGCCGGGAGCACGTTCACCGTCACGCTGCCGCTGGGCTCCGGGCACCTGCCGCCCGACCGCGTCGCCGACGCCGCCCCCGGCGGCCCGGCCGTCTCCCCGGCCGCCGTCCCGTTCGTCACCGAGGCGCTGCGCTGGCTGCCCGGCGCGGCCGAGGAGGGCCCGGCCGCCGAGCCGGCGCCGGGGGAGGCCCCCGGCGGGCGGGTCCTGGTCGCCGACGACAACGCCGACATGCGCGAGTACGTCACGCGCCTGCTGGCCGGCCGGCACGCCGTCCGCACCGTCGCCGACGGCCGGGCGGCGCTGGCGTCGGCGCTGGCCGACCCGCCGGACCTGGTGGTCAGCGACGTGATGATGCCCGGGCTGGACGGCATGCAGCTGCTGGCCGCGCTGCGGGCCGACGCCCGGACCGCCCGGGTCCCGGTGCTGCTCGTCTCCGCGCGCGCCGGGGAGGAGGCCGCCGTCGAGGGGCTGGCCGCCGGGGCCGACGACTACCTCGTCAAGCCGTTCAGCGCCCAGGAGCTGCTCGCCCGGGTCGACGCGCACGTGCAGCTCGGCCGCGCCCGGCGGACCGCCGAGGAACGCTTCACCGCCCTGGCCGACCTGGCGCCGGCGCTCGTCTGGCTCGCCGACGGCGACGGCAGCCGGGTGTTCGTCAACTCCGGCTGGACCGCCTTCACGGGGCGGGACCCCGGGTCCGAGCTCGGCGACGGGTGGCGGGCCGGCGTCCACCCCGACGACCTCGCCGGCTACGAGGGGACGGTCGCCGCGGCCCGCGCCGAGGGGGTGGGCTGGGAGGTCGAGTACCGGCTCCGGCGCGCCGACGGCACCTACCACTGGGTGCTCGAGCGGGCGGCGCCCGTGCCCGGTGAGCCGGCCGGCGGCGTCATGGCCGTCTGCACCGACATCGACGTCCGCTACCGGGAGAGCGAGCGGCAGGCGCTGCTGGCCGAGGTCGGCGCGGCGCTCGACCGGGACATGGTGCTCGACGGCCAGCTCGGCGCGCTCGCCCGGCTGCTGGTCGACCGCCGGGTCGGTGACCTGTGCACCGTCCGGGTGGTCGGCGAGGACGGCCGGCTGCGGTTCGCCGGCATCGCGGGCCTGGACGCCGCCGCCGAGGCGGCCATGACCGCGGTCGACCCGGCCAGCGGGCTCGGCCCCGAGGTGGTCGCGACCGGCCGGACGATCCTGCTCGACCAGCTCCCGCCGGCGCCGGTGGACCGGCCGGGGCTCGCCGACGCGCTGGCGGTGGGCTCGGGGATGGCCGTGCCCCTCACCGTCCGGGGGCGGGTGCTGGCCGTCCTGGGGCTGGCCCGCCGCCCGCACGGCCGGCGCTACGACGCGGAGGACCGCCGCCTGGTCGAGGAGATCGCCGCGCGGGCGGCGCTGGCCGTCCAGAACGCGATCCTGCTGGCCGAGGAGCGCGCCGGGGCCCGGCGGCTGGCCCTGCTGCAGCGGGTGACCGCCGAGCTGTCCGCGGCGACCACCCCCGTGGCCGTCGCCGCGGCCGCCGCCGGGCACGTGCGGGCGCTGGCCGGGGACGCGAGCCGGGTGGCGGTCTACGAGCTCGACGACTCGCACCGGGCGCTGACCGCCCTGGAGATCGACGGCGCCAGCGAGGAGGGGCGGCGGGCCTGGCAGACCCTGCCGCTGACCGCGCCCCTGGTGGGGCCGGCCGCGGTCCAGCAGCGGCGTGCGCTGTGGGTCGAGGACGCCACCGCGACGCCGGAGGACCCCGCGCTGGCCCCGGAGCTGGCCGAGAGCATCCGCGGCTACGGGCTCGGGGCGTGCGTCGGGCTGCCGCTGGTGGTCGCCGGCCGAGCGGTCGGCGTGGTCTCGGTGGCGTGGCCGGCCCCCCGCCGGGTGCCGCCCACCGACCGCGCCATGCTCCTGGCCGTCGCCGAGCAGTGCGCCCAGGCCCTCGACCGGGCCCGCCTCCACCGCGCCGAGCGGCGGATCGCCGAGACGCTGCAGCGGTCCCTGCTGCCGGCCGGCCTGCCGCGCTTCGAGCGGCTCGCCCTGGCCGCCCACTACCTGCCGGGCGCCGAGGGGGCGCAGGCCGGTGGTGACTGGTACGACGTCGTCGACATGGGTCACGGCGCGGTGGCCATCGCCGTCGGCGACGTCGTCGGGCAGGGGCCGGCCGCGGCGGCCGTCATGGGCCAGCTGCGCAGCGCCCTCTCGACGGCGCTGCTGCAGGGCTGCAGGCCCGCCGAGGCGCTGGAGGTCCTCGACCGCTTCGCCGGCCGGCTGCCCGGCGCGCTGGCCTCCACGGCCGCCGTGGTGCTGCTCGACGCGGCGGCCGGCACCGTCCGCTGGGCGCGGGCGGGCCACCCGCCGGCGCTGCTGGTCACCGGCGAGGGCACCCGGCTGCTCGACGGTGCCGGGGCGGGGACGGTGCTCGGCGTCCCCGGGCGGCCGCCCTACCGCGACGGGGTGGGCACGCTGCCGGTCGGTGCGACCCTGCTGCTCTACACCGACGGCCTGGTCGAGCGGCGGGGCGAGGTGCTCGACACCGGCCTGGAGCGGGTGCAGGCGGTGGCCGCCCGGCACGCGGACGCCGATCCGGGCCGGCTCACCGCCCGGTTGCTGGCCGAGGTGCTCGCGGACACCGATCAGCCCGACGACGTCGCGCTCATCGCCGCCCGGCTGCTGCCCCCGCCGCTGACCGGACGGCTGCCGGCCGACCCGGTCCGGCTGGCCGGGGTGCGGCGCCGGGTGGCGGCCTGGGCGGCCGCCGGGGGGCTGCCCGAGGAGACCACCGACGACCTGCAGCTCGCCCTCGGTGAGGCGCTGGCCAACGCGGTCGAGCACGCCTACCCCTCCGGCGACGGCTGGTGCAGCTACCGGCTGGCGCGGGAGGGCGACGGCGACGTCCGGGTCGAGGTGACCGACGGCGGCGCCTGGCGGCCACCGCCGGCCGACCGCGGGTTCCGGGGCCGCGGCCTGGAGCTGATCGCCGCCCTGGGCACCGACGTCGCGGTCGACCGCGCCGGGGAGGGCGGCGGGACGGCCGGCACCACCGTCCGGTTCCGGGTGCCGGTCGCCCCGGGCCCGGAGCGCCCGCCCACCCGCCGGCGGCCGGCCAGCCCGGGCGCGGGGCCACCGGAGGGCACCGCCGACCTCGTGGTCACCGACGACGGCGACGCCGGGGGCCTGCGGCTGCAGGTCCGCGGTGAGGTCGACCTGGCCGGAGCCGAGGGCCTCGGCGCCGGGCTGCTGGCCCGGCTGGCCGCGCTGCCGGCCGGCTCCACCGCGGTGCTCGACCTCCGCGCGACGACGCACCTGGCCAGCGCCGGGGTCGGCGTGGTCCTGGCCGCCCTCGCCCGTGCGGGTGAGCTCGGCGTGGCCCTCCGGGTCGATGCGGAGCCGGGGACCGCGCCGTACCGCATACTCGGTCTGGCCGGGGTCGGGGAGGACCCGACGGGGGCTGCCACGCCCCGCTGAGCGCCCGGGCGCAGGCCCCCGCGGTGGTCCCGCCGGGGGGTGTCCCACAATGGTGGATCGGCCGGGCCCTCCGGCCGTGGGGAGGACGAGGCCGGTGGACCAGGCGGTGGACGCGCACACCACGCCGCCCGTCCGCCCTGCACCGGGAGCCGCCGCACCCGGGGGCTTCCGGCACGCCGTGGGGTTCGTCGGCTCGGACCGGGAGGTCCTGGCCACCGCGCTGCCCTTCGTCGAGGCGGGTCTGCGGGCCGATGACTGCGTCGCGCTCACCTGCCCGGCAGAGGTCACCCACCTGGTCCGGGCGGCGCTCGGGGACCGTGCGGCGTCGGTGGTCGTCGACGAGGCGTTGAGCCTGCTCGGCGCGCGGGCGCCCGACGCGCTGGGCCGCACCCGGGAGCTCGCCGCCGCCGCGGCCGGCCGCGGGTCCGGGCGGCTGCGCATCCTGGCCCTCGTCGACTTCGGGGACCGGCCGGCCGGCCGGCGGGAGGGCCAGCGGTTCGAGTCGGCCTGCAACCGGTTCATGGCCGGTAGCGGGGTGTCGGCGCTGTGCCTCTACGACCGCCGGCGGCTGCCGGCGGACGTGCTCGCCGGCGCGACCGCCACGCACCCGGAGGTGCTGCGGTCGGGGGCGTGGGCGGCCAGCGCCGAGTTCGAGGAGCCCGAGCGGTTCATCGCCGCGCTGTCCACGGCTCACGACCCGCTGCAGGACCGGCCACCGGTGCTCGCCGTCGACGAGGCGGCGACCCTGCCCGACCTGCGCCACCGGCTCGGTGCCGCCCTCGACCGGCACGTGCCGGACGCCGAGCAGCGGGAGGACCTGCACCTGGGGATCAGCGAGGTCGCGGCCAACGCCTTCCGGCACGGCCGCCGGCCGGTCTCGGCGCGCCTGTGGGTGGGCGACGGCGAGTTGGTCTGCACGGTCACCGACGCCGGGACCTCCTTCGGCGACCCGCTGGCCGGGTTCCGCCCGGCGCACGGGGACGACCTCGCCCGCGGGGGCATGGGCCTGTGGCTGGCCCGGAAGCTGTTCGACACCGTGGACCTGCTGCCCTCGCCGGCGGGGCTCACCGTCCGGCTCACGGCGGCGGTGCGGGGGGCGACCTTGACGCCGGAGATATCTCACTGCTGAGGTATCTCGTGTGATCGTGGTGACGGGGGCGGGGGGGACGACCGGAGCCGCGGTCGTCCGGGCGCTGCGCGACCGGGACCGGCCGGTGCGCGCCGTCGTGCGCACCCCCCGGCCGGCGCCGGCACCGGGTGCCGAGGTGGTCGCGGCCGACCTCACCGACGCAGCGGGGGTCGAGCCGCTGCTGGCCGGGGCCGAGGCCCTCTACCTGATCTGGCCCAACTTCTCCCCCGGGGAGGCCGAGGGCGCCGCCGCGCTGTTCGCCGCCGCCCGCCGGGCCGGCGTCCCCCGCGTCGTGTACCACTCGGTGCTGCGCCCCCAGGTGCGGGCCATGCCGCACCATGCGGCCAAGGACCGCGCCGAGGAGGCGCTCGACGCGGCCGGGCTGCCCGGCTGGCGGGTGCTCCAGCCCTGCGCCTACTCGGCCAACCTCGACGCCGGGCTCGCCGAGGCCGCGCGCACCGGCGTCCTGCGCAGCACGTGGGGCCTGACCCGCGGGCAGTCGTTCGTCGACCTCCGGGACGTCGCCGAGGCCGCCGCCGTCCTGCTGACCGAGGACGGTCTGGACGGCGGGACGTTCGAGGCCGCCGGCCCGCGGCCGCTCACCGCCCCGCAGGTGGCCGAGGCGCTGGCCGCGCGGGTCGGGCGGCCCGTGCGGGCGGTCGACGTCCCGCCGGAGCGGCCGCCCGCCGACGAGCCGTACGCCGCCCGCTGCCTGCGGCTCATGCTGGGCCACTACCGGGCGCACGGCTTCCCCGGCAGCCCGCGGGTGCTGGAGGCGCTGCTCGGCCGCCCGGCCCGGACCCTCGCCGACCACCTCGCCGGGCTGGACCTGCCGTGAGCGCGCCGGGCGGGCAGGACGCCGTCGACCTGATCCTCGCGCAGTGGGCCCGCGAGCGCCCCGACCTGGACTGCAGCCCGATGGGCGTCATCGGGCGCATCACCCAGGCCCAGCGCGAGGTCCACCTGGCCCAGCGGGCGACGTTCGCCCGGCACGGCCTCGACGCGCCGTCCTTCGACGTCCTGGCGGCGCTGCGCCGCGCCGGACCGCCCTACCAGCTCACCCCGACCGCGCTCATGCGGACCGCGCTGGTGACCTCGGGGGCGATCACCCAGCGGCTGGACCGGCTCGAGGAGAAGGGGCTCATCACCCGGGAGCGCAGCGAGGCCGACGGCCGGGCGGTCGTCGTCACGCTGACCGAGGCGGGCCGGGGGGCGCTCGACGGCGCGCTGCCCGACCACCTGGAGACCGAGCGCCGCCTGCTCGAGGGGCTCACCGCCGAGGACCGGGAGCAGCTGGCCGGGCTGCTGCGCCGGCTGCTGGTCGCCCTCGGCCGGCTGCCGCAACGCCCCTGACCGCACCGGAGCGGCAGGGACGCGGGAACCGCGCCCTCGCACTCCGTCAGATGCCGGGGAGGTCCTCCGGGTGCAGGTCGGGGCGCACGCGGACGAACCGCAGCGGGTGCCGGAACACCCCCGCCTGCAGCGCGGCGTCGGCGCTGACCTCGACGACCACGTCGGGCGCCACCCGCGTGATCGGCACCGCCAGCCGGCCCCCGCCGAAGCGCCCGGTGCCGATCCGGTCGGGCCACGGGTGGTCCTCCGGCGCGGGCCGCAGGACGGCGGCCAGCTCGGCCGACTGCGCCGGGGACAGCGGGCCGGTGCGGCCCACCACCACCAGCTCGCCCTGCCGCAGCCGGCCCGCGACCAGCTGGGACGGCCGGTCCAGCGGGCCGATCACGGCGCCGGCGAGCACCTCGGTCGTCTCCCACGACTTGACCTTCAGCCACTCGCGGCGCCCGGGCGCGTAGCGGGTGCCGGCCCCCTTGGCGACCACGCCCTCGACCCCGGCCGCCCGCCACTCCGCCGACCAGCGCGCCGCCTCGGCCGGGTCGGTCGTGACCGGCGAGAGCTGCAGGGGCGGTGCCCAGCGGGCGGCCAGCTCCTCGAGCGCGGCCCGGCGCTCGCGCAGCCGCCGGTCCCGCAGGTCGCCGCCCCCGGCGGCGAGCAGGTCGAAGGCGACGTAGGAGGCCGGGGCGGTGGCGGCCAGGGCGGCGATGCGGCCGGCCGGGGTGACCAGCCGGCGCTGGAGCAGGCCGAAGTCCAGCCGGGAGCCGTTCCACACGACGACCTCGCCGTCGACCACCGCGCCGGCGGGCACCTGGGCCAGGGCGGCCGCGGCCACGTCGGGGAAGCGGTCGGTCAGGTCGCGGCCCTGCTTGGACCACAGCCGGGTGCCGGTGGCCGTGCGTACGACGACCAGCCGGTAGCCGTCCCACTTGGGCTCGTAGAGGACCCCGCCCGGGAGCGCGCCGGCGTGCGGGAGGTCGCGGACCGGCTTGGCCAGCTGCACCGCGACCGGGCCCGCGAGCTCGGGAGGCAGGTCGGGCAACCCCGGGACGGAGAGCGGCACGCCGGACAGCCTGGGGCCCGGTCGGGGGCCCCGCAGGCCCGCCGGCCTCCGGGGTCACCCGATCGGGGCGGGTCGCCACGCTCCGCGCCGCCGTCGGAGCCCCGCAGGAGTCCCGCCGCAGGTCAAGGCACGGATCGGCAACGGATCGGGGGCGGCGGCCCGGGCCCCGGTCGGGCGCCGGCACCGGGGCCCACGTCAGGCGGCCGTCGCGGCCAGCACCCCCGTGACGGCGTCGGCCACCGCGTCCGGGCGGTCGACCGGGACGAAGGTCAGGGCGTCGTCCAGCCAGGTCACCGTCGTCCCGAGCAGCCCGGCGAGGCGGACGGCGTCCCGGGGCGGGAAGACGCGGTCCCGGCGCCCCCACACCACCGCCGCCGGCCCGCCCCACGAGCCCAGGGCCCCGGCCGCGGCCAGCAGCGGCTCCGGCCGCACCGTCCGCAGCAGGGCGGTGAGGTCCGCGCGCACCGCGCGGTCGGTGCGGGCCGGGTGCAGCAGGTCGGCGACCAGCGGGCGCCCCAGGCCCCGGCGGCTGAACAGGTTGGACCGGCCCGGGTCGGCGAGCAGGGCCGGGACGGCGAAGGTGCGAACCACGAGCCGGGTCACCCCCGGGACCGCCGCCAGGCGCGGGAGCGGCCGCAGCAGCGGGGGCGGGAAGTGCTCGAAGGCGTCGCAGCCGGCCAGCACCAGGCCCGCGACCCGCTGCGGGGCCGCGGCCACCGCCAGCTGGGCCAGCGCGCCGCCGGTGTCGTTGCCGACCAGCACCGCGGTGTCCGCACCCACCGCGCCCAGGACGTCGAGGACCGCCCCGGCCAGGTCGGGCGGGGTCAGCCGGCTCCGGTCGGGGACCGCCCGGCGGTGCGCCCCCAGCGGCAGGTCGGGCAGCAGCACGCGCGCGTGCGGGGCCAGCCGCTCGGCCACGCCGTCCCACAGCCGGCCGTCGACGAGCGCGCCGTGCACGGCCAGCACGGTCGGCCCCGTCCCCGCCGCCCGCACCGGGACCGGCCCCACCCGCGTCGGCACCTCGGACCGTTCCATCGTCCCCTCCTCCTCTGTAGCAGTTGCTACAACACCGCTAATGTAGCGTCCGCTACATGAGCGGGGCAACGGGTGGCGGGCAGCGCGCGGTCTTCCTGGAGGGCGCGGTGCGCCACGTGCTGCAGCACGGGGTGGCCACCCTGTCGCTGCGGCCGCTGGCCCGGGCGCTCGGGACCAGCGACCGGATGCTGCTCTACTACTTCGGGACCCGCGAGCAGCTGCTCGTCGCCGTCCTCGACGTGGTGGGGGAGCAGCTCCGGTCGGGGCTGGCCGCGCGCCTGCCGGAGCGGCCGGTGCCGCCGGCGGCGCTCGTGGCCGACGCCGACCGGGTCCTGCGCGACCCGGCGGCCGAGGCGCACCTGCGGCTCTACCTCGAGGTGAGCGGGCTGGCCGCCCGGGGGCAGGAGCCGTTCGCGGCGGTGGCGGCCGCGGTGGCCGGCGCCTGGCGGTCGTGGCTGGCCGAGCGGGTCGACGTCCCCGCGGGGGAGCGGGAGGCCGCCGCGGCCGGGGTCCTCGCCGTGCTCGACGGGCTCCTGCTGCTGCGCTCGCTGGGGGCACCGGAGGCGGCCGCGCAGGCGGCCGGCTGGCTGACCGATCGGCTCGGCTGACGGGTGCGGGGTGCGCCACACCCGGAAGCGGCCGACGCGGACCCCGGTTGGCTCCTCCCGAGAACGTCCCCCGGAAGGAGCGCCCGTGCCCTCGTCCACGCGTCCGGTCCTGCAGGTCGTCGCCGCCAGCACCCGCCCCGGCCGCCACGGCCCCGCCGTGGCGCGCTGGCTCGCCCGGGCGGCCGGGGCGCACGGCGGCTTCGACGTCGAGCTCGTCGACCTCGCCGAGGTCGGGTTGCCGCTCTTCGACGAGCCGCACCACCCGCGGCTGGGCCGCTACGAGCACCAGCACACCCGCGACTGGAGCGCCACGGTGTCCCGCGCCGACGCGTTCGCGTTCGTGACCCCCGAGTACAACCACTCCTTCCCGGGCGCCCTGAAGAACGCGCTGGACCACCTCTCCGCCGAGTGGGCCGACAAGGCCGCCGGCCTGGTGACCTACGGCGGTGTCCCGGCCGGGCTGCGCGCGGCCGCGGCGCTCAAGCCGGTGCTCGGCGCGCTGCGGATGACGCCGGTCGTCGAGGCGGTGTCCATCCCCTTCTTCGCCCAGTTCCTCGACGAGCTGGCCCGGGTCACCGGGGCGCTGCGGACCCTCCGCCGGGCCGCCTGAGGCCACCCCGGTGCACGGCGGGGCCGGCGGGGTAGCGGGGACGGCGTGACCGAGCGCAAGCCGCCCGGGGTGTCCTTCGAGACCTGGGTCGACAGCCAGATCCGCCGCGGCCTGGAGCGCGGCGACTTCGACGGGCTGGAGGGCGCGGGCCGCCCGCTGCCCCGGCGCGGGCGCGAGCAGACCAGCTACGACTGGGCGCTGGACTGGGCGCGGCGGCAGCAGGCCGACCCCCGCGACCTGCTGCCGCCGGGGATGGCCCTGCGCCGGGAGCGGGACGACCTGCCCGGGCGGGTCGCCGGCCTGCCGTCGGAGGCGGCCGTGCGCGCGCTCGTGGCCTCCTTCAACGCCCGGGTCGAGCAGCAGTGGCGGCGTCCCCAGGAGGGGCCGGACGTCGTCCCCGGGCTCGCCGACGCCGAGGCGCTCGTCGCGCACTGGCGGGCCACCCGCCCGCCGCCGGCGCCCGCGCCGCCACCGGAGCCGCCCGCCCCCCCGCGGCGGCCCCGGTGGCGCCGCCGCCGCGGGTGAGGGGTCAGGCCGGCACCCGGTCGAGGAACCCGAGCACGGTGCGGATCCGCCCGTCGCCGTCGGTCACCGCGACGTCGGAGCCGGTGACGGGCGCCGCGCCGTCCCCGTCGGGGCCGAGGTGCCACGTGAAACGGAGCTGGTCGTGGTGGGCGTCGGCCGGCCCGGCGAGCCGGAACGCGAAGCCGGGGAAGCGGTCCTGGACCGCGGCGATGGTCGCCTCCAGGTCCGCTCGGCCGCGGACGTCGACCAGCGGGTCGGTGTAGCGGACGTCCTCGGTGAACAGCTCGGCGACGAGGGTGCGGCGGGTGGCGGGGTCGGTGGCGTTCCAGGCGGCCAGGTAGCGCTCGGCCAGGTCCGGGGTGGCGGTCACGGGGTCCTCCTCAGTGGTGGGTAGCGGTGCGGTGCGGTGCGGGTGCGGTCAGCGGCGGCGCAGGCCGGCGGCCTGCGCGGCGGCGAAGGCGGCGACGACGGCGGCCTGCAGGACGATCCAGGCGGTACCGGCGGTGGTGGGCGAGCCGGCGCCGGTCAGGGCGACCGCGAGGCCGGCCGCCGCCCACAGGGCGTTGGCCGCGATCACGGTGCGGACCGCCGGCGCGGCCGGGCGGTCGGCGACCAGCCAGACGGCGACGGCGTAGGCCAGCAGGAAGGCGCCGGCGCCGCGCAGCCACCCGGCGGGCAGGCCGAGCAGGTCGCCGACCGGGCCGGCGGCCAGGAGGTAGCCGGCGCCGTTGAGGCCGGTGACGACGGCGTCGAGCCGCAGCGCCGGGCGCAGCAGCGGGACGGGGGCGGTGGTGGTCGTGGTCATGGGAGGACCGTGGCCCCGCCGCGGGGGCGGGTCGATTACCTCCGGGGTAGGCGACGCCGGCGCCGTCCGCCGCTAGCGTCCCCGCCGTGACCGCCGTCGAGACGCGACCGCCGGTGGGGGAGCTGCTCCGGGACTGGCGGCAGCGCCGACGGCTCTCCCAGCTGGGGCTGGCCAGCGAGGCCGGGGTGTCCGCGCGGCACCTGAGCTTCGTCGAGACGGGCCGGTCCCGGCCGAGCCGGGAGATGGTGCTGCACCTGGCCGAGCAGCTCGAGGTCCCGCTGCGGGCGCGCAACGAGCTGCTGCTGGCGGCCGGCTTCGCCCCCGTCTACGCCCGGCGCCGCCTGGACGACCCGGGCATGGCCGCCGTCCGGGCGGCGGTGGACCTCGTGCTCGCCGCCCACGAGCCCTTCCCCGCGCTGGCCGTCGACCGGGGCTGGCACCTGGTCGCCGCCAACGCGAGCGTCGCGCTGCTCACCGACGGCGTCGCGCCGGAGCTGCTCGAGCCGCCGGTGAACGTGCTCCGGCTCGGCCTGCACCCGCGCGGGCTGGCGCCGCGCATCCGCAACCTGCCCCAGTGGCGCACCCACCTGCTCACCCGCCTGGCCCGCGAGGCGCACCTGACCGCCGACCCCGCCCTGGCCGCGCTGCACCGGGAGCTGGCCGCGCTGCCCGGCGGCACCGACCGGCGGCCCCCGGACGGCATCGCCGTCCCCCTGCGGCTCGCGCACGGGGACGACGTCCTGTCCCTCCTCAGCACGGTGACCACCTTCGGCACCGCCGTCGACCTCACCGCCGCCGAGCTGTCGGTCGAGGCCTTCCTGCCCGCGGACCCCCGGACCGCCGAGCTGCTCCGCCGCCGGTGACCGGGGTCCCGCGCGGCCGGGACGTACGATCCTGTTCCGTTCGCGTGGAGGTGCCACGCCCGCCTGCCGATGCCCTGTCACACGGTCGGACGACAGGGGCGGGGACATGCGCGGGTGGTTGCGGAGCGCGGGGGTGGGCACGCGGCTGCTCGCCCTGGTGGTGGCGGCGGTGGTCGGGATGGCCACGGTCGCGGTCATCGGTGCGCTGCAGGTGCGGCAGACCATCGAGCAGGAGCAGCGGCAGACGGCCCAGGCGGCCGTGCAGACCGCGCTCGGCGTGGTGGCGTCCTACGGCGCCCGCGAGCAGGCGGGTGAGCTGACCCGGGCCGCGGCCCAGCAGGCGGCCACGGCGGCCCTGCGGGAGCTGCGGTACTCCGGCGAGGAGTACTTCTGGGTCAACGACATGACCCCGACCATGGTCATGCACCCCATCAAGCCGGAGATGGACGGCACGGACCTCTCCCGGACCGAGGACCCCACCGGGGCCCGGCTGTTCGTCGAGATGGTGGACGTCGTCGAGCGCGAGGGCAGCGGCTTCGTGTCCTACCTGTGGCCCAAGCCGGGTGAGGAGGACCCCCAGCCGAAGGTCTCCTTCGTCGCCGGGTACGAGCCCTGGGGCTGGGTCGTCGGGTCGGGGCTGTACGTGGCCGACCTGGACGGGGCCTTCCGCGCCGAGCTGCTGGACATGGCCCTGTGGGCGCTGCCGGTGGTCCTGGCCATCGTGCTGCTCTCCCTGCTGGTGACCCGGACGATCACCCGCCCGCTGCGGGAGATGACCGACGTCCTGGCGGCCGGGGACCTGCGCCGCCGTCTCCCGGCCCGGGGGACCGGCGACGAGCTGGACGGGTTGGCGACCGCGCTGAACGCCACCCTCTCCGACGTCTCCGACGTGGTGGCCGGCGTCTCGCGGGCCTCGCGGCTGCTCGAGCGGTCCGCGCAGACGGTGTCGGCGACCAGCGAGACCATCGCCGGCACCGCCGAGCGCTCCACCGGTCAGGCGCAGAGCGTCTCGATCGCGGCCGCGGAGGTCAGCGGCGGCATCGAGACCGTGGCGGCCGGTGCCGAGCAGATGGGGACCTCGATCCGGGAGATCAGCCAGAACGCCACCGAGGCCGCACGGGTGGCGGCCCAGGCGGTGACCGAGGCGGAGGCGACCACCTCGACGATCACCCGGCTCGGGGACTCCTCGCGGGAGATCGGGGACGTGGTCAAGGTGATCACGAGCATCGCGGAGCAGACGAACCTGCTGGCGCTCAACGCCACCATCGAGGCGGCGCGGGCGGGGGAGGCCGGCAAGGGCTTCGCGGTGGTGGCCAACGAGGTCAAGGAGCTGGCCCAGGAGACGGCCAAGGCCACCGAGGACATCGCCCGGCGGGTGGAGGCGATCCAGGGCGACACGTCCGGAGCGGTGGCCGCGATCGGGCGGATCAGCGAGGTGATCGGGCGGATCAACGACTTCCAGCTCACCATCGCCTCGGCCGTCGAGGAGCAGACCGCCACCACCGCCGAGATGACCCGGTCCATCAGCGAGGCCGCCGGCAGCGGCCGCTCGATCGCCACGACGGTGGCCGAGGTGGCCCGGGGCGCCCAGGAGACCTCGGCCGGCATCGGGGCCATGCAGGCGGCCGCGGCCGGCCTGGTCCGCACCTCGCAGGAACTGCAGCGCTCGGTGGCGGCCTTCCAGCAGTAGGCGGTGGTGCCCGGGTCCCGCGAGCGGGCTCGTCACCGGCTCGCGGGACCCGGGCGGCCGGGTCACTCCTCGGTGTTGGGCACCGAGCTGTCCACGCTGCTCGCCATGACGTACGGCTCGCCCTCGAAGTCGGCGTAGAGGTCGTCGGTCAGATCGACCCCGAGCTCGTCCTCGACGTCGGTGAGCACGAAGTTCTGCTCGACGGTGCCGGTCACCTGCACGGCCTCGCCGTTCTGGTAGGCCGAGGTGTCGCCGGCGCCCACGACCAGCAGGGGCTCGACCTCGCCGTCGGTGCCGGCGATGGTCATCGCCTGCTGGTCGAGCACCTCGTTGACCTCCGCCGAGACCGTCACCTGCTCGCCGACGTAGCTGTCGATGTCGCCGTAGAAGGCGCTGTCGTAGGCACCCTCGTAGGCGAGGGTGCCGGTGTCCTCCTCCTGGATGTCCTGGACGCTGGCGCCCTGCTCGGCGCCGGTGGTCTCCTCGCCGCAGGCGGCCAGGGTGAACGGGGCGAGGGCCAGCATCCCTGCGGTGGTCATGCCGGCGATCCGCGTGCGGTTGAGTCGCATGTCATCAGTCCTCTCGCGTCGCGGCGGCCGCCGTGCGGCCGGGGGATCTCCCCCCGGGGCGCGCGGGGCCGCCTCGGATGCGTGCACGCAAGGGCTTGCCGGGCTCGGGGGGAGCCATGCGGGGTCGGTGCCTTCGTCACGCGTCTGACACGTGCGGTCGCTCGGCGGAGCGGCGGAGGAACGTCCGGCCGGTGCGTCGCCGGGCCGTGATCGCGGGCGGTGTCGGCTGGGTAGGGGTCCGGCACGCGACGACGAGGAGGCCCCCATGAGCGAGGTACCGGGCACCGACCGCGACAAGGCGAGGGAGGACGTGCTCGCCGAGACCCCCTACCGGCCGGAGGGCGTCGAGGGGGTCGAGGACGACCACCGCGGCGACGAGGGCCGCACGGGCGACGAGGTGAAGCCGGAACCCGGCAGCACCGACCTGGGCACCGACACCTGACGGTGCCCGGCGGCCCGCGAGGGGCTGCAGCGGCGGCCGACCGCGCGCACAGTGGTGGGGCAGGTCACGGGACCGATGACGGGAGGCAGGAATGACCGAGAGCACCGGGCCGGCCGACGAGGTGACCGCCACCCCGAGCGGCAAGGCCGCCGGCGGCGAGGCGGAGGACCTGCACGGCACCGCCCGCGAGGTCGAGGAGCAGAGCCGGGAGGGCAGCCCGGGGGAGCCCGGGCCGACGCCCGGCGGCGGCTGACCCCTCGGACGATCATGGCGCGGTGACCGCCCGGGAGCGCCCGGAGTGGTCACCGCGCCATGATCGCGGGATACGGACTTCTGGTTACAGCAGGTCGAACTCGTTGAAGGCCGCGCCGCCGGAGAGGGTGGCGTAGCCGGGGCCGCGGTCGAAGAACGGCTCGTCCCCGGTGCGGGCGGCCCGCACCGACGCGCGCAGCTCCTCGGTGGCCGCCTCGTCGCACGAGCCGTCGTCCCGCACGACGACGCCGTAGTCCTCCCGGGCGCCGGTGACCGACACCTTGCGCCAGGCGATGTCCCGCAGCACCTCCTCGACCGGCCGGTCGAGGGGGTCGCCCCAGCCGCCGCCGCCCGTCGTCCGGATGCGCACCACCGTCCCGGCCTTCAGCGGCTCGGCGTCGGCGAGCGCGTCGACCTCGTGCTCGTCCGGGCCGCCCGGGTCCACGGTGATCTGGAACGGCCGCCCCGCCTTGCCGCCCTTGACGCCCCAGCAGGCCAGGATCGAGCGGTCGGCGATGGACATGAAGTGCGCGTCGCGCAGCACCCGGATGTGCTTCTCGTACCCGCAGCCGCCGCGGTGCCGCCCCGGGCCGCCGGAGTCGACGGCCAGGCCGAGCCGCTCCACCCGCAGCGGGAAGCGCCCCTCGGTGAACTCGGTGGGCAGGTTCCGCGAGTCGGGGACGACGTGGATGGTGTCCTCGCCGTCGGCGTAGTACCGCCCGCCCGAGCCGCCGCCGAGCACCTCGCGCATGAGGTACGGCTGCCCCTCGGCGTCGGTGCCGTAGACGCCGGTGTAGCGGATCGTCTCCTGGTCGGCCGGCATCCGCCCCCCGGTGGCCTTGGCCAGCACCCCGGCGAGCACGCCGAGCAGCCGCAGGATGACGAACGTCCGGGCGTTGGTCGGCGCCGGGAAGACGGGCGTGAGCAGCGTGCCCTTCTCCGGGAAGCGCATCTCGATCAGCGGGACGACGCCCTCGTTGACGTCGAGCTCGGCCATGCGCTCCGGGGTCTCGGCCAGGTTGCGCAGGATGGGCGCCAGCCACTTCTTGAGGAAGTTGCCGTCGGCGTAGTCCCCGCAGTGGTTGATCGGGCCCTTGGCCTGCGGGCCGGTCCCGGTGAAGTCGATGACCAGCGGCGTCTCCTTCGAGGAGTCCATGGTCAGCGTGATCCGCTGCCGGTGCAGCTGCGGCTCCTCGACGCCGTCGTGCTCGGCGTAGTCCTCCCAGACGTAGGTGCCGTCGGGGATCTGCGAGAGGATCTCCCGCCGGTAGACCTCGGTGGAGCCGGCCAGGATCGCGTCGAAGCACGCCTCGACCGCCGCCACGCCGTACCGGTCGAACAGCTCGCCGAGCCGCCGGGCACCGGCCAGGCACGCCGAGCACTCGGCGTCGAGGTCGGCGGCCAGCGAGTCGGGCATCCGCGAGTTCCGGGTCATGATCTTCAGCGCGCTCTCGTTCGGCACGCCGCGGTCCCACAGCTTGATCGGGGGGACCATCAGGCCCTCCTCGTACACGCTGGTCGCCGCCGAGGGCATCGACCCGGGGACGGCCCCGCCGATGTCGTCGTGGTGGCCGAAGGCCTGGATGAACGCGACGACGCGCTGCTCGCCGTCCACGTGCGCGAACACCGGCACGGTGACGCAGAGGTCGGGCAGGTGCCCGATCCCGCCCTCGGAGAGGTAGACGTCGTTGTGGAAGAAGACGTCCCCGACGTTCATCTGCTCGATCGGGTAGTCCCGCACCACGGGGTGCACGAGCGCCGAGTACGAGCGCCCGGTGAGCTTGCGCAGCTTCCGGTCGTGGATGCCGGCCCGGAAGTCGTGCGCGTCGCGGATCATCGGCGAGCGCGAGGTGCGCCCGATGGAGGTCTCCACCTCCTTCTCGATCGCGGCCAGCGTGCCCGCGACGATCTCCACGAGCACCGGGTCGGCCTGCACCTCGCCGTCGGTGAGGGTGCCGGTGGGGAAGGGGCTCATCGGTCGGTCTCCTTGGTGAGCAGCAGGTTCCCGTAGCCGTCGACTGTGGCGGCGAAGCCGGGGTGCACCGGCACGGTGGAGCCGAACTCCTCGACGATCGCGGGTCCGGTCACCACGTCGCCGGGGGCCAGCCGGGTCCGGTCGTAGGTGGGCGTGTCCACCCAGTCGTCCCCACCGGAGGACGACGACTGCAGAGCCTCGAAGAAGACCCGGCGCGAGCCCGTGACGGCCCGGTCCGTCCCGCCGTCGGCGGGCGGGAGCTCCACGATGTCGGGACGGCGGATCGGGCCGATCCCGCTCACCCGCAGGTTGACCCACTCCACGGCCTGGCGCGGGTCGTCGGCGAAGTCGTAGCCGTAGAGCTGCCGGTGCGCGGCGTGGAAGGCCTGCGCCACCTGCTCGGCGGCCGCGGCGTCCAGCTCCCCGTCGGGGACCGGCACCCGCACCTCGAAGGCCTGGCCGACGTAGCGGAGGTCGGCGGTGCGCTGCACCCGCTGCTGGTCGCGGCCGAAGCCCTCGCCGTCGAGCGCGGCGGCGGCCTGCGCCTCCAGGTCGGCGTACACGGCGCGCACCCGGTCCAGGTCGAGGTCGGTGTGCCGCTGGACCGAGGTCTGCACGTGGTCGTTGCGGACGTCGACGGTGAGCAGTCCGAACGCGCTGACGTTGCCGGGGTTCGGCGGGACCAGCGTCCGCGGCAGGCCGAGGATGTCCATGAGCCGGCAGGCCAGCAGCGACCCGGAGCCGCCGAAGGTGGTCAGCGTGAAGTCGCGGACGTCGAGACCGCGGGCGACGGTGACCTGGCGCAGGGCGTTGGCCTGGTTCCACGCGGAGATCTCGAGGATGCCGGTCGCGGTGCGCTCCAGGGAGAGGTCGAGCTTGCCGCCGAGCTGCTCCAGGCCGGCGCGGGCCGCGTTGACCGACAGCGGGATCTCCCCGCCGAGCAGGTGCGGGGGGATCCGGCCGAGGACGACGTGCGCGTCGGTGACGGTCGGCTGGTCGCCGCCGTCCGGGTAGCACATGGGGCCCGGGTCGGCGCCGGCGGACTTCGGGCCGACCTTGAGCGTGCCCTCCGGGGACAGCCAGGCGATCGAGCCGCCGCCGGCGCCCACGGTCACCACGTCGATCATCGGGATCTTGGACGGGTAGTCGCCGACCGAGCCCTCGGTGGTCAGCGTCGGCTCGCCGTCGACGACCACGGTGACGTCGGTCGAGGTGCCGCCGCCGTCGCAGGTGAGCACCCGGTCGAAGCCCGCCGTCCCGGCGATGAGCGCCGCGCCCAGGGCGCCGGCGGCCGGGCCGGAGAGCATCGTGGTGATCGGCTGGTGCACGACCTCGCCGGCGGAGAGCACCCCGCCGTTGCTCTTCATCACGTAGAACGGCACGCCCGGGGCGATCTCGTCCAGCCGGCGGCGGATGTTGGTGACGTAGGCGCCGACCTTCGGCTTGACCGCCGCGTCGACCAGCGTGGTCACCGAGCGCTCGTACTCGCGGTACTCGCGCAGCACCTCGGAGCTGATGCTCACCACGGCCTCGGGGTGCTCCTCGCGGATCACCTCGAGCACCCGCCGCTCGTGGGCGTCGTTGGCGTAGGCGTGCAGGAAGCAGACGCCGATCGTCGAGATGCCGGCGTCGGCGAAGAAGCGGGCCGCGGCGCGGGCGTCGTCCTCGTCGAGGGGCCGGACCTCCTCGCCGTGCACGTCGAGCCGGCCGCGCACGGTGCGGACCAGGTCGGCGGGGACGATCCGCGGCGGCTTGACCCAGAAGTAGCTGTTGCCGTAGCCGTCGGGCACCGACTGCCGGGCGATCTCCAGCACCGACTCGTAGCCCTCGGTGGTGATGAACCCGATCCGGTCGAGCCTGCCCTCGAGCAGCTGGTTGGTGGCGACCGTCGTCCCGTGGCTGACGGCGGTGACCGCCTCGCCCGGGAGGCCCATGAGGCCGAGGACCTTGCGGACCCCGGCGAGGAACCCCTCGGCCGGGTCGGCGGGGGTGGACGGTGTCTTGGTGGTGGTGGTCTGCCCGGTCTCCTCGTCCACCGCGACGACGTCGGTGAACGTCCCCCCGGTGTCGATGCCGATGCGGACCCGACGGGGCGGCGCACTCATGGCCAGATACCTTAGCGCTGAGACATCCACCGTCGGAAGGCCCGGCCCGGTGCGGCGGTCCCGCCGCGGGGCGCCGGGCTAGGGTCGGCCGGGGACGCGCAGGGCGACCGTGGGGAGGACCGTGCCGGGCTGGGTGCAGGACGCCGTCTGGTGGCATGTCTACCCGCTGGGCTTCCTCGGGGCCGAGCGCGGAGCGACCGGGGGGGCTCCCGCGGAGGTCACCCACCGGCTGCCGCGCCTGGAGCCCTGGCTGGACCACGCCGTCGAGCTCGGTGCCTCCGGGCTGCTGCTGGGGCCGGTGTTCGCCTCCGAGACCCACGGCTACGACACCGTCGACCACTTCCGGGTGGACCCGCGGCTCGGGGACGAGGCCGACCTCGACGCACTCCTCGCCGCCGCGCACGCCCGCGGCCTGCGGGTGCTGCTCGACGGCGTCTTCAACCACGTCGGCCGCGGCCACCCGGCCTTCCGCGCGGTGGTGGAGCAGGGGCCCTCGGCGCCGACCGCGTCGTGGTTCCGGGTGTCCTGGCCGCAGCCGGGCGGCGAACCGCGGGCCGACACCTTCGAGGGGCACCACCGGCTGGTGGCCCTCGACCACGACGAGCCGGCGGTCGCCGACCTCGTCACCGACGTCATGACGCACTGGCTCGCCCGCGGCGCCGACGGCTGGCGCCTGGACGCCGCCTACGCCGTCCCCCCGCGGTTCTGGGCGACCGTGCTGCCGCGCGTGCGCGCCGCCCACCCCGACGCCTACCTCACCGGCGAGGTCATCCACGGCGACTACCCGGCGTTCGTGCGGGAGTCCGGCGTGGACTCGGTGACCCAGTACGAGCTGTGGAAGGCCGTCTGGAGCGCGCTCAACGACGGCAACTTCCACGAGCTGTCCCACGCCCTCGGCCGGCACGACGGCTTCCTCGACACGTTCGTGCCGCTCACCTTCCTCGGCAACCACGACGTCACCCGGATCGCGAGCCGGCTGACCGACGAGCGGCACCTGGCGCACGCCCTCGCCGTGCTCCTGACCGTGGGCGGGACGCCGGTCGTCTACGCCGGTGACGAGCACGCCTTCCGCGGGGTCAAGGAGGACCGGCCCGGCGGGGACGACGCCGTCCGCCCGCCCTTCCCCGCCGGCCCGCGCGAGCTCTCCCCCCTGGGCGCGCCGACCTACCGGCTGCACCAGGAGCTGATCGGGCTGCGCCGCCGGCACCGGTGGCTGCACACGGCCCGCACCGCGCCGCTGCACCTGGCCAACGACGTGCTCGCCTACGAGTCCCGCGGCGACGGCGGCCGGCTCGTCGTCGCGCTCAGCGTCTCCGACACCCCGGCCGAGCTGCCCGCCCCGGGCGCCGGGGCGCCACTGGCCGGGCAGGGCGAGGTCGTGGGCGCCGGGCCGGGGGCACGGGTGCGGCTGCCGGCGCACGGCTGGGCGGTGCTGGCCGGCTGAGCGGCATCCCGGCCGGGCGCCGTGGTGCGGCCGCCACCCGCTCCATCGGCCCGTCCTTCATCGGCCCGTCGCGCGGCCACCCGGCCCGGCCGCCTCGAGAGCCTCCATCCCCGGCACGTCCGAGAACAACCAGGGGTCCAGCGGCTCGCCCCGGCGGACGACGCTCACCGAGCCGTTGCGCTCCAGGACGACGCAGCGGACCTCGGCCGGGTTCCGGACGCCGGCCAGGCGCAGTCGCTGTCGGAGTTCGTCCTCGGCGACGTGGCTGGAGCGCAGGTTCCCGTGCAGCGGCCGGCTGCCCACCATCAGCAGGACCGGCGGCCGGTTGAGCAGCCGGTCCACCCACCGGCTGCGCCGGACCCGGGCGAGGGCGATCTGGGTGGCGAACAGGGTCACCATGGCCACCAGCCCGACCGCCAGCGTGGGGTCCACCAGCAGCGCCGTCCGCCCGACCACGGCACCGAGGGCGATGGCGCAGCCGAGGTCGAAGCTCGACATGGTGGCCAGGCTCCGCTGACCCAGCACCCGGACGCAGAGCACCAACGTCAGGTACATCGCCACGGTCGTCAGCACGACCAGACCTGCCAGCGGCCACCCGATGCCCAGCTGCTCGTCCACCAGCGCCTCCCTCGGTCCCGCGGGGGCAGTACCCGCCCGGTGGCCGGTGCCGCCGCCGGTCAGCCGGTGACCTCGACCCCCGCCAGGGGTACCCCCCGGTGCGCGGCCAGCCGCGCGGCCCCCTCCTCCACGCCGGCCCGCAGCCGCGCGGTCGGGCGCCGCCAGAGCTCGGCGGTGACGGTCAGCCGCCGTCCGCCCGCCCGGGGGCGCCAGGCCCCGGCCGGCTCGCCGTCGGCCAGCACGGCGCCGGGCCGGCCGAGCACCGGCCACAGCTGCCGTGCCCGCTCGGCGTCGGGCACCAGCAGGTCGCGGTCGCGGGCCTGCAGGAACGGGTCGAACGGCCCGAGCAGCAGCACCCCCTCGGCGGCGGGGACGTCGGCTGCCCGCTCGGCGTCGGCCGCGAGCAGCCACCGCCGCGCCCCGTCGGCGGCCACCTCGACGGCGTCCTCCGGCCAGCGGGCCCGGACGTCGGCGACCGGGGCCTCGAGGTAGGCGGCGACGAGGGCCGGGGTGGTGGGCCCGAGCAGCCGCAGGCAGCCGCGCACCACGTCGAGGGCGGCCGGGGGCCCCGCCGCCGGTCGCAGGCCCGGCACCGGGCGGAGCACCGGCGGGGAGGTGCCCGGTTCCAGCTCCAGCCCGGCGCGCAGGGCGGCGAGCCGGAAGGGCTGCTCGAACGGGTGGGTGGCCCTGCACGGCCGGCAGTACCGCAGGTACGGCTCGGGCAGCTCCCGGGTCAGCCGGGCCGAGAGCTCCCCCTTGGCGGTCGGTTCCCGGACGGCCGCGCGCATCGCCGCGGCGACGGTGTCCAGGGCGGTGAGCACCGGGATCCCCGCCGCCCGCAGCGGCCGGGCCGCGTCGTGGATGCGCTTGGCCGCGTCGGCCTCGGAGAACGGGGCGGTGGCCGCGACGACCCCGGCGAGGTCGGCCCGCCGGTACAGGTGCGGGGCCCCGCGGAGGGTCCAGGCGGTGACCAGCTCCCCGGGCGCGAGGGCGGCGACGTCGACGCCGCGCAGCGCCAGCGCCCACCGCCCGCCGTCCGGGCCGGTGTCCTGCACGCCGAGGTCGAGCACCGCCGTCCCGGCCACCGACCCCGCGGGCCGGCCGAGCTGCTGGGCGTGCACGCGCAGGTCCAGCACCCGGCGGCGGGGGAGGTTCTCGGGCACGGCCGCACGCTAGCGCCGGGGTGCAACCGGCGTCAGCGGCGCGGCCGGCCGATGCCGACCAGGTAGAGCACGGCGAGCGCGGCGGCGGGCGGGCCGGCCGTCCACACCCACCACGCGTGCACCGAGGCGTCGGTGGTCCCCGCGACCAGGCCCCACACCACGAGGTTCACCGCCGCGATGCTCGCGAACACGATCGTGAGCACCCGCATGGCCGTGCCGGCCGCGTCGTGGGAGAACGCCCGGCCGAGCGGCGGGGGCGGCTTCGGGGCCGGCGGCGGGGGAGGCGGCTCGGGCAGGTCGCGGGTCACCCGGGCCAGCTCGCCGCGGGTCCGCGCCGCCCACACCGACTGCACCCGGGTGTCGAACTCGTGCAGGTCCAGCTGCCCGGCCGCCACCGCCCGGCGCAGCCGCTCCTGCACGACCGCCCGCTCGGGGTCGGACACCCGCAGGTCCTCGGGCCGCACCGGCTCGCTCACGGTGTCGATGGTGGCACTCCGCCGGGCGTGCGGTCAGTCCTCGGCGAGCCGGCGCAGCGCGCGGGCCAGCGCCGCCCGGTCGGCCGGGTCCAGGCGCCCGAACAGGGCCCGGCTGTCGGCGGCCCGCGCGGCGTCCACCTCGGCCTGCACCCGCCGCCCCGCCGGGGTCGGCCGCAGGACGACGGCCCGCCGGTCGGTGGGGTCGGGCAGCCGCTCGACCAGCCCGCGGGCCTGCAGTGCGTCGGCGACCTCCGTGGCCGATCGGGGCGCGATCCGCAGCGCCTCGGCGAGGTCGGAGGGGCGGGTGCCGCCGGAGCCGCACACGACGCGCAGCGCGCGGGCCTGGTGGGGGGAGAGGTCCCAGGGCGCCAGGGCGTCCCGCCAGCGGCGGCGCTGGGCCCGCGCGGCCCGCATGAGCAGGTCGCCGAGCGCGGCGGTGTCCTCGTCCTCGCGCACGGGGGAATGCTAGCGAGAGAATCGAGGTTGCCTCACCGTGAGGTAGCCTCACCATCTCGGAGGTGGTCGTCATCGAGAGCACGGACCGGCCCGGGGGCCGGGGGCGGTCGGGGCGCACCGTCGACCCCGCGGACCGCGCCCAGCTCGAGCGCTCCCCGGTGCCGCTGCGCCGGGTGACCGCGCTCTTCCACCCCTACCGCCGGCAGGTCGCGGTCGTGGTGGCCCTCATCGTCGCCTCCTCCGCCGTCGCGCTGGCGACGCCGTTCCTCGTCCGGCTGGTCATCGACGAGGCCATCCCCCGGCAGGACGTCGGGCTGCTGGTCCTCGTGGTGGCGGGGATGCTCGGCGTCGCGGCGAGCACCGCCGTGCTCGGGGTGGTGCAGACCTGGCTGTCGACCACCGTCGGCCAGCGGGTCATGCACGGGCTGCGGACGGCGGTCTTCGAGCACCTGCAGCGCCAGTCGCTGGGCTTCTTCACCCGGACCCGCGGCGGCGAGGTGCAGTCCCGGCTGACCGACGACATCGGCGGGATGCAGTCGGTGGTGACCTCCACCGCGACGTCCCTGGCCGCCAACGCGACCACGGTGGTCGGCACGGTGGTCGCGATGGTGGCCCTGTCGTGGCGGCTGTCGCTGCTGTCCCTCGTCGTCCTCCCGCCCGCTGTGCTGCTCACCCGCAAGGTGGCGCGGATGCGGCGCGCGGTGACCGCCCAGCGGCAGCGGCACCTCGCCGACCTGCACGCCCAGGTGGAGGAGGGGCTGAGCGTCAGCGGCGTGCTGCTCGGCAAGACGCTGGGTGCCGGGCCGGCCCAGTCCCGGCGGTTCGCGGCGACGTCGGCCGACCTCGTGGGCCTGGAGGTGCGCTCCCAGCTGGCCGGCCGCTGGCGGATGGCCACCATGAGCATCGTCTTCGCCGGCATCCCGGCGCTGATCTACCTGGTCGCGGGCCTGCCCGCGACCTCCGGTGGCATGACCATCGGCACGCTGGTCGCCTTCACCACCCTCCAGGGCGCGCTGTTCCGCCCGCTCATGGGGCTGCTCGACGTCGGCGTCTCGGTGACCAGCTCGATGGCGCTGTTCAGCCGGGTGTTCGAGTACCTGGACCTGCCGGTGGACGTCGACGACCCGGTCTCCCCGGTCCCCTTCGACCCGGCGCGGGCGCGTGGCGAGGTCGCCTTCGAGGGCGTGTCGTTCACCTACCCCGACGGGCACCGGCCCGCCGTGGACGGCGTCGACCTGACCGTGCCCGCCGGCCGGTCGCTCGCGCTGGTCGGGGCGACCGGGTCGGGCAAGAGCACGCTGGCCTCGCTCGTGGCCCGGCTCGCCGACCCGACCGCCGGGCGGGTGCGCATCGACGGTGTCGACCTGCGCGACCTCCCGCTGGCCACCGTCGCCCGGCTCGTCGGCGTCGTCGCCCAGGAGACCTACCTGCTGCACACCACCGTGCGGGAGAACCTCCGGCACGCCCGGCCCGGCGCCACGGACGACGAGATCGAGGCCGCCGCCCGCCTGGCCCGGGTGCACGAGGTGGTGGCGGCGCTGCCCGACGGCTACGACACCGTCGTCGGCGCCCGCGGGCACCGGTTCTCCGGCGGGGAGAAGCAGCGGCTGGCCATCGCGCGCACGCTGCTGCGCGACCCGCGGGTGCTGGTGCTCGACGAGGCGACGAGCGCGCTCGACACCACGACCGAGCGCGCGGTCCAGGAGGCCCTGGACGAGGCCGGCCGGGGGCGGACGACGATCACCATCGCGCACCGGCTCTCCACGGTCCGCGGCGCCGACCGCATCGCCGTCCTGGACGCCGGCCGGGTGGTCGAGACCGGCACCCACGAGGAGCTGCTCGCCGCGGGCGGCCGCTACGCGGCCCTGGTCTCGGCCGCCGACCGGCAGGTGGCGCTGGCCGCCTGAGCACGGGCGCCGGGGTGCGGCCGCGCCACTGTGACGAGTCCGCGTCGAAACGGCGCGGCACGTGTCCCGTCCCGAGCCGTGGGTCACCGGGTACCCGTGAGCGAGAGCCCCCCGCAGGTGACCGGTCACGAGCCACCCGGCGCGCCGGTCCGGACCCCCGACCGGGTCGGCCGCGGTCCCGCGGCGGTGGCCGGCCTGGTCGCCACCGCCGCAGCGCTCGGCGTCGAGGAGCTGGTCGGCGGCTGGCTGGACCGGGTCCCGTCGCTGGTGGTCGCCGTGGGGGACGCGGTGGTCGACAGCGTGCCCGGCTGGTTGGAGCGGCAGGCGATCGCCACCCTCGGCACGGCGGACAAGCCGGCTCTGATCACCGGGATCCTCGTCGTCGCAGCGGCGGTCGGCGCGCTGCTCGGTGTCCTCGCCCGGCGGTGGTTCACCGCCGGCGCGGCCGGGATCCTGCTCTTCGCCGGCCTCGGCGTCACGGCGGCCGCCGCCGACCCGCAGGGGTCCCTCCCGCTCACCGTCGTGTCCGGCCTGCTCGGCGCCGCCGCCGGGATCGGCGTCCTGTGGTGGCTGCTCGCCCTCGCCTCCGCCCGCCCCCGCGCCGACGGGCCGCCGGCGGAGGCGCCGCCGGCACCCGCCGGCGCCACGCCGGCGACGGCGGGCCCCTGGGAGCGGCGACGGTTCCTCGTCGCGGCCGGCGCGACCCTGGCCGCCGCGGCCGTCGCCGGCGTCGGGGGCTGGTTGCTGACCGGGCGCGAGCGGCTCACCGAGCTGCGCGCGGCCATCCGGCTGCCGGTGCCCGTGCGGCAGGCCGGGCCGGTGCCCCCGGGCGCGACCCTGGACATCCCCGGGCTGACCCCGCTGTTCATCCCGAACGACGAGTTCTACCGCATCGACACCGCGCTGCGGGTTCCGACCGTGGACCCCGAGGGGTGGCAGCTGGAGGTGCGCGGGCGGGTGGACGCCCCCTACGCGCTCACCTACGCCGACCTGCTGGAGCTGCCGCAGATCGAGGCGGACATCACCCTCGCCTGCGTCTCCAACGAGGTCGGCGGAGACCTCGTCGGCACCGCCCGCTGGCAGGGCGTGCCGCTGCGCGCGCTGCTGGAGCGGGCCGGCCTGCAGGACGGCGCCACCCAGGTCGTCGGTCGCTCGGTCGACGGGTTCACCGCGGGATTCCCGACGGTGACCGCGCTGGACGTCGAGGAGGCCATGGTCGCCGTCGCGATGAACGGTGAGCCGCTGCCGGCCGAGCACGGCTTCCCGGCGCGGCTGGTCGTGCCCGGGCTGTACGGCTACGTGTCGGCGACCAAGTGGCTGGCCGCGATCGAGCTGGCGGGGTGGGACGAGGTGCAGGGCTACTGGATCCCCCGCGGCTGGGCCAAGGAGGGACCGATCAAGACCCAGGCCCGCATCGACGTCCCCCGACCGGGGGTGGTCACCGCCGGTCGGCAGCCGATCGCCGGGGTGGCCTGGGCGCCCACCCGGGGCATCGAGCGGGTCGAGGTCAGCGTCGACGGCGGCCCGTGGCGGGAGGCCGAGCTCGCCGCGGCCTACGACGTCGACGTCTGGCGGCAGTGGTACCTGCCCTGGGACGCCTCACCGGGTCGGCACGTCATCGCCGCCCGGGCGACCGACGGCCTGGGGGAGACGCAGACCGACCGGCGCACCCCCGTGGCGCCCGACGGCGCGTCCGGCTACCCCACCGTGGAGGTGCTGGTCGAGGGCTGACGGCACCGTGCCCGCCGGCGATGAGTCCGCCGGCCCGGGGCGGTCGGAGGGGGTGACCGGACCGCACCCGAGGAGGACCCACCATGCGACCGCTCGTCGCCACGATGTTCCTGACGCTGGACGGGGTCTGCCAGGCGCCCGGTGGACCGGACGAGGACACCTCCGGCGGCTTCCGCGCCGGCGGCTGGCTGGTCCCGCACTTCGAGGAGACCCTCGGCGCGCGGATGGACGCCTGGTTCGGCGGCGCCCAGGACTTCCTGCTCGGCCGCGGCACCTACGAGATCTTCGCCGCCGCCTGGCCGCAGGTGCCCGTGGAGGGGGATGCGGTCTCCGCCGGGCTGAACACCAGACCCAAGCACGTGGCCTCGCGCACGCTGACCACCCTCGACTGGGCGGGCGCCCGGCTCGTCGAGGGGGACGTCGTCGAGGCCGTGCGCGCCCTCACGGCCACCGACGGCGGCGAGCTGCAGGTGCACGGGTCGCCCGGGCTCCTCCAGACGCTGCTGCGCGCCGACCTCGTCGACGAGCTGCGGCTGGTCGTCGCACCGGTGGTCGTGGGGAGGGGCAAGCGGCTGTTCGGCAGCGGCGCCGTGCCCGGTGGGTGGGAGCTGACCGCGCACGAGGTCACGCCGACCGGCGTGCTGCTGCTGACCTACCGGCGGGCCGGTGAGCTGCGGACCGGCGCGGTGGGGCCCGAGTACGACGGGGTCAGCGGCTGACCGGGACGACCGGCTCGCGGACCGCGCGGACCGCGGGGACCGCGGGTTCCGCGGCGTCCAGGGCCTCCGGCGGGCCGGGCCGGCCGAAGTACCAGCCCTGGCCCAGGTCGACGCCCAGGGCGAGCAGCGCCGCGGCGTCCTCCGCGGTCTCCACGCCCTCGGCGACGACCGCGGCACCGCAGCCGCGGCCGAAGGTGACCAGCGAGGAGACCAGGGTGGACAGGACCGGGTCCGCGCCCAGGCCGGTCACCACGCTGCGGTCGAGCTTGATGACGTCGGGGGAGGTGACCACGATGTGCCGCAGCGAGGAGAACCCGGCGCCGACGTCGTCGATGGCCAGCCGCATCCCGGCGGCCCGGAACGGGCCCAGCGCCGCGGTCAGCGCGTCGTAGTCCTCGACCGCCTCGTGCTCGGAGAGCTCGAGCAGCACGCGGTCCAGGGGCAGGCCGCGGAGCAGGTCGGCGCACTCCGGCCGCAGCAGGGTCTCGGGGGAGACGTTCATCGCCACGTAACCGCCGACCCGCTCCAGGTGGGCGGCGGCGCGGGCGAGGGCGAGCAGCTCCAGCCGGTGCCCCCAGCCGATGCGGTGGGCCTGCTCGAACACCACGTCCGGTGCCAGGCCCCACTCCGCGGGGAACCGGGACAGCGCCTCGGCGCCCACCCGCCGGCCGCTGGCCAGGTCGACGATCGGCTGCAGCGCGACCACGGGGCCCCCGGCCTCGACGACCGGTCCCAACCGCCCCTCGACCGCGTCCCGCTCCTGCTGCGCCCGGACCTCCGGCTCGATGATCACCGAGGCGGCGGAGGCGAGGACCTCCATGAGGGCCTCGTCACGCCTGCCCAGCTCCTCGTCGGAGGTGAACCCGAAGGCGCAGAAGGTCCCGTACAGGCTGCCGTCGGAGAGCCGCACCGGCGTGGACACGTAGCTGCGGATCCGGGGGATCCGCGCGGACGGCAGCGCCATGGCTTCCGGGAACCGCGTCACGTCGGGGATGACGGCGGGCAGCCGCCCGTCGAGGATGGCCTGGCAGAAGGACGTGTCCTGCCGGACCCGGGCCTTCTCCTGCACGAGCACCGGCACCGAGGACTCGACGACCTCCAGGTGCTGGGTGGTGCCGTCGAGCCGGCTGAGGAAGGCCACCGACAGGTGCAGGGACCTCTTGGCCGTGACCAGCAGCTCGGCGATCTGCTCCTCGGCTGCCGTGCGCTGTCTGCGCATGGGGCCCCCTCTCGTCTGCCCCCTCTCTCGGCCGTCCGGGTCCCCTGCTGGAGCGGGGCGTGGGCCGGTTCACCCCTCCGGGGCGGGCGGCCGCCGGGAAGGAGCCGGCCGCGGGGCCGGTTGCAGCGGTCAGACCGTGCGCGTGGGGTGCCCCGTGCGCACCGACGCCGTGACCGAGGAGTGCCCGCATGACCGTGCCCCTGTCCGTGCTCGACCTGGCGCCGATCGCCCGTGGCGGGACCGCGTCCGACAGCATCGCCGCCAGCGTCGCGCTGGCCCGGACGGCGGAGGAGGCCGGCTACCGGCGGGTCTGGTACGCCGAGCACCACAACATGCCGACCATCGCCTCGTCGGCGACCAGCGTCCTCATCGCGCACGTCGGCGCGCAGACCTCGACGATCCGGCTCGGCGCCGGCGGCGTCATGCTGCCCAACCACTCCCCGCTGACCATCGCCGAGCAGTTCGGCACCCTCGAGGCCATGTACCCGGGCCGGATCGACCTGGGGCTGGGCCGGGCACCGGGGTCGGACCAGAACACGATGTACGCGCTGCGCCGCGACCCGGCCTCCGCCGACCGCTTCCCGCAGGACGTGCTGGAGCTGCAGGGCTACCTCACCGGCCGGTCGCGGGTGCCCGGTGTCGACGCGATCCCGGGGAAGGGTTCCGACGTCCCGCTCTACGTGCTCGGCTCCTCGATGTTCGGCGCCACGCTCGCCGCGGCCCTCGGCCTGCCGTACGCCTTCGCCTCGCACTTCGCCCCGGCGATGCTGCGCCCGGCCGTGGAGGCCTACCGGCGGGAGTTCCGGCCCTCCGAGCAGCTCGCGGAGCCGTACGTGATCGCCGGGGTCAACGTCGTGGCCACCGACAGCCGCGCCGCCGCGGAGGACGCGTTCGCCGCCGTCCGCCGGAACCTGGCCGTCGGGCTGTTCGGGCAGGGCCGGTCGCTCTCCGACGACGAGGCCGAGCTGCTGCTCTCCTCCGGCGCCGGCCGGCACGTGGACACCATGCTCACCCACACCGCCCTGGGCACCCCGGCCGAGGTGCGGGAGCAGCTGACCGCCTTCGCCCGCGAGGCCGGCGCCGACGAGCTGATCGTCGCCCACCAGGTGCCCGGGGTCGAGGGCCGGCTGCGCTCGGCCCGGCTCACCGCCGAGGCGATGGAGACCGTCGCGGCCTGACCGCCCCCCGCCCCCGCCGGACCACCCCCTGCCCCCGCCGGACCGCCCCCTCCGCCGTGATCATGGGCTTCTTGCCGGTGACACGCGGCGGCACGCCCCCCGGGCCGGCGAGATCCCCGTGATCACCGTCGGTCCGGTGGTCAGCCGGGCCGGTGGACCGGGTCAGTCCTCGAGCAGGCCGGCCTCGTGGGCGAGGATCGCCGCCTGGGTGCGGTTGGCCAGGTCGAGCTTGGTCAGCAGCCGGGAGACGTAGGTCTTGACCGTCGCCTCGCTGACGAACAGCCGGCCGGCGATGCCGGCGTTCGGCTCGCCGGTCCCCAGCAGGCGCAGCACCTCGCGCTCCCGCTCCGAGAGGGCGGCGACCCGCTCCTGCGCGGCGGCCCGGCGGGGGGCGGCCCGCCGGTCGACGTAGGAGTCGATGAGCGCCGCGGTCACGGCGGGGGAGAGGGCGGCGGTGCCGTCGGCCACCGCCCGGACGGCGGCGGCGATCTCCCGCGGCGGGGTGTCCTTGAGCAGGAAGCCCGCCGCCCCGGCGGCGAGCGCCGCGTAGACGTACTCGTCGAGGTGGAAGGTCGTGAGGACGGCGACCTGCGGGGGGTCCGGCAGCGCCAGGATCTGCCGCGTCGCCTCCAGCCCGTCGGTCCCCGGCATCCGGATGTCGGTGAGCACGACGTCGGGCCGCAGCTCGCGGGCGGCCCGCACGCCGGCCGCACCGTCCCCGGCCTCACCGACCACCTCGAACCCGCCCACCGACTCCAGCACGGTGCGCAGGCCGAAGCGCACCAGCTCCTCGTCGTCGACCAGCAGCACGCGGATGTCGCTCATGATCTCCCGTCCGGTCCGGCGGGCAGGACCGCCTCCACCACGAACCCGCCGTCCAGCCGCGGCTCGGCGCGGAACCGGCCGCCCAGCGTGCGCACCCGCTCGGCCAGCCCCACCAGCCCGTAGCCGCCGGAGACCGGGGCCTCGGGGGCGGCGGCCGGGGCCCGGTTGACCACGCGGACCAGCAGCTCGCCGTCGGGCTGCTCGACGGCCACCGTGACCGGCGCGCCGGGGGCGTGCTTGCCGGCGTTGGTCAGCGCCTCCTGCACGATCCGGTAGGCCGCCCGGCCCGCCGCGGGGTCGACCGGGCCCGCCGCGGACCCGGCGAGCTCCACCGGCAGGCCCGCCTCCCGGGCGTCGCGCACGAGCGCGGGCAGGTCGACCAGGCCCGGTTGCGGGCCCAGCGGTGCCGCCTCGCCGGCTTCCCCGCCGCGGAGGACGCCGACCATCTGGCGCAGCTCCTCCAGCGCCTGCCGCCCGGCCGTCTGCACCTGGGCGGCGAGCTGCTCCACCCGGGCCGGGTCCCCGGCGGCGACCTCGATCGCGCCGGCCTGCAGCACCATGAGGCTCACCCGGTGGCCGACCGCGTCGTGCATCTCGCGGGCGATGCGGGTCCGCTCGGTCAGGACGGCGTCCCGGGCGAGCAGCTCGCGCTCGGCCTCGGCCCGCTCGGCCCGCTCGGTGAGCGCGGTCATGAGCTCGGCGCGGGTCCGCACCCAGGCGCCGACCGCGCCCGGCAGGAGCACCGCCAACCCCAGGGCGCCGACCGCCCCGACGACGTCCTCCCAGGTGCCGGGGCTCCACGGCCGGAACAGCGCGACCGCGGCGGCCACCGCGGCGGCCCAGCGCACCGGCCACCGGTCCTCCCACCGGCCCACCGCGTAGGAGGTGAAGGGCAGCGCCGCGGCGATCGCGGGGGCGGTCGCGGTGAGGAGGGCCGCCAGGGCGAAGGGGACCAGCGGCGCGCGGCGGCGCAGCAGCAGGAGCAGCAGGGCCAGGACGGCGGCGCCCGCGGCCAGCACCGCATCGGGCAGGACGGCGTCCGGCGTCCCGGCGCCGGCGGCCACGCTGAGCCCCGACACCAGCGCGATGAGGACCTCGAGGGCCACGCCGCGCCGGCGCAGCCCCGGCCGGACGCGCTCGCGGATGCCCACGGCGGGAGCCTAGGGGGGCGCCGCCCGCCCCCGGGTCGGCCGGTGGTCGGAGCGGGTGTCCACTTCCGGATGACGCGGTCGCGACTCCCGGCGACCCCGGTCCTGGCCGCCCGGCCGACGCGGGGACCGGCCGCCCCGCGACAGGCTCCTCCCCGAAGCGGACACCCCGAGGAGGAACCCCCGATGATCGAGGTCAGCGGCCTGACCAAGCAGTACGGCGAGCGCACCGTCGTCGCCGACGTGTCCTTCACCCTGGAGCCGGGCACCGTCACCGGCTTCCTCGGCCCGAACGGGGCCGGCAAGTCCACGACGATGCGGATGATGACCGGCCTGGTCCCGGCCACCTCCGGCACCGCCCTGGTCGACGGCCGGCCCTACGCGCAGCTGCCCAACCCCGGCGCCGTCATGGGCACCCTGCTCGACGCCTCGGCCGTGCACCCCGGCCGCACCGGGCGGACGCACCTGCGGCTGCTGGCCGCCGCGATCGGCGTGCCGGCCGGCCGGGTCGACGAGGTGCTGGACCTGGTCGGGCTGGCCGACGCCGGGCACCGCCGGGTCGGGGGCTACTCCCTCGGCATGCGCCAGCGGCTCGGCATCGCCGGCGCGCTGCTGGCCGACCCGCCGGTGCTGGTCTTCGACGAGCCCGCCAACGGCCTGGACCCGGAGGGGATCCGCTGGATGCGCGACCTGCTGCGCGGGCACGCCGCCCGCGGCGGGACGGTGCTGCTCTCCAGCCACCTCCTGGGCGAGGTCGAGCACACCGTGGACCGGCTCCTGGTCATCGGCGGGGGCCGGATCGTGGCGGACGGCTCCGTCTCCGAGCTGCTCGGTGCCGACGGGACCGTCGTCCGCGCCGAGCGCCCGGCCGACCTGCGGGCGCTGCTCGAGGCCCGCGGGCACGCCGTCACCGCCGAGCCCGACGGCCGGCTGACCGTCCCCGGCGCGACCCCCGCCCAGGTGGGCGCGGTCGCCGCCTCCGCCGGCCTCGCCCTGGTCGACCTGCGCCCCGCGCAGCACGGCCTCGAGGACCTCTTCTTCCAGCTCACCGCGGCCGCCTGAGCGGCCGCCCACCGCACACCCCGACCACCGCAAGGAGCGCACCGTGACCGCCGTCCTCACCCCGCCGTCCACCGCACACCGCCCGGCCGTCCGCACGGGCGCCGCCGGCCCGGCCACCCTCGTGGGCCTCGAGGTCCGCAAGTCCCTGTCCACCCGGTCCGGCCGCGCCGTGGCCCTGGCAGCGGCGCTGCTGCCCCCCGCGGGTGCGGCACTGGCCTCGGCCGTCAGCGAGGACCCGCTCATCGCGGTCGCGTCGCCGCTGGCGATGATGGGCATGCTCACCGCGCTGGTGCTGCTGGCCCTGGGCGTGCTCTCCACCGCCGGGGAGTGGACCCACCGCACCGTGCAGACGACGTTCCTGCTCACCCCGCAGCGGGGCCGGGTGCTCGCCGCCAAGGCCGCGGCCCTGGTCCTGCTCGGGGCGGGGCTGGCCGCCGTCTCGGCGGCCGCCTCCGCCGGCGTCCTGGCCGTGTTCGAGCCGACGGCGGCCTGGGACGGCGTCGGGCGGGTGCTCGCCGTGGCCGTCGTCTCCGGCGCGGCGTTCACCGTCACCGGGGCCGGCATCGGCGCCGCGGTCGCCAACGCGCCCGCTGCCCTGACCGGCACCTACCTCGTGGTGCTGGGCGTGATGCCCGTCGTGCAGGCCTTCCGCCCCGAGATCACCGAGAAGCTCGACCCGACCGCGGCGGTCCTGCGGCTGGCGGAGACCGGGTCGGGGGCCACGCCGGCGCTGGTCCTCGCCGGGTGGGTCGTCGTCGCCACCGTCGCCGGGGCGCTGGTCACCCGCCGCCGAGCGGTGGCCTAGCCGGCCGGGCCGAGGGCCCTCCCCTGCAGGGGAGGGCCCTCGGTCGTGCCGGTCAGTACCAGTTGTTGGCCTGGAAGTGGCTCCAGGCAGCGCAGGCGCTGCCGTAGCGGTTCTCGATGTAGATCAGACCCGCGTCGATCTGCCGGTACGGGTCCGACGTCTTGGCGATGCCGGTGCCGGCCCACGTGGAGTCGAGGAACTGGGCGATGCCGTACGCGGTGCTGGTCGGGTTCTGCGCGTCCGGGTTCCAGCTGCTCTCCCGCTCCCACAGCTGCTCCAGGCAGGAGAACTGCGCGGCGTCGCCGCCGAGCGCGGACCGCGCGTAGTCCTTGTACGCCTGCTCGGTGCCGCCGGCCGGGGCCGGTGCCGGTGCGGGGGCCGGTGCGGGAGCCGGGGCCGGTGCCGGCGCGGGCGCCGGTGCGGGGGCGGCTGCTGCCTCTACGGCCGGCTCCGCGCCGCCGCGCCAGCTCCCGCGGTCGCCGTCCCGGTCCTGCGACCAGCCGCCGCGGTCGCCGCCGCGGTCGTCGCCGGGGGCGGCCTGGGCGACCGACTGGCCGGCGAAGGTGACGGCCAGGGACAGGGCGCCGACCGCGGTCAGCAGGCGCAGGGCGCGGCGACCGCGGGGCGGCCGGATCGCGTCGGTGGTGTCGTGCTGGGTGGGGGCGTGCAGGGTCGTTCCGTGCATCGGAGAGATCTCCTGGGGTGTGCGGTGACCGGGCGCGCGTCCGTCGGAGGACGGCCCGGCGCAGGACAGGGCAACGCGGCACGAGGCCTGGACGGGCAGGGGCCAGCCACCGGCGCGCTGCACCTCCTGGAGCGCGGAACGGCTCCGGCACGGCGCACGCGGGCGCCGCGGCTCGGTGCAGCGGGGCGGCTGGGGCCTGCTGGATGCGCAGCCGGGGCGCGACGGGCCCGGACTGCGGCGCCGCGGGCCTCTGAGGGCCCCGGGCGGATGGTTCTCCGTTCTCCCCTGGCCGCCTACCAGGTCAGCTGACGGGTTCGGGCTGGGAGTGCCCTACCCACCTCCGAGCGGGCTCGGGGGTGGGACTCACCCCGGTGGTGCAGGTGGGTCCCCGGCTCGCCCCACCGCGGTGGGTGCGACTCGGCGGCATCCGGCGCGGCCTCCCCGGCTGGGGAGGTGACGACCGGCCGGACGCAGTCACGGTAGGGGCGTGACCATCCCGTGACAATCGCTCGTGCCGGACCGGTCCGTCGCCGTCGCGGCCCTCGCCGGACCGGCCCGGCCGGGGCACCGCCGCGCCGACCAGCGCGGGTCCCGCCCTCCCGGCCGGCGGGACCGCGCGACCGGCCGGGAACCGGGCGGGGAACCCCACCGCGTGTCGGCAACGGGCAGCGACGCCGCGGCCACGTCCGCGCGCCGGCGGGCACGCCGGGGGTCCCGGTCTCCCGGGCACCCACCGGCCGGGCCGGCCGCGCGTGATGCCGGTCGCGTTGCGGAATGGCCGGGCACCCCGGGACGTCGGCATCCCCCGTGGACCTCTTCTCCCCCGTGACCCTGGGCGACCTCGAGCTCGCCAACCGCGTCGTCATGGCCCCGCTGACCCGGATGCGCTCGGGAGCCTCCGGCGTGCCCGGCGACCTCGTCGTCGAGCACTACCGGCAGCGCGCCGGCGTGGGGCTGGTCGTCACCGAGGGCACCTACCCGAACCACGAGGGCCAGGCCTTCGTCGGCCAGCCCGGCATCGTCACCGACGAGCAGGTCGCCGGCTGGCGGCGGGTCGCCGACGCGGTGCACGCCCGCGGCGGCCGCGCCGTCCTGCAGGTGATGCACGGTGGGCGGGTCACCCACCCCGACGTCAACGGCGGGCGGCGCGTGGTGGCCCCCAGCGCGATCGCCATCGACGGCGCGGGGCACACCGAGAAGGGCAAGCAGCCCTACCCGGTGCCGCACGCCCTGACCGTCGAGGAGGTTCGGGCGACCGTGGCCGACTTCGTGGCCGCGTCCCGCCGGGCGGTCGAGGCCGGGCTGGACGGCGTGGAGATCCACGGCGCCAACGGCTACCTGCTGCACGAGTTCCTGTCCCCGGCGTCCAACGTGCGCACCGACGAGTACGGCGGGTCACCGGAGAACCGCGCCCGCGTCGTCGTCCAGGTGGTGACGGCGGTGGCCGCGGCGATCGGCGCCGGCCGCGTCGGCCTGCGCATCTCGCCCGAGCACGACATCCAGGACGCCCTCGAGACCGACCGGGACGACGCCCGGGCCACCTACGGCACCCTGCTCGACCAGCTGCGCCCCCTGGGCCTGGCCTACCTGTCGGTGCTGCACCGCGAACCGGCGGGCGACCTCGTGCAGGAGCTGCGCCGCCGCTTCGGCGGGCCGCTGGTGGTCAACAGCGGCTTCGGCTCGGTCACGACCCGCGCGGAGGCGGTGGCGCTGGTCGAGGCCGCGCACGCCGACGCCGTCGCCGTGGGCCGTGCGGTGATCGCGAACCCGGACCTCGTCGAGCGGTGGGCGGGCGAGCACCCGGAGAACGAGCCGCGGCCGCACCTGTTCTACAGCCCCGGCGCCGAGGGCTACACCGACTACCCGGCGCTGCAGGACCGCCGGGCCGGCTGAGCGACGCCGCGCGCACCCGGCGCGGCCGCCGCTGCCGGCCGGGCGGGCGAGTGCGAGCCCGGCGGGCGAGTGCGACGCACTCGTGGTGATCGGGCCGCGAGGGCCACGGGTTCGTCGCCCTCGCGCCCCGCGCCGGACGCGGCCGCGGGCCCCCTCCCGGGTCGGGAGGGGGCCCGCGGCGCGGTCCCCCGGGGCCGGCCCGGCGCGGTTCCCCGGGGCCGGCCCGGCGGCGGCTCAGGCGCGGCGGCCCAGGCGGTAGCCGACCAGCACGCCGATGAGGGTGAGCGCGGCCCCGCCCACCGCCCCGAGGGCGAGGGTGCGGACCTCTCCGCCGACCGCGGCCGGCGCCGCGGCCGCGCGCCCGGCGAAGACCTGCGGCGCGGCGGGAGCGGCGGCGGCCGCCTCGGGCGCCGCCACCCCCGTCTCGCTCACCGCGGCGGCCGAGGGCCGCGGCTCGGCCGGCGCGGGCGCCGGGGCCGCCTTCCCGGTCAGCTCGTCGTCGATGGCGGAGAAGAACTGCCCGGCCATGCGCTTGGCGACGCCGGTCATCATCCGCTGGCCCACGCCGGCCACCGGGCCGCCGACCACGGCGTCGGCGGAGTAGGTCAGCGTCGTCGTCCCGCCGTCGGCCGGCTCCAGCCCGATGGTGACCGTGGCCCGCGCGTTGCCCGGGGCGCCGGCGCCGGAGGCGTGCATGACGTAGGACTTCGGGTGGTCCTTGTCCGACAGCCGCACCTCCCCGGCGTAGGTGCCGCGCACGGCACCGACGCCGACCGAGACGTTCATCCGGTAGCTGTCCTCGCCGGTCTGCTCCAGCGACTCGCAGCCGGGGATCGTGCGGGCCAGCACCGCCGGGTCGGTGATGACCGACCAGACCCGCTCGGGGTCGGCGTGCAGCACGGCTGAGCCGTCGAGGTTCACGCGGGCACTCCTGTCCTGCGGGCCGCCTGCGCGGTCCGCTCCGTCGTCTCGTCGCGCACGAGGTCGTAGAGCTGGGTGGGGGACAGCGGCATCGCCGCGATGCGCCGGCCGGTGGCGTCCTCGAGCGCCGAGGCGATCGCCGCCGTCCCGGGGATGACGCCGGCCTCGCCGGCCCCCTTGATGCCCAGCGGGTTGAGCGGCGAGGGCGTCTCCTGGTGGTCGATCACCACGTCGGGGACCTCGCTGGCGTAGGGCATGAGGAAGTCCATGAACGAGGCGTTCTGCAGCTGTCCGTCGGCGTCGTAGGCCATCCGCTCGTAGAGCGCCCCGCCGACGCCCTGCGCGACCCCGCCGTGCACCTGCCCCTCGACGATCATCGGGTTCACCACGTTGCCGCAGTCGTGCACGACCGCGTAGGTGACGACGTCGATCTCCCAGGTCTCCGGGTCGATCTCCACCACCGCGGCGTGCGCGCCGGAGGCGAAGGTGGAGCGGATCGGCGAGTAGTAGTCGCGGTGCTCCAGCCCCGGGGCGTCCCCCTCGGCCACCGGCGGCTTGGAGTCGTCGGCCGGGCCGGCGAACTGGGTGGCCTGGCGGGCGGCCTCGTCGAAGGCGTACCGCAGCGGGTTGGAGAGGACGGCGACCGTGCGCAGGGGGATCGACGCGCCCGGCGTCCCCTTGACCTGCACCAGGCCCTCGTCGATCTCCAGGTCCTCGGGGTCGACCTCGAGGGCGTCGGCGGCGATCCGCAGCGCCTTCTGCCGCACCCCGCGGGCGGCCAGGGCCACCGCGTTGCCGCTCATGACCGCCGCGCGGGAGGCGAAGGTGCCCACCGCGTAGCCGAAGCGGCGGGTGTCGCCGGTGGTGACCTCGACGTCCTCGATCGGTACGCCGAGCTCGGAGGCGACGATCTGCGCGAACACCGTCTCGTGGCCCTGCCCCTGGCTGGTCAGGCCGGTGGAGACCAGCACCTTGCCGCTGCCGAGCACCTGGACGTGCCCGCCCTCGTAGGGGCCGGGGCCGGTGCCCTCGACGTAGAGGGCCATGCCGGCGCCGAGCAGCTTCCCGCGCCGCTCGGCGTCGCGGCGGCGCTCCTCCATCGCGTCCCAGCCGACGAGGTCCTTGAGCTTGGTCAGCAGGCCGGGGTAGTCCCCGGAGTCGTAGATGACCGGCCGGCCGTCCTGGAACGTCAGGCGGTGGTCGTAGGGGAACTGGTCGGGCCGGATGAGGTTGCGCTCCCGGACGACGGCCCGGTCCAGGCCGAGGGCGTCGGCGATGCGGTCCATCGTCCGTTCCATGGCGTAGCAGCCCTGGGGCCGGCCGGCGCCGCGGTAGGGGGTCACGATGACCGTGTTGGTGTAGACGCTCTCCACCACCACCCGGTAGACGGGCAGCGCGTACGGACCGACCAGCTGGGTGGCGGTCACGATCGGCACGATGATCCCGTAGGGCGTGTAGGCGCCGTTGTCGTGCCAGATGTGCACGTCGAGCGCGGTGACCCGGCCCTCGTCGTCGTACCCGACGGTGATCTCCTGGCGCTGCTGGCGCTCGTGCGCCGAGGAGATGAAGTGCTCGCGGCGGTCCTCGGCCCACTTGACCTCGCGGCCCAGCGCGATCGCCGCCATCGGCACCAGCAGCTCCTCCGGCCACGGGTGGACGATCTTCACGCCGAAGCCGCCGCCGACGTCGGGGGCGATGACCTCGACCGCGTCGAGGGAGAGCTCGAGCTTCGCCGCGATCGCCGCGCGCACCGAGGTGGAGGCCTGGGTGCTGGTGTGCACCCGCAGGGACGAGTCGTCGGGGTCCCAGCGGGCGTGCACGCCCTTGCCCTCCAGGGGCATGCAGGCGCTGCGCTCGATGTACTGGGTGAAGGAGAGGGTGTGCGGGCTGGCGGCCAGCGCCGGCTCGACGTCCCCGGTCTCCTGGTGGTGCCGGGCGGCGACGTTGTCGGGGATCTCCTCGTGGACGGCGTCCCCCGCGGTGCGGGCGGCATCCACCCCCACGACCGCGGGCAGCTCCTCGTAGGAGACGAGGATGCGGTCGCAGGCGTCCTCGGCGACGTACCGGTCGGTGGCGACCACCATGACCACCGGCTCGCCGACGTGGTTGACCTCCCCGTTCGCCAGCGGGTACCCGGTGCGCGGCGCGTGCAGCTGCGGGTGCGGGATGAGCACCGGCAGCGGCTCGGCCAGCGGGCCGGTGAGGTCCTCGTAGGTGTAGATGGCGACCAGGCCCTCGACGTCCAGGGCGGCGTCGACGTCGATGCCGGTGATGCGGGCGTGCGCGTGCGGGCTGCGCACGAAGGCCGCGGCCAGCGCGCCGTTGCCGATGTCGTCGAGGTACCGGCCCCGGCCGGTGATCAGCCGGGCGTCCTCCCGGCGGCGGACCGGCTCGCCGAACAGCTTCGTGGTCACCGTCGTCCCCCCTGACGCCCAGGCATCGGATGCTCCACCCCCGTACCGGCGCCCAGGACGTGGGCACGGCTTCCCCTCCCGCGGCCTGCGGGGCCGGTCACCGGGCGTCCCGCATCGTCGCGTCGGCGTGCCGCACGGCCTTCTTGATGTTGGCGTAGCCGGTGCAGCGGCAGAGGTTGCCGCCGACGATCTCCTCGACCTCCTCGTCGGTGATCGGCTCGTCGGTGTCGCGTGCCTCCAGGCCGGCGGCGATGGTCACCAGGAAGCCCGGGGTGCAGAACCCGCACTGCAGGGCGTGGCACTCGCGGAAGGCCTCCTGCACCGGGTGCAGCACCTGCCCGCCGGGCGCGCCCGAGCCGGAGTGGTCCTCGCGGGCCAGCCCCTCCACGGTGGTGACCGAGGCGCCGTCGACCTGCACGGCCAGCAGCAGGCAGGAGCGCACGGGCGCCCCGTCGACCAGCACGGTGCAGGCCCCGCACACGCCGTGCTCGCAGCCGACGTGGGTGCCGGTCAGCCCGAGGTCGTGGCGCAGCGCGTCGGAGAGCAACCGGCGCACCGGGACGGTGGCCTGCCGCGGGACCCCGTTGACGGTGACGGTGATGGTGCGTTCGGCGTCGACGGACGTGGTCATGCCACCTTCCCCAGTGCCTCCGCGGCGGCGGAGGCGAGCGTGCGTTCGGTCAGGACGCCGACCAGCAGCCGGCGGTAGTCGGCGCTGGCGTGGATGTCGCCGTCGGGCTCGACGAGGGAGCGGGCCAGGGCGCCCGCGGCGGCCCAGTCGGCCTCCTCCGCGGGTGCGCCGCCGACGGCGTCGGTGAGGTCGTGCACCTCCGGCACCAGCCCCACGGAGACGTAGGCGGCGCGGGCGGCGGTCACGCGGCGGTCCCCGTCGAGGGTGACGACGACGCCGGCGCCGCAGACGGCGTAGTCGCCCTTGCGCCGGGCGACCTCGGCGAAGGCGGTCCCCGACCGCTCCGGGAGGGCGGGGAAGAAGGCGGAGGTGACCACGGCCGGGCCGGTCACCGAGGTCTCGAGCGGCCCGACGAACAGGTCGCGCCAGCCGACCGTGTCCGTGCCGGACGGCGTCGCGACGGTCACCGAGCCGCCGGTGAGGGCGAGGACGGAGGTCATCTCGCCGGAGGGGTCGGCGTGCGCGATGGAGCCGACGGTCGTCCCGCGGTTGCGGATCGCGGGGTGGGCGACGTTCGCCGTCGCCCGGGCCAGCAGCGGCTGGACCCGGGCGGCGGCCTCGTCGCGGAGCAGCGTGTCGTGCCGGACGAGCGCCCCCACCCGCACGCCGTCCCCGGTCGCCTCCACGGCGCCGAGGCCGGGCACCCGGTTGATGTCCACGAGCACGGCCGGCGCCGCCAGCCGCATCGACAGCAGCGGGAGCAGCGACTGGCCGCCGGCGAGCACCTTGGCGCCCTCCTCGGCGGAGAGCACGGCGAGGGCCTCGTCGAGGGACCGGGGATCGGCGTAGCGGAAGGGGGCGGGTTTCACTTGGTCAGCTTGTCCTGTCGCGTCGTCCGGCTGCCGGGCACCCCGGGGCGGCCGACCTCGTCGACCGACGACGGGTCGGGGCTGACCTCGTCGCCGTGCACGTGGCCGAAGGTGGTGGCCGCGGCCGGGTGGGCTCCCTCGCGGGTGAGGGCGGCCTTCATGTCCGCGGGGGCCAGCACGCGGGCCAGGTGCCAGGCGGCGACCGCCACGATGGAGCCCAGCGCGATGCCGGTCAGCGAGAACTCGTCGGAGAAGGTCAGCGTCACGTTGCCGATGCCGATGATGATCCCGGCGGCCAGCGGCACGAGGTTGATCGGGTTGGCGAAGTCGACCCGGTTCTCCTTCCAGATCTTCGCGCCGAGCAGGCCGATCATGCCGTAGAGGACGACGGTGATCCCGCCGAGAACCCCGCCCGGGACGATGCTGATCAGCGCGCCGAACTTGGGGATCAGGCCCAGGGCGATGGCCACGAGCGCGGCCACGTAGTACGCCGCGGTCGAGTAGACGCGGGTGGCGGCCATGACGCCGATGTTCTCGGCGTAGGTGGTCGTGGGCGAGCCGCCGACCGAGGTGGCGACCACGGTGGCGACGCCGTCACCCATGATCGCCCGGCCCATCACCGGGTCGAGGTCGCGCTTGGTCATCTCCGCGACCGCCTTGACGTGCCCGGCGTTCTCGGCGACCAGGGCGATCACGGCGGGGATGACCAGCAGGCTGTAGTTCAGCGAGAACGTCGGGAACGTGAACTCGGGGAGGCCGAACCAGTCGGCCGCGCCGACCGCGCCGAAGTCGATCCGGTCCCGGGTGGAGACCTCGCCGGTGCCGTCCGGGGAGGTGATGGGGCCACCCAGCGTGTCCCACAGCGTCGAGACCAGGTAGCCGAAGACCAGGCCGAGGAGGATGGAGATGCGGGCGAGGAAGCCGCGCAGCGCCAGCGAGCAGACGATGACGAAGGTCATCGTGGCCAGGGCGATCCACTGGTCCTGCGGCCAGTAGATGCCCGCGGCGACCGGGGCCAGGTTGAACCCGATCAGCATGACCACCGCACCGGTGACGGCGGGCGGCAGCACCTTGTTGATCACGCCGAGGCCGGCGAAGTGGATGACCAGGCCGACGAGGGCGAGCACGACGCCGGCGACCAGCAGCGCGCCCACGACGTCGGAGGAGTCACCCCCGTTCGCCCGGATCGCAGCGACCCCGCCCACGAAGGCGGCGCTGGTGCCCAGGTAGCTGGGCACCTTGTTCTTGACGATGAGCAGGAAGATGATCGTCGCGACGCCGCTCATCATGATCGCGAGGTTCGGGTCGAGCCCCATGATGATGGGGAAGACGAAGGTCGCACCGAACATGGCGACCACGTGCTGCGCCCCGATGCCCACGGTGCGCGGCCACGACAACCGCTCGTCGGGCGCGACGGCCTCGCCCAACGGCGGGGTCTTGCCGTCCCCGTAGAGCTTCCACCCGAACGCCATCCCGGCCTCCTCGTGTCCTGCGCCGACCCGGCCGGACGGGCCCGCCGCGGCCGGAGAGGCGCCAATCTGTCACGCGTCCGGGAGCCTCCGGAAGTACCTCACCGCTAAATCTTCACCGACCTGATATCTCACCGCTGAAGCAGTTTCCCGGTACGGTCGCCCGGTGAGCTCCGCACCCCCCGGCAGCACGGCCCGGCACGTCACCCTCCGCAGTGGCGTCTACGCCGACTCGGTGAAGCTGATGCAGGTCAGCCGCGACATCGGCGCCCGCGAGGGCGTCTCCGCCGTCCTCGTCGCGATGGCCACCCCGCTCAACCTGGAGCTCGCCGGGAACATGGGGCTCGCCCCCGACGGCGACGCCTCGCCCGACCAGCTGCTCATCGCCGTCGAGGCCGTCGACGAGGACGTCCTGGCCGGCGCGGTCGCCGCCGTCGACGCCGCCCTGGCCGCACGTGAGCGCGCGGGCACGAGCGCCGACGCCATCCCGGCCCGCACCACCGGCGCCGGGCTCGACGCGCTCGCCGGCGGTCCCGCCGCGCTGGCGATCGTGAGCGTCCCGGGGCAGTACGCGGCGCTGGAGGCGGCCGACGCGATCGCCGCCGGCCGCAGCGTGCTGGTGTTCTCCGACGGGGTGCCGGTCGAGCAGGAGGTGGCCCTCAAGCACGCCGCGCACCACGCCGGGGTGCTCGTCATGGGCCCCGACTGCGGGACGGCGATCGTCTCCGGCGTCGCCCTCGGCTTCGCCAACGTGGTCCGGCGGGGGCCGGTGGGCCTGGTCGCCGCGTCGGGCACCGGGGCGCAGCAGGTGTCCTGCCTGCTCGACATGGCCGGGGTCGGGGTCTCGCACGTGCTCGGCGTCGGGGGCCGCGACCTGTCCGAGGCCGTCGGGGGCCTGGCCACGCTCGACGCGCTGGCGGCGCTGGACGCCGACCCGGCCACCGAGCGGGTGCTGCTGGTCTCCAAGCCGCCGGCGCCGTCCGTGGCCGCCGCGGTCGAGGAGGCGGCCGGCCGGTTGTCGGTGCCGGTGCGCTCGGCCGCGCTGTCGCCGCAGAGCCCGGACCTCACCGCCGCGGTGGAGGCGCTGCTGGGCGACCTGGGCGTCGCCGTCCCCGCCTGGCCCTCCCGCCCCGGTGACGGCACGCAGGCCGCGCCCGGCGCCGTCCTCAAGGGGCTGTACTCCGGCGGCACCCTCGCCGACGAGGCGATGCTGGTCGCCGCCCCGGTGCTCGGGGACATCCGGTCCAACACCCCGCTGCGGCCCGAGCTCGACCTCGGTACGGACCTGTCCGCCCCGGGGCACACGGTCGTCGACTTCGGGGACGACGCCCTGACCGTGGGCCGCGCCCACCCGATGATCGACCCGACCCTGCGGCTGGAGGCCCTGGCCGGGGTCGCCGCGAGGGAGGAGCCGGCGGTCGTGCTGCTCGACGTCGTCCTCGGGTACGGGGCCGACGCCGACCCCGCGGCCGCCCTCGTGCCCGCGCTCCGGGCCGCCCGGGAGACCTCGGCGCGCCCGCTGCCGGTGGTCGTCGCGCTGGTCGGCACCGAGGCCGACCCGCAGGGCTGGACCCGGCAGGCCGACGCCCTGGCCGCCGCGGGCGCCGCCGTCTTCGCCTCCAACGCCGCGGCCACGCGGCACGCCCTCGAGCTCCTGGGAGCCGCCTCGTGAGCCTGTCGGACCTGCTCTCCGCCGCACCCACCGTGGTCGCGGCCGGCGTCGACGTCTTCTCCGGCGCCCTCCGCGCCCAGGGCGCCGAGGTGCACGACGTCGACTGGCGCCCGCCGGGCCTCGGTGATCCGGCCGACCTGGCCGCGCTCGCCCTCGACCCGCGCCGGGCCGTCGCCAACCGGACGGCGGTCGAGCGCCTGGTGGCCGCCGGCTCGCAGCTGGTCGACGTCCGCCCCGCCCGCGAGGTGCTCGACCTGCCCGACCGCACCCTGCTGCACTCCGGGCCGCCGCTGACCTGGGACACGGCCTCCGGCCCGATGCGGGGAGCGCTCATCGGCGCCTGCCTGTTCGAGGGCTGGGCCGGCACGGTCGAGGAGGCCGAGCGGCTGCTGGCCGCCGGGGAGATCGCCCTCGGCCCGTGCCACCACCACCGCACGGTCGGCCCCATGGCCGGGGTGACCAGCCCGTCGATGTGGATGTGGTGCCTGGCCGACCCGGTGCACGGCGGGCAGGCCTTCTGCAACCTCAACGAGGGCCTGGGCAAGGTGCTCCGGATGGGGGCCTACGGCGACGAGGTGCTCACCCGGCTGCGGTGGATGCGCGACGTGCTCGGCCCGGTGCTGGCCGCCGCGGTGCGGTCGATGGCCGAGCCGCTGGACGTCAAGGCCGTGCTCGCCCAGATGCTCCAGATGGGCGACGAGGGGCACAACCGCAACCGGGCCGGCTCGCTGATGACCCTGCGCGAGCTGTCCCCGGCGGTCGTGGCCGTCGACGCGCCGTCCTCCGACATCGCCGCGGTGCTGCGCTTCATCGGCGGCAACGAGCACTTCTTCCTCAACCTCGGGATGCCGACCGCGAAGCTCGCGCTCGACGCCGTCGGCTCGATCCCCGGGTCGACGATGGTCACCGTCATGTCCCGCAACGGCACCGAGTTCGGCATCCGCACCGCCGGCACCGGCGACCGCTGGTTCACCGGCCCGGCGCAGACGCCGGTGGGCCTGTTCCTCGGCGACTACGGGCCCGAGGACGCCAACCCCGACATCGGCGACTCGGCGATCATGGAGACCTACGGCGTCGGCGGCTTCTGCATGGCTGCGGCACCGGCCATCGTCCGGTTCGTGGGCGGCACCGTGCCCGACGCGCTGGCCACCACCGAGCGGATGTACCAGGTGACCCTGACCGAGAACCCGGCGATGCAGGTGCCGATCCTCGGCTTCCGCGGCGCGCCCACCGGCATCGACGTCCTCTCCGTCGCCCGCACCGGCTGGCTGCCGCAGATCAACACCGGCATGGCCGGGCGGGTCGCCGGCACGGGGCAGGTCGGCGCCGGGCTCGTGCAGCCGCCGCGGGAGTGCTTCGACACCGCGCTGGCCGCGCTGGCCGAGGAGGCGCGGGGGGCCGCCGCGGCCTGACCGGCCGGGCCGGACCTCCCGTACCCGCGGGCCGGGACGCGCCGCTGGTCGAGTGCGACGAACCCGGGGCCATCAGCCCCTGACGCCCACGGGTTCGTCGCACTCGACCGCCGGGCCACGCGCGGGGACCCGCCCGGCCGCCGGCGCGGAGGTCAGCGGGCGAGAGTGCCGAGGTCCACGGGCAGCGCGACTCCGGTGACGTGGCGGGCGTCGTCGGAGGCCAGCCAGGCCACCGCGGCCGCCACGTCCTCCGGCTGGGACACCTGGTCGGGCAGCGTCTGCATGAAGATCGGCCCGAGCGTCGGGGCGTAGCGCTCCATGAGCGGCTGCATGTCCGGGACGGTCATGCCGGTGGCGACGCCGTGCGGGTGCAGCGTGTTGACCCGGATGCCGTGCTGCCCCAGCTCGTTGGCCATGGTGCGGGCCAGGCCGACCACACCGTGCTTGCTGGCCGCGTAGTGCCCGAGGAAGGGCAGCCCGCGCAGGCCGGCCACCGAGCTGGTGATGATGATCGACCCGCCCGTGCCCTGCTCGAGGAGGACCGGCACGGTCGCCTTCGCGGTGTGGAACACCCCGGTCAGGTTCGTGTCGAGGGTCTCCTGCCACTGCTCGAGGGAGATCTCCCACGACAGGGCTGCCGAGCAGATGCCCGCGTTGGCGACCACGACGTCGAGCCGGCCGAGCTCGGCCACGCCGTCGGCCACCACCGCGGACAGGGCCGCGAAGTCCCGGACGTCGGCCTCGCGGGCGACGATCCGCCGGTCCTGGGCCTCGACCAGCCGGACGGTCTCGGCGAGGTCCGCGGCCGTCGGTCCGGCATAGGCGGTCGTCCGGGCGTCGGCGTTCACGTCGAGGGCGATGACGTCGGCCCCCTCGGCGGCGAGCCGGACGGCGTGCGCACGCCCCTGGCCGCGGGCGGCGCCGGTGATGAGGGCGACCTTGCCCTCGAGTCGGCGGGTGGTCATCCGGGTCCCCTCTCGTTGCACTGAGTGCAGCGGACCCTAGGGCCGGAGGGTGTCCCCCGCTACCCTGCGTCGCGTGGGGGAGCGGTCCGTGCGCGAGCAGCGCCGCCGGGAGAGCTGGCGTGCACTGCAGGCCGCGGCCGTGGACCTCGTGGGCCGGCACGGGTTCGCCGCGGTGACCGTGGACGACATCGCCGCAGCGGCCGGGGTCTCCCGGCGGACGTTCTTCAACCACTTCCCGACCAAGGCCGCCGCGCTCTTCGACCCCGACCCGGACGACGCGCAGCGGCTCGCGGACCTCCTCGCCGCGGCGGAGGGGTCCGGCGACCCCTGGGCCGCCCTCGGTGCGGTCTGCCGCGAGTACCTCACCGCCCACACCGCCACCCTCGCCGTCCGGCGGCGGCTCACCGAGGACCCCGAGCTGGCCGCCTACCAGCAGGCGGCCTACGGGCACGTCGGGACGGCGCTGACCGCGTGGGTGCGCCGGCAGCGGCCCGACGACCCGCTCGTGGCCGGCCTCCTGGCCGGCGCGGCCGCCGCCGTCCTCGGGGCGGCCTTCGCCGCCTGGCGTCCCGACGACGACCCCGACGGGTTCCTCGACCTGGTCGGCCGCGGCTTCGCCCTGGTGGCGGTCGCCCCCGGCTGAGCCGGCCGCCCCGGGCTCCCTCGGTCCGCCTGGCCGACCTCACCTGCCGCTGCGAGCGACACAGCAGCGCGCGGAGGTCCCGGTGGTGTGCGAGGAGCGGCCGGTCGTCGAGCACTGCTCCCGCTGACCGGCCTCCCGGCGGCGGGGTCGTTACCGCGCCCCCGGTCCGGGTAGAGCGGCGGACGACCGTGCACGCCGACGGAGGGGATCGCCATGGCCCGCTGCGAGGTCTGCGGCAACGACTACCGGCTCAGCTTCGAGGTGCACGCCGCCGGTGCGGTGCACACGTTCGACAGCTTCGAGTGCGCCATCCACGCGCTGGCGCCGGTGTGCGAGAACTGCGGGGTGAAGGTGGTCGGTCACGGCGTCGAGGCCGACGGCACGTTCTACTGCTGCGCCAGCTGCGCGCGTGCGGACGGCCGCTCCGCCAGCGCGGGGGAGCTGGTCGACCACGCGGGCCGGGCACCGGACGAGCGGTAGACCGGAGGGTCAACGGCGGCCCGGGACCCGCACGGCGAGCAGGGCCACGTCGTCGTCGACCCGGCCCCCGATCTCCTCGAGCAGCCCGTCGCACAGCTCGTCCAACGAGCGGGACGCGCGCCCCGAGAGCGTGCCGGTCAGCCAGGCCAGGCCCGCGTCGATCGGCGCCCCGCGGCGCTCGACCAGGCCGTCGGTGTAGAAGAGCACGGTGTCGCCCGGGCACAGGTGCAGGGTGTGGTCGTGGCGGGCGGCGCCGGGAGCCAGCCCGAGCAGCGGGTCGGGGTCGCGCTCCAGCAGCTCCGCGCGGCCGTCGGCCCGCAGGAGCGCGGGCGGCGGGTGGCCGGCGTTCGACCAGCGGAGCAGGGCCGTGCGGCCGCCGTCCCCGCGCTGCGGGCCCGGGTCGGCGGTGGCCACGATCGCGGTGATGAGCGTCGGCACGCCCACGGTGGCGAAGGCCCGGTCCAGCGCCGACAGCAGCGCGGCGGGTGACCCGTCCACGGACTGGGCGACGGCCCGGAGCATGCCCCGGGCCTGGGCCATCGTCGCCGCCGCGGAGGGCCCGTGGCCGGCGACGTCCCCGATGACGAGCACGGTGTGGCCCTCGGGGTCGGGGAAGGCGTCGTACCAGTCCCCGCCGACCTGCGCGTGCTGGCTGGCCGGCACGTAGCGCACGGCGGACTCCCACGACCGGACCTGCGGTGGCGCGCCCAGCAGGTCCCGCTGCAGGTTCTCGGCCAGCTGGACGACCGTGGCCGTCCTGGCGGCCTCGGCGCTCAACCGGGCGACGTCCTCCTCCCTGCGCAACCGCAGCGTGCTGGCCGCGACGGCCAGCGCGCCCCCGAGGGCCACGGCGAACAGGCGGACCACGTGGACGTCGATGTCGCGCCGGTCGTACTGGCCGTCGTAGATGCCCAGCAGCGCGGCCGTCACGAGGGCCAGGACGGCGTAGGCCAGGGTCGCCCGGCGACCCAGGCTGGTGGCGGCCACGACCGGCGCGACGACGACCAGCCCCAGCAGGACCTGGTCGGGCCCGGCGAGCAGGTCGGCGCCCGCGAACAGGGCCAGCACCACGAGGGGCAGTGCGTGCGCCCAGCGCGCGGACCTGATCACCGTCGGGCTCCTCGTCCGGCCGACCGGGAGGGCCGGGCTCATCGGGCGCTCAACCTAGACGACGACCGTCGCCGATCGGGCTCTCCCGGCCCGGTGTGGCGGACGGGGACGTCCCCGGGCGGTGACCCGCCGACCGGTGGCGCGATCTGCGATGCCGTTCGCGGGCCGGGGGTCCCGGTCGGGGGCACGCGGCCCCCGACCGGGACACCGGGGGTCAGTCCGCCCGGACGATGGCGGCGACCGGGCCGCCGCCGGAGGGGCCCTGGTGCACGGCGGCGACGGAGACGAAGACCGCCGGGTCGCCGGTGACCGAGGCGGTCACGCCGCCGACGCAGGCCTTGATCTGGCGGTGCCAGTGGACGTCGGAGTCGTCGAGCATGGCGTTCCGCCGGCCGCGGACCGCCCCCGACGGGTCGGCCTCGCACTTGAGGAAGACGTTGACCAGCCGGTCCCCGAGGTCGCTGTGGTGCGGCCGCTCGGGCAGCTCCAGGCCGGCGTCGCGGATGGCCGCCCAGATGCCGTCCTGGTCCAGGGCGTCCTGCATCACCGAGTGGCCGATCCGGTAGCTGCCGCCGTGCCCGCGGGCGTTGCCGACCACCACGATCTGCGCCTGGTCGAGCTCCACCCCCGAGGAGCAGGAGGCCACGGAGGAGAACAGCGAGAGGTCGTGCATGACGTCCTCGTCGCCCGGCATCTCGATCTCGCCGAGCGCGACGGCGATGCCGAGGGCGGTGGTGGCGTTGGAGAGGTCCATCGACTCGTGGGTGTGCTCGGTCCACACCGTCTTCCCGCGGGACTTGGCGTCCCGGATGGTGTCGATGGTGAGCAGCGGGGTCTTGGTCTGCACGTAGTGGACGTCGGCGGGGTCGTCGATGCCCGCCTCGGCCATCGCCTGCTTCACCCCCGCGGCGACCTTCTCGATCATGGCGACCCGGCCGATGTCCTCGGGCAGGATCTGCTCGCTCATCGCGAAGCCCACGGTCAGCCGCGGCTCGTCGGTCTTCTCGACGGCGTCCTCGGCCAGGGTGGCGAAGACCGTCGCGTGCGGGCTGATGACGCCGTCGGTGCCGCCGGACCACACGATCGGGACGCCCTTGACCTCCTCGGCCGAGCGGGTGCCCTTCTCGACCAGGACCTCGCGGAAGGCGCGGTCGGCGATGATGCGGGTGTAGTCGTTGACGCCGCCGTTGCCCTCGGTCTTGCCGATGACGGCGATGACGCGGTCGGCCTCGAGGACGCCGTCGTCGATGAGCTTCGCGAGCTCGGAGGCGTCGCTGACGGAGTGCAGCGGGACCTTGCGGACCTCGATCGGTGCGGGCACGGGACCACTACTCCTTCGTTCTCAGGGGTCGGCCCCCCTGCAGGGCCCCGCCGCGAGCTTGCGAGCGGTGGGGGCAGGAGGGCCCTTTCTCTTCAGTTGGCGGTCAGGACGGTGCCGGCGTCGTCCACGGCGACGGCGTCGGCGATGTGCTGCAGGGAGGTGATGACGGCGCGGCCGCCGCCACCCTCCACGAAACCCAGGGCGGCTTCGACCTTCGGGCCCATCGAGCCGCGCGCGAACTCCCCGGCCGCGGCGTGCGCGCGAAGCTCCGCGGTGGTCACCCGGCCCAGCGGCCGCGCCGCGCGCGTGCCGAAGCCCACCATCACGTGGGGGACGTCGGTGGCGATGACGAGGGTGTCGGCGCCCAGCTCCCGGGCCAGCAGCGCCGCGGTGAGGTCCTTGTCGATGACCGCCTCCACCCCGCGCAGCGCGCCGTCGGGCCCGTCCGGGACGACCGGCACGCCGCCGCCGCCGGCGCACACGACGACGAAGCCCGCCGCGGCGAGCGCCGCGATCGCCGGGACGTCGATGACCGAGCGCGGCACCGGCGAGGCGACCACCCGGCGCCAGCCGCGCTCGCCCCGGTCCTCCCAGGTCTGGCCGTGCGCGATGAACAGCTCGGCCCGCTCGCGGGACAGGTGGCGGCCGACCGGCTTCGACGGCTCGGCGAAGTGCGGGTCGTCGGGGTCCACGAGCGTGCGGGTGACGAGGCCGGCGGTGCGCTGCGGCAGGCCGCGGGCGGCGAGGGCCGCGTCGAGCTCGTCGGCCAGCGTGAACCCGATCGTGGCCTGCGTCTGGGCGACGCACCAGTCCAGCGGCACGGGCGGGACCTCGTGGGCGGCCAGCTCGTTCTTCACGAGGAGGTTGCCCACCTGCGGCCCGTTGCCGTGGGTGAGGACGACGTCGGCCCCGGTGGCGACCACCTCGGCGACGTGGCCGGCGGCCACCGCGAGCGCGCGCTGCTGGGCCGCCGGGGTCGCCGAGCCGTCGGGGCCGGTCATCGCGTTGCCGCCGAGGGCGATCACGACGCGGCGGGAGGTGGGCACCGGCCGACCCTAGCCCGAACTGTCTTAGCGGTGAAGTAGTCGGGTCAGCGGCGACGCCAGAAGTCGAAGGCGTCCCGCCCCGGGCGGAAGCCGGCGGCCTCCACGACGTCCACGGCGAGGTCGAAGTACTGGCCGACGGCCGCCGGCTGGTGGGCGTCGCTGCCGAAGCTGACCGCCTCCCCGCCCTCCTCGTGGAACCAGCGCACCTGGTCCACCGACGCCAGCGGGCTGGTCGTGTTGACCTCCAGCGCGCGTCCGGTGCCGGCCAGCGCGCGGAACACCGCGCGGTACTCCTCCTCGAAGTCCTTCTCCTGGTAGGCGTCGGGCCCGCCCGGCCAGTAGCGGCGGGGGAAGTCCACGTGCGCGAGCACCTGGAAGACGTCGCTGCTCTCCACCATGTCGACGACCTCGGCGAGGTAGCGCCGCATCGTCGGGTCGGGGTCCGGGTAGAGCATCCGGCCGACCCCGTACAGCCGGCCGTCCTCGCTGAGCGAGTGCAGCGAGCCGAGCACCCGGTCGACGGGGGCGTCGCGCAGGTGCGCGGCGACGCTGGCGGCGAACAGGTGCGGCTCACCGGTCTCCACGCCCGACCAGATGCGCAGCTGGGGGAAGCGCTCGCGGCACTCCTCCAGCTCGGCCCAGTACCCCTCGACGTCGATGGGCAGGTGCCGGGAGGCGTGCCGGTCGACCAGCCCCTCGGCGGTCGCCCGGTCCTCCGGGGACCAGGTCGTGAAGTCCAGGTGCTCGGTGAAGGCGATGGCCGGCAACCCCCGGGCGACCGCGCGCTCGCAGGCACGCACCATCGTCGCCGAGTCGGGGGTGTCCCAGGACCAGCGGGTGTGCACGTGGTTGTCGGGGGGCGGCGTCGGGAGCGGCATCGTCCGCGGATCCTCCTCCATCGCCCCCAGCATGCGCGCCCCGGGACGCCCCTGTCGGCCCCGGTCCCTACTGTCGGGGGCCATGAGCACCGCCGCGCCGCCGTCCGCCCTCGACGTCGAGGCCCTCGAGGTGCTGCGCGAGCTGACCGGCCGCCCCGACGCGGCCTTCCGCGAGGGGCAGGACACCGCCGTCGCCGCGCTGGTCGAGCGGTCCGAGCGGGCCCTGGTGGTGCAGCGCACCGGCTGGGGCAAGTCGGCCGTCTACTTCGTCTCCACCGCGCTGCTCCGCCGGCGGGGCCGCGGCCCCACCCTGCTGGTCAGCCCGCTGCTCGCCCTGATGCGCGACCAGGTGGCCGCGGCCGCCCGGGCCGGCATCCGGGCGGTCGAGATCTCCAGCGCCAACGCCACGGAGTGGGACGACGTCGCCGCGGCGCTGGCCGCGGACGAGGTCGACGTCCTGCTGGTCTCCCCGGAGCGCCTCACCAACCCGCGCTTCCGCGAGGAGCAGCTGCCCGAGCTGGTCCAGCGCTGCGGCCTGCTCGTCGTGGACGAGGCGCACTGCGTCTCCGACTGGGGGCACGACTTCCGCCCGGACTACCGCCGCATCCGCGACCTGCTCGGCGCCCTGCCCTCCGGCACCCCCGTCCTGGCGACCACCGCGACGGCGAACGAGCGGGTGGTGGCCGACGTGGCCGAGCAGCTCGGGGCCGGCGGCGTGGGCGTCACGACGGTGCGCGGCCCGCTGGCCCGCGACTCGCTGCGGCTCGGCGTCCTCCGGCTGCCCACCGACCGTGCCCGGCTGGCCTGGCTGGCCGCCCACCTGGGCGACCTCCCGGGCAGCGGGATCGTCTACACGCTCACCGTCTCCGCCGCGGAGGAGACCGCCGCGCTGCTGCGGGACGCCGGTCACGAGGTGCGCGCCTACACCGGCCGGCTGGACGACGCCGACCGGCGCGAGGCGGAGGAGGCGCTCCGGGAGAACCGGGTCAAGGCGCTGGTGGCCACCTCCGCCCTGGGGATGGGCTTCGACAAGCCCGACCTCGGGTTCGTCGTCCACCTGGGGGCGCCGTCGTCGCCGGTCAGCTACTACCAGCAGGTCGGGCGCGCCGGCCGGGCCGTCGAGCACGCCGACGTGCTGCTCCTCCCGGGCCCGGAGGACCTCGCGATCTGGCAGTGGTTCGCCACCTCCTCCATGCCGCGGGAGGACCACGCCGCCGCGGTGCTCACCGCGATGGCCGACGGGAAGGCCTGGTCGGTGGCCCGGCTGGAGACGGTGGCCGACGTCCGGCGGTCCCGGCTGGAGCTGCTGCTCAAGGTGCTCGCCGTCGACGGCGCGGTGGAGCGGGTCCAGGGCGGCTGGCGCGCCACCGGCCGGCCGTGGGTCTACGACGCCGACCGGTACGGCCGCGTCACCCGCACCCGGGAGGCCGAGCAGCGGGCGATGATCGCCTACGCCCGCCCGGTCGACGAGGCGCGCTGCCGCATGGCCTTCCTGCAGGAGGCGTTGGACGACCCGACCGCCGCACCCTGCGGCCGCTGCGACGTCTGCGCCGGCCCCTGGTACGCCACCGAGGTCCCCGCCGCGGCGGCCGAGGCGGCGTCGGCCGCGCTGGACCGCCCCGGCGTGGAGCTGGCCCCGCGGGCCCAGTGGCCGACCGGCGCCGACCGCCTCGGGATGGAGGTCAAGGGGAAGATCGCCCCCGGCGAGCAGCTCGACCCGGGCCGGGCCGTCGCCCGGCTGACCGACCTGGGTTGGGGGCAGCGGCTGCGCACCCTCCTCGGCGACGACGGGGTGGGTGGGGTGGTCGATCTGGAGGCCCCGGGGCTCGAGGAGGACCCGGACGCCGCCTTCGACGGGAAGGAGCCCGCTGACCCCCACACCGCGCACGCTCGGCGCGGGTCCCTGCAGCGGGGCCACGACGCGCCGCCGGACGACGACCTCCTCCGGGCCTGCGCGCGGGTCCTGGGCGCCTGGGACTGGGCGGAGCGACCCGCGGCGGTGGTGGCGGTGCCCTCCCGCCGACGTCCCCGGCTGGTCACCGGGCTGGCGCAGGGGCTGGCCGGCCTCGGCCGGCTGCCCTACCTCGGGGAGCTCTCCCTGGCCCACGGGGGGCCGACCGGCGGGCCCGGCGGCAACAGCGCGTTCCGGTTGGCCGGGGTGTGGCAGCGCGTGGTGGTCGGCCCGGAGCTGCGGGCCCGCCTGGAGGAGCTCGGGCCCGTCCCCGTGCTGCTGGTCGACGACCTCGCCGACTCTCGCTGGACCATGACGGTGGCCGGGCGGGAGCTCCGCCTGGCCGGGGCGTCCCGGGTGCTGCCGTTCGCGCTGGCGCTCACCGCCTGAGGACCCGCCAGGCCGCCGCGCACTCGTACAGGCGTTCGACAGCGCGTAGCCTCTGCGCATGGCGCTCGCGCACCAGCCGTCGATCTGGGACCTCGCCGAGGAGGCGGCGCTCGCACGCCTGCGCCCGGTGCGTCACCCGCTGACCCGGGGCGCCTGGGTCGACCACCAGCCGGGGTGGGTGACCGGCTCCGACGCCGTCCTCGAGGTGCTCCTCGGGGACATCGGGTGGCGGGCCGACCGCCGGCAGATGTACGAGCGGGAGGTCGCGGTACCCCGCCTCCTGCGGTGGTACGGCGACGGGGAGACCCTGCCGCACCTGCTGCTGACCCGGGCGCGGGAGGCGCTGACCGACCGGTACGCCCAGGAGCTCGGCGAGCCCTTCGTCACCGCCGGGATGTGCCTGTACCGCGACGGGCGCGACAGCGTGGCCTGGCACGGGGACCGCATCGGCCGGGGGCGGAGCGCGGACACGATGGTGGCCATCGTCTCCTTCGGGTCGCCGCGTCCGCTCCTGCTGCGCCCGGTCGGCGGCGGCGAGAGCCTGCGGTTCCCGCTGGGGCACGGCGACCTGGTGGTGATGGGCGGGTCCTGCCAGCGCACCTGGGAGCACTGCATCCCCAAGACGGCCAGGGCCGTCGGCCCGCGGGTCAGCGTCCAGTTCCGCCCCCGCGGGGTCGCCTGAGCGCCGTGCCGTGCCGCGCCGCGCCGTGCCGTGCCGTGCCGTGCCGTGCTTGCACCGTGGTCCCGGCTGCCCGGCCGGCGTCCGACCGGGGCGTCACGGACCTCGGCGACGGGGAATGCACCGGGGACCGGGACCGTTGCACCCACCGACCGAGGAGCACGGGAACCGCGCGTCTCGGTCATCGGGAAGGGCCTCCGGGACCCCCCGTGCACGGCCTCCCGAGGACGTGTATGGTTCTTCCTGCACCGAGCGAGAACAGACCGGGCCGCAGGGCCCGGGAAACCGCCGGACGAACGCCTGAGGTTCGACTGCTGCGGAGCACGGTGTACAGTGGGGAAACCGCCGCGAACAAAGGCCCGTGAAACGGCCGGGAGTCGCGCGCGTCCGCTCCTTGAGAACTCAACAGCGTGCCGAAAGTCAGTGCCAAGTAACAACCCCTTTGTGGGTTCCTTTGGTTGAGATTGATCGCGATCTGTCAGGTCGCGGTTCTCGGCCGGGTTTCAAGCA